>JAOPVZ010000025.1 GCA_025965935.1 Frankiales bacterium | reverse complement strand
GCGGCCCGCGCAGGGTCGAGGTCGGCAAGGCGGTGGCAGCGCTTGTACTTGCGGCCGCTCCCGCACCAGCACGGGTCGTTCGCGGCAAGCGTCGGTGCAGTGGTCATCAGGCTTCCAGCGTACGGCGACGTGCGACCGCCGCGCCCACGGTGACCGCTCCGGCGAGGACCCCGACCGCTGCTCCCTGCTCCAGCGGAAGCCCGTACGTCTCCAGGCGTGACCCGTGCCGGACCACCACGCCGACCACGTCCGACACCGCGACGGTGCCCTGGTGGCCGTCCGCGACGTGGAAGCGGCTGTCCGCGGAGTTCGGCCGGTTGTCGCCGAGCACCCACATCCGGCCCCGCGGCACCAGGAGGTCGTAGGTGTCGTTCGCGACGCGCTCACGGTCCGCGACTGCGTACGGCTCGTCCAGGACGTGCCCGTCGACCGCGACCTGGGACACCGTCTCGTGGACGCGTTGCCCACCGGTCGCGATGACGCGCTTGACGTACGACGTTCGCCCGGTGACGCCCCACTCGGCGGACTGGAAGATGACCACGTCACCGTCGTGGATGGCGTGCGTCCGCTTCACCAGGACGCGGTCACCGACGCGCAGCATCGGTTCCATGCTGCCGCTCGGCACCTCGTAGGCGCGGTACCGCGTGCCCAGCAGCGCCACGGTGGTGAGACCCGCGACAGCGACGGCGACCACCAGGCCGACCAGCAGCCAGGACCGCACGGAGCGCTGCGCCTCGGAGGTCACACGGCCCTCACGGTCGCTTCGACGGCGAGGTCGCGGAGCACCTCCCGGGCCTCGTCGGCGATGCTGTCGTCGAGCGCCGCGAGGGCTTCCTGGGTGCTGGCGCTGATGAGCTGCTCGACGTCGTCGACCGCGCCGGTCTCGACGAGGACCTGACGCAGCTCCGCGACGCCGTCGGGGTCGAGATCCGGATCGCCGAGCTTCCGACGTACCAGGTCTGCTTGGGCTGCCGACGCGCGTTGGAGGGCCATGGCGACCAGGGCGGTGCGCTTGCCCTCGCGCAGGTCGTCGCCGGCCGGCTTGCCCGTCACGTCCGGGTCACCGAAGACGCCGAGGATGTCGTCGCGGAGTTGGAAGGCGATGCCGAGCGGGAGGCCGTACGCCGTGTAGGCGTCGAGGACGCGCTGGCTCGCTCCGGCCGTCGTTCCGCCGAGGTGGAGCGGCTCGACGATCGTGTACTTGGCCGACTTGTAGCGGGCCACCCGCAGCGCCGACTCGACGGTGCCGTGCCCGCTGACCTGCTCGAGGAGGTCGAGGTACTGCCCCGCCATGAGCTCGGCCCGCATGCTGTCGAAGACCGTGCGGGAGGCCTCGTTGACGAGACCCGACCCGACCAGCATCTCGTCCGACCAGGACAGGCACAGGTCGCCGAGCAGGATCGCCGCGCCTGCGCCGAACTGGTCCGCGGAGCCCTGCCAGCCCGACTCGTCGTGCAGCGCGGCGAAGCGCTTGTGCACCGCGGGCCGCCCCCGCCGGGTGTCGCTGCCGTCCATCACGTCGTCGTGGATGATCGCCGCGGCCTGGAACATCTCGAGCGCCGCTGCCGCGCGGACGACCGCGTCGGCGTCCTCGCCGCCGGCGCCGAGGTGCCCCCAGAAGCAGAAGCCGGGACGCAGCCGCTTGCCGCCCGACAGGAACGACCGCACCTCCGCGGCCAGCGGCGCCAGCTCGGCCGCCATGGCCAGCAGCTGCGGCTCGTGGTCGTCGAGGAACGCGTCCAGCGCCTGCTGCACTCTGGCACGCAGGTCGCAGCGGTCCAGGACGCTCATGCTGCGCAACCCTAGACTGCGCTGCGTGACCGGCACCTCGATCAAGGACCTGCTCGCCGCCGGGCAGCGGACGTTCTCCTTCGAGTTCTTCCCGGCGCGCACCGAGGACGGCGAGCGGCTGCTCTGGCAGGCGATCCGAGAGCTGGAGTCGCTGCGTCCCCACTTCGTGTCGGTGACCTACGGCGCGGGCGGTTCGACCCGCGCGACCACGGTCGCGATGACGGAGCGGATCGCCCAGGAGACGACCCTCACGCCACTCGGCCACCTGACCGCGGTGAACCACAGCGTGGCCGAGCTGCGGCACATCGTCGGGCAGTACGCGGCCGCCGGGGTCAAGAACGTCCTCGCCCTGCGCGGCGACCCGCCGGGCGATCCGCAGGCGGAGTGGGTCAAGCACCCCGAGGGCTTCGAGTACGCCGGTGAGCTGGTGAAGCTCGTCAAGGCGAGCGGCGACTTCTCGGTGGGTGTCGCGGCGTTCCCCGACAAGCACCCGCGCTCGCCCTCGCTCGAGGCCGACGTCGACTTCTTCGTCCGCAAGTGCCGGGCAGGGGCCGACTTCGCGATCACGCAGTTCTTCTTCGGCGTCGACGACTACCTGCGGCTGCGCGACCGGGTCGCCGCTTCAGGCTGCGAAGTGCCGATCATCCCGGGCATCATGCCGGTGACCAACGTCGCCAGCATCGAGCGGATGGCGATCCTGTCCGGCGCCGACCTGCCGACGACGCTGACCGACCGGTTGCACGCGGTGGCCGACGACCCGCTGGCGGTGCGCCAGATCGGGGTCGAGGTGGCCACGGAGCTCTCCGAGCGGCTGCTCCAGGAAGGCGCCCCGGGCCTGCACTTCATCACCCTCAACCGGTCGACGGCCACCCGCGAGATCTGGGACCGGCTCGGGCTGTCCGCCCACACCTGAACCGAACCTCTGCAACCTGCGTCTCACCTCCACCAGCCCTGATGGAGGTCCTCGTGAACCGCACTGCGATCGCCGTACCTGCCCTTGCTCTCGCCGTCTTCGGCGCGTTCATGCTGGGGGATCGAGGCACGCGGGCCGCGGTCGCCGCGGATGCGCCCGCCTCCACGAACGGCGTGGTTGTCGACGGGATCGGCAAGGTGTCCGGCACTCCTGATGTGCTGCGAGTGACGATGGGGGTCAGCGTCCGGCGGGCGGACGTCTCGAAAGCGCTCGACGCGGCGAACGCCGCGGAGAACAGGCTGCGCAACGCGCTCATCAAGAACGGTGTCGCCAAGGTCGACCTGCAGACGTCCGATGTCTCGGTCTACCCGTCCTACGACAACCGGGGGCACCGCAACGGCTACGCCGTGAGCGAGACCGTGACCGCGAAGCTGCGCAACCTCGCCAAGGCCGGATCCGTCATGAGCAAGGCGGTCTCGGCCGCCGGCAACGAGGCGGTGCTGCAGGGCGTCAGCTTCTCGCTCGAGGACAACAAGGCACTGCTCACGCAGGCTCGAGACGCGGCGTACGCCGATGCTCGCGACAAGGCGGACCAGTACGCGAAGCTGTCCGGCCGCGCGCTCGGGAAGGTCGAGCTGGTCACTGAGTCGACGTCCGCACCGGTCGACCTGCACGGGTCGTACGCCTCGGCGGGCTCCAGTGCAAAGCTCGCCTCCGCTGTGCCGATCGACCCCGGTTCGCAGCAGGTCAGCGTGTCAGTGACCGTTCGGTGGGCACTCAGCTGATCATGACGCCTACGGTCTCAGTGTGATCTCGTTGTGAAGCTCGTCCATCGCGTCCGCACGCCCGCGCCGCCCGCGGTCGTCTGGGACGTGCTCGGCACGCCGGCCAACTGGCCTCTGTTCGACGTCTTCCTCAGCAAGGTCAAGGGATCCACGCGCTCCGCGACGGTCGGTCAGCACCTCGTCGGCATCAGCCGCTGGACGGTGCTCGGGATCCCCCTCGACGTCCTCGAGGTGGACCCGGAGCGGCGGCTGGTCATGCGGGTGCGCACCGCGCCGGGCATCACCGAGGAGCTCACGTTCGTGCTCACGCCCACGACAAAGGGCGGCACCGACATCCGGGTGTCGATCGTCGTTGACGGGCTGTTCGCGACGGCCGCCGCGCCGGTGCTCTGGCTCGCCAACGGCGTCAACGCCCACGTCCTCGCCTCCCGCACGGCGGCGCTGGCTCGCGCCGCCCGCCCGCGGGTCGAGACGGTGGCGTGACGCCGGAGGAGCACGCCCTCCGCTGGCAGCAGCTCCACGGCGTCGAGCCATCCACCCTGGTACGACGTTGGCTGCGCCTCGTCCTCTGGGTCAGCCGCCCGCTGCACGTGCCGCCGTGGACGGTCACCGTGGCTGCCGTCCTCGTCACGCTGGTCGCCGTCGCGGTGCCGCTGCCGGTCGCCGCGGCCCTCGTGCTCCTCGCCGGCCTGCTCGATGGGGTCGACGGTTGCGTCGCGGTGCTCCAGGACCGGGCGTCCGACCTCGGCCGGCGGCTGGATCACGCGGCCGACCGGATCGGCGAGGTCGTCTTCGGCGTCCTCCTCTGGCGCGCCGGGGCGCCGTGGTGGCTCGCGTCCCTGGCGGTCGTGCTGATGCTGGCGGTCGAGGTGCTGCGGCACTCGGCGTACGTCACCGTGGCTGAGCGGCCGGTGCGGGTGCTGTTCACCGCGTCGGCGCTCCTGGTCTGGCCGCTGCTCTGGACCTCTGCGCTCCTCGGGCTGTCCGCGGTCGCTGTCTGGCAGGTCGTGCGCCGTGAGCGGATCGTGACCTGACCGTGCCCAAGAAGCGCTCCCCCCGGCCGGTGGACGAGCCCTAGGTTCGGCGGCGTGGGCTCCCGAGGGTCGTCACGGATCGATCGCTTCGCGGGTGTCGGGCTGATCAGGCCGGACCTCGAGGACGAGGCAGTGCTGCCGCTGGTCGACAGCCACCTGCACACCGAGGACGACGCGATCTGCCCGCGCTGCCTGACCTGGATCGAGCAGCGCGACTACGTGCGCCAGACCGCGTACGGCCTGCTGCAGCACGAGGTCTGCCCGCCCTAGCCCATCACCTGCGTGAGGAAGCCGAGGGCGCTCGCGACGAGGTGCTGTGACCGCGCCTCGAGGTCGAGCTCATGCCGGGCCGATGAGGCCGCTCACGATCTGGGCCGAGAGGGCCACCAGCGGCAGCCCGCCACCTGGGTGCGAGGAGCCACCGACCAGGTACAGCCCCGGGACAGGGGAGCGGTTGGCCGGCCGGAGGAAGGCGGCGATCGGGCCGTTGGAGGAGGTGCCGTAGATCGCGCCGCCGACGGCACCGGTGCGGGTCTCCAGGTCGGCCGGAGTGATCACCTCCGACCACAGCAGCCGGTCGCGCAGGGCGATCCCGCGCCGCTCGAGCACGTCCAGGACGTGGTCGGCGTAGCCCGGTTGCGCGTACCAGTCGACCGGCCCGTGCCGCGGTGCGTTGACGAGGACGAACAGCGCCTCATGACCTGCGGGTGCCATCCCGGGCGGCCGGCTGATGAAGACGGTCGGGTCGGCGGCCGGCGACGTGCCGAAGACCGCGTCGAGCTCGGCGTCGTAGTCCTCGGGGAACAGCACGGTGTGGTGGGCGAGCCCCTCCGTCGTACCGCGGAGCGCCAGGAGCAGGACGAAACCGGACAGCGACGGGGTGGCGCGGGCCAGCCGTCGCGAAGCGGGCGGGCAGTCGACGAGGTCGCGGTAGAGGTGCGTTGCGTCGGCGTCGGAGACGACGACGTCGGCGGTGAGCTCACCGTCGTCAAGCGTGACCCGAGGGGGCTGGATCCGCACGACCCGGCGGCCGAGCTGCACGTCGACGCCGAGCTCTACGCAGCGATCGAGCAGCGCCTCGGCGAGGCGGTACAGCCCGCCGGAGACCCACCAGCCGCCGAAGCACTGCTCGACGAACGGCACGGCGGCAAGGGCGGCCGGAGCGCGGCGGGGGTCCGAGCCGGTGTAGGTGGCGTAGCGGTCGAGGACCATCCGCAGCCGGGGGTCCCGCAGGTGCCGGCGGCCGAGGTCGCGCAACGACCGCCCGGGGGCCAGCGTGGCCAGGTCTGCCGGGTGCTTCAGCGTGAGGGCGGCCAGGGTGCGCGAGCCGTGCAGAGCCGACTCGAGGAACGGCTTCTTGGAGGCCCGCCAGATCCGGCCGGCCCGCTCCATGAACGACGCCCAGTCCGCACCGGCCCCCGGCGACCAGAACTCCAGCGCCTCGTGCATCGCCGCGGCGTCGGCCGAGGAGTCGAAGCCGGTGCCGTCGGCGAAGCGGTGCCGGATCAAGGGATCCACTGGCTCCAGCGACAACGAGTCGGGCCAGCCGCCGGTCGCTTCGAAGAGGTCCTCGAAGACACGCGGCATGGTGAGCAACGACGGTCCGGTGTCGAAGACGAACCCGCCACGCTCGAGGCGACCGAGCTTGCCGCCGACCACGGATGCGGCCTCCACCAGCGTCACGGCGTGCCCGGACGCGGCCAGCCGGGCGGCGACGGCCAGGCCGCCGACGCCGGCGCCGACGACGACGGCTCTCACAGGACCCGGCCCTTCCAGGTGCGCCGCCGGACCAGCCGCGAGCGCACCCACAGGCCGCACAGCAGCACGACCGACACTGGGTGCGCGACGCTGTCGGCGACCGGTGAGGCGGTCCTGCGTGCCGTGACCACACGACCGAGAACTCCTGCAGCGCAAGCGATCCGAGCCGCGGGACGTCGACTGAACCAGGGCACGACGTAGAGCGCGAGCAGGGCGGCGGGTACGGCCGCCGGCACCGTGTGGAGCGACTTCGTGTAGCCCTCGACCAGCTCCCCCCACGAGGAGTACATCCGGGTCGTGGCCAGCGCGGTCCCGTCCACCACGCCGCCACGGCCGCCGGCCCGCTTCACCGCGCGCAGCAGGGCGACGTCGTCGACGACCTGGTCACGGACGGCGGCGTGCCCGCCGGCTCGTTCGTACGCAGCCCGGCGCACCGCCATCAGCTGCCCGTTCGCCGCCGACAGCGAGGGCCGCGGGGACCGCAGCGCGAGCGACAGGGGCAGGAACGTGAGGATCGACCACTGCAGCAGCGGCTGTACGAGGCGGGCGGCGCCGGCGGCGAGCTGACGGGGGTACGGCGACACCAGGTCCAGTCCGTCCAGGGCGGCCACGGTCGCGGGGACCGCACCCGGTGCCAGGACGACGTCGGCGTCCACGAAGACCAGCACGTCACCGGACGACGCGTCCGCGAGCTGCTGGCAGGCCCACGGCTTGCCGAGCCAGCCCTCGGGCAGCGGCCGGCCGGCGAGCACCGCGAACCCGCGCGACCGCACGAGATCTGCGGTGCCGTCGGAGGACTCGTCGTCGAGGACGAGCACCTCACAGTCGCGCGGCAACGTGTCGAGCAACCGGTAGATCCGGTGCGCCTCGTCGCGGGCCGGGATGAGCACGCTGACGGAGCCCTCGAGCGGCCGGGGGAGCGGTGCCCGCCAGCGGTTGACCGCGGCGTGCACCGACAGCAGCGACACCAGCCACGCGATCCCTCTCACGTGAGCCGTCGCAGCAGCGGCACGCCGACGACGCCCATCCCGACGAACCCGACGGCGGCCGTGCCGGGGCGGCCGAAGAAGGCGGCGTTGGCCAGCGTCGACCCCAGCCAGGTCCACAGGAACAGCGCGACCGGGACGCCGGCCGGGGAGGAGCGCCAGGGCAGGGCGGACAGCATCGCCATGAGGACGAGCGCGACCAGCGCCCAGCCCAGGTAGTTCGTGACCGGGACCCCGCCCGCGGCGAAGTGCCAGTGACCCGCGTCCACCATCTGAGGGTCGAGGAACAGGTCCCACGACGCCAGCCCCCAGGCGCCGGCCAGCACCGGGTGCCCGAGCAGCCGCCCGACGACGAGGGTGGGATAGGCGAACATCGCCCACGCCAGCGGCACGATCACGGGCACGCCGAGCAGCCGCGGCCCGAGCCCACCGCCGTACGCGTAGCTGCCGAACGGCACCCCGGTCCGGACCCCGATGGCCTCGACGACGTAGGCGACAAGCACGACGACGGCCAGGAACCGCAACGCCCACGCCGGGCCCTGCGTGCGGGCGGCGTGGGCGAGGGAGGCGGCCAGGAAGACCAGGACCGTCGCGACCGTGAGCCGGTCGCGCGCGGTGCCGGAGACGAGCGGGTACCCGATCTCGAGCGCGACGGCGAGCGCTGCGAGCAGGGTCGGCACGGACCGACCCTAGGCGGGGGTCAGGCGCTAGCCGCGACGGGCCTGCACGAGCAGGTCGTTGTGCTCGCTCGGGCCGGCGAAGCGGACCGCGCGCTCGAAGGCGCGGCGGTCGCGGACGTCGGTGAAGCGGTCGCGGAGCCGGCGGGTCCAGGCGTCCAGCAGGCCGGGCAGGGGAGACGTGACCGGCGGAAGGTCGGAGACCAGGACGGGCCCGTTCTCGAGCGATGCGGTGCTCATGGTGCTCATGGTGAGCTCCTCTCAGAAGCTGCACCCCTACTTTCGGCACTCGGTGCCAAAGTATCCAGTCGAGCGGACGTGATCTCGGACACTCAGCCGGTGCGGACCCGTTTCATGAGCAGCGTGACGGCGTCCTGGAGCGCGACCCGGACCTGCTCGCCGTGCGCCTCGAACCAGCCGGCGGTCTCCTCGACCAGGTCGTCGTAGGCCTCGCCGAGCTCTTCCCCGGCCAGCGCGTGACCGGCGACCGGGTCGTCGAACAGCAGGTGCCACAGCTCCGACACCGCCGCCACGTCCGGCTGCGGACCGGCGCCCGTCAGCCAGCCTCCGAGCCGCAGGTCGATCTCGTCGGGCAGGTCCGGGAGCAGCTCGAGCCCGCGCTCCTGCACGTGGTACTCCAGCCCAGCGCGGGTGTCGAAGACCAGGAGGTCGCCCCTGTCCCGCAGCAGCAGGTCGGTCTCGCTCTCGTCGTCGACGATCCAACCGGCGTGCCAGGTCCGGTCGCCATCCACCAGCAGCACCTCGAACAGGTCAGCCATGCCTGCGCCTCCTGTCTCGTCGGGTGTCGCTGAGGACCAGCCGGGCGACGGTGCGCCCACTCGCACCGAACACCCCACCGCCGGGGTGTGTCGAGGCGCCACACAGGTAGAGCCCCTCCGAGACGCGATGGCCGGCCAGCTCCGGCAGCGGCCGCCAGGCGAACATCTGGTCCAGGCCCATCTCCAGGTGCATCACCTGGCCGTTCAGCAGCCCCAGCTCGCGCTCGAGGTCGACGGGGGTCTGCACGTGCACCTGCTCGACGCTGCTCGCGAACCCGGGAGCGACCCGGTCGACGGCGGCGATGAGCTTGTCGGCCTCGCGGTCCCTGATCGCGTCCCAGTCCTCGTGCGCGAGCCGGTACGGGTGCCACTGCCCCCACACGGTCACGGTGTGCTTGCCGGGCGGGGCGAGCGTCTCGTCGAAGGCGCTGAAGGTCATGGCCAGTGCCGGCGGGTCCTCGGGCACCAGCCCCGCGCCGTACTGGCCGAAGGCCAGTCGCAGCTGCTCGCGGGAGTGGGCGAGCAGCTGCATCGAGCGGTACGTCGACGGGCGCGGGTACGCCGGCAGCGCGCTGGTCGCGAGGCGGACCACCATGCCGATGCCGTTGCCGACCCGGACCGTGCGGCGGGCCCGGTCGAGCAGCGGGTGCTGGGCAAGCTCGAGGAACGTGAGGACGTGGCACGCGCCGATGACGACGTCGGCCGGGTGGAAGCCCGCGGCCGTGCGGACGCCCCGCCGCTCCACGGCGACGGCCGGCTCCCCGAGCAGCACCCTCCCGCCGTACGACTCGAGCCGGCGCTGGAGCGCGACCGACAGTGCCCCGCTGCCGCCGACCGGGTGGCCGGGCGCCAACCGGTGCATGACGGTGTTCCAGCCGACCAGGTCGGCGGTGGCCGGCTCGTGCGTCGGCGGGCCGCTCTGCGAGCCCATCCACGCCAGGCCGGTCTTGAGCCGCTCGTCGTCGAAGAGGCTGTCGAGCAGCGCGTCACCGGAGGTCAGGAACTGCCGGGCCAGCTCGATGCCCGGCAACCCGGTGCCCTTGCCTGCGCCCCAGATCGCGCGGCCGAGGCGGCCCGGTGTCGGCGGTCCCTGGAAGGCCTCGAACACCTTGGCGTTGCGCTGACCCCAGTCGAGCGCGAAGGCGCGGTAGGCGTCCGCATCCCTGGTGCCGCAGGCCTTCTCGATGCTCTCGCAGGTCCGGTCGAGGTCGACGTGGAAGGTGATGTCCCCGTACGGCGTCCAGCCCCACGGGTCGAGGTCCTGGTAGGTCACGTCGAGGGCGAGGTCCTCGACGATGCCGGTGTGGCGGACCATCACGTGCGCGCTGGAACCGCGGTCGACCCGGTACCCGGGCCAGCGCTCGACCGTGCTGACCGCGCCGCCGACGACGGTGTCCCGCTCGAGAACCGTGACGTCCACCCCGGCCCGGGCGAGGTAGCAGGCGGCGACCAGCCCGTTGTGGCCCGCGCCGACGACGACAGCCTTCACCCGGGTGTCACAGCTCCAGACCGAGGACCGCGAACGACCGCGGGTCCCCCGGGAAGCGCAGGTCCCGGACCAGGTCCACCCAGCCGGCGTCCCGGTAGAACGTGCGGGCCCGGGTGTCCGCGTCCGGCGTGGTGAGGACGGCGGTGAGGGCGCGGGTCTGCCCGAGCAGCTGCACGAGCAGGTCCCTGCCCAGGCCCAGGCCCTGCAACGGCGGCCGGACGTGCAGCTCGCAGACCTCGAAGGCGTCGCGCAGCCACTCCTTGGCGAGCCGGGGTCCCATCGCCGCGCGGACGTGATCGTGCCACCACTGGCCCGGAGCTCCCTGGTAGCCGTAGGCGATGCCGACCAGCCGGTCGCCGTCGAGGGCCGCGACCGCCTTCAGCCCCTCCCGGTCCAGGTGGGCGGAGAGCACCGAGCGGCGCGAGCGGGCGGCGGACCGGGTCACCTGCATGGCGTCGGCGTAGACGTCGAGGACGTCGTCGGCGCGGGCGGCGAGCTGGTGCCGGTCCCAGATCGCGAGGACCGGGGTCACGCCAGCGGGTCCCGTCCGCCGAGCGTGCCTGCGCTCGCCTCCACCGCGAAGCGCGCGAACAGCTCCTCGGCGTACCACCGCGCCTCCGGCGTTCGAGCGATCACCTCCCGGTGCGCCCCCGCGTGCGCGAAGGCCCGCAGGTGCGCGGGGGAGTCCCACACGCTGAACGTCCCCTGCAGCCCGATCGGCGCCTCGCCGATGGCCATCGACACCCGAACGCCCGCCACCCCGTCGAGCGAACGGGTGACGGCGGGTACGGCGGACCAGAACTGCCGCGCCCTCGAGGGCCGCAGCCGGGCGCGGGTCAGCACCGCCGTCGTACCGCTGTGCTCCTCATCCGGTCGGCCGAAGGGCTCCTGGCCGGCCCACCGGCCGCGGCTCGCGAGCGGCCGGAGGTCGACCCGCCACTGCTCGACGGCGCCCGTCGGCGCATGGTCGGCCGGCGTCCGCGACCAGGTCGTCAACCGGGCCCAGCGCGTGAGGTCGGCCTGGTGCGGCAGGAAGCCGCGACCGGTGCCCAGGCCCTTGCTGAACACCATCCCGTCGGTGCGGCGCCGGCAGCTGCGCAGCGCCTGCGGCACGCGTGCGAGCGGCACGCGCCAGACGTGCAGCGTGACGACGGCTGCACTCGGGGGACCGCCCATGGGAATCACCCTTTCACCTCCTTGGTTGGATGGAGATGTGGACCTGAAGACCGTCGCGCTCGAGGCTGCCCGTGACCTCGAGGGCAAGAGCCCCCAGGAGATCCTGGCGTGGGCCGCGGACACCTTCGGCGACCGCTTCTGCATCTCGAGCTCGATGGGTGACGGCGTGCTGTCGTCGCTCGCGGCCTCCGTGCAGCCCGGCATCGACGTGGTGTTCCTCGACACCGGCTACCACTTCGCCGAGACCATCGGGACGCGCGACGCCATCGATCAGGTCTATGACGTGAACGTCCGCACCGTGCTGCCGCTGCTGACCGTCAACGAGCAGGACGCCGAGCACGGCAAGGACCTCTGGCGCACCGACCCCGACCGCTGCTGCGCGATGCGCAAGGTCGAGCCACTGAACCGCGCGCTCGAGAGCTACGACGCCTACGCCTCCGGCATCCGCCGCGACGAGTCGCCGTCCCGCGCCGACACGGCCGTCGTCGAGTGGGACGACAAGCGCGGCAAGGTCAAGATCAACCCGCTCGCCGCCTGGACGCAGGACGACGTCGACGTGTACGTCGACGAGCACGGCATCCTCGTCAACCCGCTCGCCTACGACGGCTACCCGTCGATCGGCTGCGCGCCCTGCACCCACCGGGTCGCCGAGGGCGAGGACCCGCGCTCGGGTCGCTGGAAGGGCTCCCAGAAGACCGAGTGCGGCCTGCACGTCTGACCCCTGCCTGAGCTCTCGCGCACTCTGGGCTCAGCCTCGCGCGTGCGGCGGGGCTGGCGCGCGCGTCAGACCTCAGGAAGGGGTGCGGTAGAGGACGTGCCGGCGCAGACCGCTGTCAGGCGGGACCCGCGGGTGGTCGAACTCGCCGTCGCGGCGCATGCCGAGCCGCTCCATCACCCGCCAGCTGGGGTCGTTCAGCAGAGCGGTGAAGCTCACGATCTCGCCGGCCTCGCGCAGCCCGATCTCGAGCGCGGCGCGTGCGGCCTCGGTGGCGTACCCGTGGCCCCAGAAGGGCTCCGCGAACCGCCAGCCGATCTCGAGCGCGGGGGAGAAGGGCAGCCCCTCGGTCCAGCCCAGCCCGGTGAAGCCGGCGAACGCCTCGTCCACCTCGACCGCCCAGAACCCGTAGCCGTGCTCCTCAAGGTGCGCCGCGAACCGGTCCACCTGGGCGTCGGACTCCTCGCGGGTGAACGGCCGCGGGAAGTACCGCATCACGGTGGCGGAGGCGTTCAGGTCAGCGAACGGTGCCCGGTCCTCCTCCTGCCACTGCCGCAGCAGCAGTCGCTCCGTCCGCAGCTCACTCACGGCCGGTGAGGCCCTTGTAGCGGACCTCGAAGACGCGCAGGCAGGACTCGCAGCGCCACTGCGCGTGCTCGGTCAGCTCGCCCCACGGGACGAGGTGCTCCTCACCGCAGTAGGGGCAGTACTGCGGCGCTGCCCGCTCGGTCACTTCAGCAGCGCCTCGTCCGCCTCGCGCACCCAGGTGGCGAACGTGTCGCCGTCCGAGCGCTGCGCGAGGTAGGTCCGCAGCAGCCGCTCGACGTAGTCGGCGGCACCGTCAGCGGTGACCTTGAGGCCGCGCGCCTTGCGGCCGAAGCCGGCGTTCTCGCCCATGTGTCCGCCGAGGTGCACCTGGAAGCCCTCGACGCCCTCGACGATCGAGCCCTTGAGGCCGATGTCCGCCGTCTGGAACCGCGCGCACGAGTTGGGGCAGCCGTTGACGTTGACCGTCAGCGGCTCCGGGAAGTCCGGCAGCCGCTTCTCGAGCTCGGTGTAGAGATCGACCGCGCGGGCCTTGGTCTCGACGATCGCCAGCTTGCAGAACTCGAGGCCTGTGCAGGCCAGCGTCCCGCGGCGGAACACCGACGGGGTGACCTGCAGGTCCTCCGCCTCGAGCTCGGTGACCAGCTCGGCGACGTTCGACTCGGGGACGTCGAGGACGACCAGTCCCTGCTGTGCGGTCGTCGACACCCGGCCACCGCCCAGGCGCTGCGCGAGCTCGGCCAGCCGGGACAGCTGCCGGCCCGAGGTCCGTCCGGCACGGGCCACCGTCCCGACGTACTTCAGGCCGTTGGCCTGGTCCTGCACGCCGAGGTGGTCGCGGTCGGGCCGCGGCGGAGCGGCCGGCGGGGGACCGTCAGGGAGCGGCTTGGTGAGGTACTCGTCCTCCATGACCTGACGGAACTTCTCCGGGCCCCAGTCGGCCATGAGGAACTTCAGGCGGGCGTGGTTGCGCGAGCGGCGGTACCCGTAGTCGCGGAAGACGCTGATCACGCCCTCCCACACCTCGGTGACCCGCGCGGGCTCCACGAACGCCCCCAGGCGCACGCCCAGCTTCGGGTTGGTGGACAGGCCACCGCCGACCCAGAGGTCGTACCCGGCGCCGAGCTCCGGATGCACGACACCGACCAAGGCGATGTCGTTGATCTCGTGGTTGGTGCAGTGCGTCGCGCAGCCGCTGATGGAGGTCTTGAACTTGCGGGGCAGGTTCGAGTACGCCGGGTCGCCGAGGTACTTCGCGGCCACCTCGCGGATCACGCCGCTGGCATCGATGACCTCGTCGGCGGCGACGCCGGCGAGCGGGCAGCCGAGGATGACGCGGGGGGAGTCGCCGCAGGCCTCGGTGCTGTGCAGCCCGACGGCCTCGAGGCGGTCCCAGATCTCCGGGACGTCCTCGATGCGGATCCAGTGCAACTGCACGTTCTGGCGGTCGGTCACGTCGGCGACGTCGCGGCCGAACTCGGTGGCGATCTGCCCGATGACCGCCAGCTGCTCGCTGGTCAGCTGGCCGCCGTCGATGCGGATGCGCAGCATGAAGAACGGCGCCTCCAGCTCCTCGGGCTCCAGGATCGCCGTCTTGCCCCCGGGAATGCCGTCGGCGCGCTGCGTGTACAGCCCGTACCAGCGCAAACGGCCGCGCAGGTCGGCCCCGTCGATGCTGTCGAAGCCCTGCTTGCTGTAGATGTCGAGCACCCGCTGCTTGACGGTCAGCGGGTTGCTGTCCTTCTTGACCTGCTCGTTGGGGTTGAGGGGCTCGCGGTAGCCGAGCGCCCACTGACCCTGTCCGCGAACGGCGGGCACGGGGTTCTCCTAGGTAGACCGGGTGGGGGGCTGTCAGGCGCGAGCGGAACAGACAGCGCTGGCTGTTCGCTTCAAGTCGACATGGCGCCGACAGACCAGGACGAGACCCACAGATCCAGTGTCGCAGACTCGTGTGGGAGGATCGTCACGTGATCGCAACGGTGCTCGTGTCGCGCAGGCACGTCGACCTCCAGCGCACCGCGAGCGCCACCTGTTCCCTCTGAGAGCTCCTGACGGCTATCGTTTCTAGAACCCGTTCTAGTTCTCGGAGGATTTCCCTTGACTGCGACCGTGTGGCTGACCGGCCTCCCGAGTGCCGGCAAGACCACATTGGCGACCGCGCTCGCCAAGGAGCTGGACCGGGAACGGGTCGAGCTGCTCGACGGTGACGAGGTCCGCGAGTTCCTCACGAAGGGTCTCGGGTTCACCCGCGAGGACCGCGACACCAACGTGCTGCGCATCGGATGGGTGGCCGCCACGCTCGCCAAGCACGGCGTGCTCGTCCTTGCCAGCGTGATCAGCCCGTACGCCGAGACCCGGGACGCCGTCCGCAAGCTGCACGAGGACAAGGGCGCGACCTTCCTCGAGGTCCACGTCGCCACGCCCGTCGAGGTGTGCAGCGAGCGGGACGTGAAGGGCCTGTACGCGAAGCAGGCCGCGGGCGAGATCAGCCATCTGACCGGCGTGGACGACCCGTACGAGGCACCCACGAACCCGGACGCGGTGATCAAGACCCACGAGCAGACGCTCGACGAGTCGGTGGCCCAGCTGGTCGACCTGCTGCGCGAGCGGGGGCTGGCATGAGCGTCATGGAGCTCTCGCAGCTCGACCTGCTCGAGGCCGAGGGCATCCACGTGATGCGCGAGGTGGCCGCGGAGTTCGAGCGGCCGGCCCTGCTGTTCAGCGGCGGCAAGGACTCGATCGTCATGGTCAAGCTCGCGGAGAAGGCCTTCTGGCCGGGCAAGATCCCGTTCCCGCTCGTGCACGTCGACACCGGCCACAACTTCCACGAGGTGCTGGCCTTCCGGGACTGGCGGGTGGAGGACCTCGGCGCACGGCTCGTCGTCGGTCTCGTGCAGGACGACATCGACGCCGGCCGCGTCACCGAGATCCCGGGCGGCCTGCGCAACCCGCTGCAGACCACGACGCTGCTGCGCACCATCGAGGAGAACCGCTTCGACGCGGTGTTCGGTGGGGCCCGCCGCGACGAGGAGAAGGCCCGCGCCAAGGAGCGGTTCTTCAGCTTCCGCGACGCCTTCGGCCAGTGGGACCCGAAGAACCAGCGCCCGGAGCTCTGGAACCTCTACAACGGCAAGCACAACCCGGGGGAGCACATCCGGGTCTTCCCGCTGAGCAACTGGACCGAGCTCGACATCTGGCGCTACATCGTGCGGGAGAAGATCGAGATCCCGTCGATCTACTTCGCGCACGAGCGCGAGGTCTTCGAGCGCGACGGCATGCTGCTCGGCGTCACCGAGGTATCGCAGCCGAAGCCGCACGAGGAGGTCACGACCCGCACCGTCCGCTACCGCACGGTCGGCGACGCGTCCTGCACAGGCGCTGTCGCCAGCACGGCCGCGACGCCCGAGGAGGTCCTCGCCGAGGTCGCCGTCACCCGCCTCACCGAGCGCGGCGCGACCCGGGCCGACGACCGCGCCTCCGAGGCCGCCATGGAAGACCGCAAGAAGGAGGGGTACTTCTAGATGGGGGGCCTGCTCCGCTTCGCCACCGCCGGCTCGGTCGACGACGGCAAGTCCACGCTCATCGGTCGGCTGCTGTACGACAGCAAGAGCGTCTTCGCCGACCAGCTCGAGGCCGTCGAGAAGACGTCCGCCGATCGCGGCGACGACTACACCAACCTCGCGCTGCTCACCGACGGCCTCCGCGCCGAGCGCGAGCAGGGCATCACCATCGACGTCGCCTACCGCTACTTCGCGACGCCGGAGCGCACCTTCATCGTCGCCGACACCCCCGGCCACGTGCAGTACACGCGCAACATGGTCACGGGCGCCTCCACCGCGGACGTCGCGCTCGTGCTCGTCGACGCGCGCAAGGGCGTCATCGAGCAGACCCGCCGGCACGCCTCGCTGTCGGCACTGCTGCGGGTCCCGCACCTCGTCCTCGCGGTCAACAAGATGGACCTGGTCGACTTCGACCAGGCGGTCTTCGACGGGATCGTCAAGGACTTCCGCGACTTCGCCGCCAAGCTGAACCTGCCGGACGTCGTGGCCATCCCGATGGCCGCCCTCCAGGGTGACAACGTCGTCAACAAGAGCGAGCGGACACCCTGGTACGACGGACCGGCGCTGCTCGACTTCCTCGAGACCGTTCCGGTGGACACCGACCACATCGGCACGCTCGGCGCGCGCTTTCCCGTGCAGTACGTGATCCGGCCGATGAGCGTCGAGCTGCCCGACTACCGCGGGTACGCGGGGACGCTGTCGACCGGCATGCTCAGGGCCGGCGACGAGGTGGTCGTGCTGCCCAGCGGCCGTCGTACCACCGTCGCGGCGGTGGAGACCGCGGACGGCCCGCTCGACCTCGCGGTCGCCCGCCAGGCGATCACGGTCCGGCTCGCCGACGAGGTCGACGTGTCGCGGGGCGACATGATCGCCGCCGCCGACGACGCGCCACGCTCGGCGCAGGAGTTCGAGGCGACCATCTGCTGGATGGCCGATGCGCCTCTCGTCGCTGGTCGCCGGCTGCTGCTCAAGCACACGACCCGTACCGTCAAGGCCATCGTGTCCGCGCTGATCGACACGCTGGACGTCACCAACCTGCGCACAGGCGACGCCGCGCAGCTCGGTCTCAACGACATCGGCCGTGTGACGATGCGCACATCGTCACCGGTGTTCATTGATGACTACAATGTCGACCGCTCTACTGGGGCATTCGTGCTCGTCGACGAGGCCACGGGGGCAACCGTCGCTGCCGGCATGGTCGGCAGCACTCTCGGGGGGAAGCACTGATGCGCAGCTGGACCCGCACCCCCTGGGTGGGCTGGTGCCTGGACTCGTGCCGTCCGGGCACGCGATGTCTCGCACCTGTGCCTGCCTGACCCAACCGCCCTCCCCGCGCGTCGGTCTCGACGCGTCCTTCGAAAGGCTAGTTTTCCAGTGGGATTCATCAAGAGATCCGCCGTGGTCGCTGCCGCGGGAGCGCTCCTGCTCGGCGCCGCCGCGTGCGGTGGCAACAGCTCGACCCCGAACGCCGACGCCAGCAGCGCGGCCAACGCCACGGCCAGCGAGCTGCGGCTCGGGTACTTCCCGAACATCACGCACGCGACCGCCATCTACGGCGTCTCCAGCGGGATCTTCCAGAAGGACCTCGGCAGCACCAAGCTGACGACCAAGACCTTCAACGCCGGCCCGGAAACGATCGAGGCGCTGCGCGGCGGAGCCCTCGACGCCGCCTTCCTCGGCCCCAACCCGGCCATCAACGGGTTCTCGCAGACGAACGGGTCGCTGCTGCGCATCGTGGCCGGTGCCACGAGCGGCGGTGCCTCCCTCGTCGCTCAGCCCGACATCACCGACGTCTCGCAGCTGAGCGGCAAGAAGGTCGCGACGCCGCAGGTCGGCAACACCCAGGACGTGGCCGCGAAGTACTACTTCAAGAACAAGGGCGTGAAGGCCAACGTCATCGCCGTCGCCAACGCTGACGTCGAGCAGGCCTTCAGCGGCAAGTCCATCTCCGCCGCCTGGGTGCCGGAGCCGTATGCCTCCCGTCTCGTCCTCAACGACGGCGGCAAGAAGCTGGTCGACGAGGCGACGCTGTGGCCGGGCGGCAAGTTCGTCACCACTCAGCTCGTGGTGACCCAGAAGT
>JAOPVZ010000021.1 GCA_025965935.1 Frankiales bacterium | reverse complement strand
CCGGCCTTCCTTGTCCTCCTTCTGGAGGACGAGGGCCTCGACGGTGTCGCCGACGGCGACGACCTCGTTGGGATCCACGTCGTGCTTGATGGAGAGCTCGCGCGAGGGGATGACGCCCTCGGTCTTGTAGCCGATGTCGAGGAGGACCTCGTCACGGTCGACCTTCACGATCGTGCCCTCGACGATGTCGCCGTCGTTGAAGTACTTGATCGTGGAGTCGATGGCAGCGAGGAAGTCCTCCTCGCTACCGATGTCGTTCACCGCCACCTGCGGGGTGGTCGGGGTGGTCTCGAGGGTGCTGGTCAAAGGGATGGTCTCCGGCTGCGGTCAGGGATTCAGGACCCGCCCCTGATGGACGGGATCTCTACGGCTTCTCTAGGGACGCAGCGGACGAGTTCGTCGGGACCGATGGGATTGGGGACCAACTGACGCGGGCGAGACCACCCACAGCGCAGGCGACAGACTACCCGCATGGACTCTCAGGCGTCGAACGTCGCACACCGCGCGGCAGGCCCCGCCGAGAGCGCTCGCGCCAACCGGCACTGGTGGGACCTCAACGCGGAGGACTACTACACCGAGCACGGTACGACGTTGGGCGACGCGGACCTGCTGTGGTGCCCCGAGGGGCTGCGGGAGGACGAGGCCCGCCTGCTGGGCGACGTGCGTGACCTGGACGTCCTCGAGGTCGGCTGCGGGGCGGCCCAGGCAGCTCGCTGGCTGGTCGGCCAGGGCGCGCGGGTGACGGCCTTCGACGTCTCCTTCGGCCAGCTGGAGAAGGCCCGCGAGCTGGACCGCCGTACCGGCGTAGCGGTGACCGCGCTGCAGGCCGACGCGCAGTCGCTGCCGTTCCGGGATGCTGCGTTCGACCTGGTCGTCAGCGCCTTCGGCGCGATCCCGTTCGTGAGCGACTCTGCCGGCACGATGCGGGAGATCGCCCGGGTGCTCCGGCCCGGCGGCCGGCTGGTGTTCAGCGCCACGCACCCCGTTCGCTGGGTGTTCCCGGACGACCCGGGGCCGGGCGGGCTGACGGTGCGGCAGAGCTACTTCGACCGGACGCCCTACGTCGAGGAGAACAGCGCCGGGCAGGCGGTCTACGTGGAGCACCACCGCACGCTTGGCGACCGGGTCCGCGAGCTGCGCGCCGCCGGGCTGGTGCTGGACGACCTGGTGGAGCCGGAGTGGCCGGCGGGGCGCACCGAGCAGTGGGGGCAGTGGTCGCCGCTGCGCGGCGCCCTGCTCCCGGGCACCGCGATCTTCGTCTGCCGTTCAGGACAGGAGATCCTGTCCGTGTAGGGCACTTGAGGGTCGTCCGCAAGTACCGACTTGGGGGGATCTGTTGGCCGATGACGTGCGCGGCCTAGTCCTTTTGGGTGGTTCCCCGGCGTTTCATTGACGTTGGTGTGGTCTCAGTCACAGGCTCCGCAGCAGAGGCCGGTGCAAACAAGCGCCGGTCCGTCTTCAGGATGGGGACGCGTGAGCACGCTCCTGGCGCTGACGGTCGCAGGTTTGGTGACCGGCTGTATCTACGCGCTTACCGCTTCGGGGCTCGTCCTCACCTACACGACGTCTGGCATCTTCAACTTCGCCCACGGCGCCATCGGCATGATCGCCGCGTTCTTCTACTGGCAGCTGATCGAGTGGGGGGTACCCACGCTGCCAGCGTTCCTGCTGGCGGTGCTGGTGCTGTCGCCGCTCATGGGCGTGGTCGTCGAGCGGATCATGATCCGAAGGCTCGGCAACGCCTCGCTCGAAGTGACGCTCACCGTCACCGTCGGGCTCCTGCTGCTCCTCATCGCCATCGCCAACACCGTCTGGGACCCGCTCACGGCCCGCCGGGTGCAGCCGTTCTTCGGCAGCCACCAGGTCACGGTCGGCGGCGTCATCCTCAGCTACCACCAACTGGTCGTCATCGCTGCCGCGGTCGTCGTCCCCCTCGCGCTGTGGGCGTTCCTCCGCCAGGCCCGAACCGGAGTCGCGCTGCGCGCCGTCGTCGACGACCGCGAGCTGGCGGCGCTGACCGGAGCCTCCCCGAGCACCGTTGGCATGATCGGGTGGGCCATGGGCGCCGCGCTCGCCGGCCTCGCCGGCGTGCTGCTGGTCAGCCAGGTCGAGCTGAACGCGATCACTCTGACGCTGCTCGTGATCAACGGCTACGCCGCCGCGGTCATGGGCCGGCTCAGCAACCTGCCGCTCACCATCGCCGGCGGGCTGCTGCTCGGCGTGCTGCAGTCACTCGCGATCGGCTACGTCACGATCAGCTGGCTGAACCAGGTGCAGACCAGCATCCCGATGGTCTTCCTGTTCGTCGCGCTGCTCATCGCTCCCCCGACCCGGCTACGGGTGGGGCAGCTCGCGCCGCTGCTCGCGCCCAGGGTGCCCAGCGCGCGACGTTCCCTCCAGTCGGCTCTCGTCTTCCTCGCGATCGCCGCTCTGGTGACCGCGATCCTCCCCGCCGGGCAGGTCGCCAGCGTCACGCACGGCGTGGCCATCGCCATCATCCTGCTCAGCCTCGTCCCGATGGTCGGCTACGGCTCGATGGTGTCGCTGTGCCAGCTCACCTTCGCCGGCATCGGCTGCGTGGCGATGGCCAAGACCGGTGGCTCGGTCCTCGGGCTGGTGGTCGCGGTCCTGGCGCCGGCGGCCGTGGGCCTGCTGATCGCCCTGCCGACCATGCGCCTGCGTGGGCTCTACCTGTCGCTCGCCACGCTCGCCTTCGGCTACGCGATGGACGACAACTTCTTCAGCAACAGCTCGGTGATGACCCAGACCCTCGGGCTGCCGGTGCCCCGGCCGCTCGGGATCGACGGCCCCCGTCCGTACCTGCTCTTCGTGACAGCAGCCTTCACCGTCTGCGCCCTCGGCGTGCTCGCGCTGCGCCGCTCCACGTTCGGCCGCCGCCTCGTCGCCCTCGGCGACAGCCCCGCCGGCTGCGCCACGATCGGGATGGGCATCCGCAGCACCAAGCTCGGCATCTTCGCGCTGTCGGCGGGGCTCGCCGGTCTGGGTGGCGCGCTGATGGGCGGCCAGGAGGGCGTCGTCGGCTACACCGACTTCCCGCTGCTGCTGAGCCTGACGCTGCTGCTCATGGCGGTGGTCTGGGGCGTGCGCACCATCTCCGGCGTCCTGCTCGCCGCGCTGTTCTTCGAGCTCATCCCCCACCTCAACGGGCAGCTCGGCCCGGTCGGCAACAGCGTGCTGTCCCTGCTCGTCGGCCTAGGCGCCGTCGGACTCGGCAAGAACCAGAACGGGATCGTCGGAACCTTGCTCCAGAAGACCAGCGGCCTGACCAAGCTGCCCTCGCTGCCGCACCCACGCCGGGCAGCCGACCAGGGCGACCAGCCCGTCCGGGAGGAGGTGCTGACCGGTGCTCAGAGTTGAGAACGCCGCTGTCCGCTTCGGCGGGGTGCAGGCCGTCAACGACATGTCGCTGGAGTGCCCGCCCGGCCGGGTGACCGGCCTCATCGGTCCCAACGGCGCCGGCAAGACGACGCTGTTCAACATCATCACCGGGCTGCAGCGCCCCGACAGCGGCCGCGTCCTGCTCGGCGACCGAGACCTGACCCGACTGCCGGCCCAGCGCCGCGCCCGCGCGGGACTTGCCCGGACGTTCCAGCGCCTCGAGGTCTTCGGCTCCCTGACCGTGCGCGAGAACGTCCTGCTGGCCGCGGAGCTCAAGCGGGGGCTGAGCCGCAAGGGCGAGGCGGCCACGGAGATCGCCGACCGCCTGCTCGCCCGGGTGGGGCTGACCGCGCTGGCGGACAGCCAGGCCGGTGCGCTCCCGACCGGGTCGGCCCGGCTGCTCGAGCTGGCCCGTGCGCTCGCCACCGACCCCTCCGCACTGCTGCTCGACGAACCCGGCTCCGGGCTCAGCGAGAACGAGTCGGCGGCGCTGGGCGACCTGCTGCTGTCCCTGGCCGCCGAGGGCATGTCGGTGCTGCTGGTCGAGCACGACGTCGAGCTCGTCATGCGCGTCTGCCAGCACGTCTACGTGCTCGACTTCGGCGAGCTGCTCTGCGAGGGACCACCCGCCTACGTGCAGAGCGATGCTCGCGTGCAGGCCGCCTACCTCGGCGCCGAGCTGGCGACCGCATGACCGCCCCCACCCTGACCGGAGCGTTGGAGCTCCGGCGGGTCAACGCCGGCTACGGCAAGGTCGCGGTGCTGCACGACGTCGACCTGGTCGTGCCCGACGGCGGGATCCTCGCCCTGCTCGGCCCGAACGGCGCGGGAAAGTCGACGCTGCTGCGGGTGGCCAGCGGACGCACCCAGCCGACCAGCGGGACCGTCGTCCTGCGCGGCCAGGACGTGACCGGCCGCAGCCCCGAGCGGCTCGCCCGTACCGGTCTGTGCAGCGTCCCGGAAGGACGGGCGGTCTTCCCGAACCTGTCGGTGACCGACAACCTCCGAATGTGGACCTACCGTCCCGGTCTGTCCCGCAAGGACGTGGAGGAACGGGCATTCGCCCGCTTCCCCCGGCTGAAGGACCGGCGGCGGCAGCTCGCCGGGCGGCTGTCCGGCGGCGAGCAGCAGATGCTCGCCATGTCGCGGGCACTGACCGCCAACCCGGACGTGCTCCTGCTCGACGAGATCTCCATGGGGCTCGCGCCCGTCGTCGCCGCGGAGCTGTTCTCCCTCGTCCGCCAGATCGCGGACAGCGGAACCCCCGTACTGCTCGTCGAGCAGTTCGCCAGAACTGCCCTGGAGATCGCCGACACCGTCGCGGTCATGTCCCAGGGCCGGATCCGGGTCACCGGATCGCCAGACGAGGTGCGCGACCGCGTCCTCGAGACCTACCTGCACGCAGACACAGCTCATGCACGGCAAGACCCAGCTCCGTCGTAGTCCCGCTGAACCCGGTTTGGAGAAACCACGCGTGTTGACGCACAGAAGCAGAACGGCTCGTCTCGGCATAGGATTCGCCGTCGTCGCCTTCACCCTCACGGCATGTGGGGGCGGGAGCACGAAGCCCCAGGGAAGCGGGACGACCGGCGGCAACCACGGCCTCACGGGCACGCCCATCAAGATCGGCAACGTCGTCGACCTCACCGGTCCGATCCCGGGCCTGTTCAAGGGCGCCCGGGAGGCGACGGAGGCGTACGTCGACAAGATCAACAGCTCGGGCGGGCTCGATGGGCACCCGGTCGAGCTCGTGACCGGCGACAGCCAGACCACCTGCAACGGCGCCACCGCCGCCTGGGGGTCGGTGATGCCTCAGGTGCAGGCGATGGTCGGCAGCATCTCCGGCCTGGACAGCTGCGCCGCCAAGGCCCTGAACGCCAACCCGAAGATCCCTGCGGTCTTCGAGATCCTCAACCCGGTCCTCTCGGGCATCCCGAACACCTTCGCACCGGCGCCGCGGCCGCTGGGCCAGTCCATCGGCCAGTTCCGGTACATCTCGGACCTGCACCCCGGTGCAGTGAAGAAGATGGGCTACATCGCCAACACGGTCACCGAGTACACGACCCTTCAGCTGCAGAGCGGTCTGAAGAAGCTCGGCGGCGCGACTGCCTACACGCGGACCACTGACGTCACCAAGCAGACCGACTTCACCTCCGACATCATCAAGATGCGCTCGGCGGGCGTGAAGTGGCTCAGCCTCGACGGGCTGCCGATCGACGTGATCAGCCGCATCCTCAACAACGCCAAGCAGCAGCACTGGCGCCCCGAGGTCATCACCGCGGTGCCCGCGTACGACGGCAACTTCCTGAAGCTCGCCGACCCCGCTGCCATCGAGGGCGTCTACCTCCCGATGCAGATGGTGATGTTCCTCGGTCAGGACCGGGCGACGTCGGTCGGTGCCGACGAGTACCTCACCTGGCTCGACAAGGCGCACCCCGGCTCGAAGCCGGACATCTTCGGCGCCCAGGCCTGGGCCTCGATGGAGCTCTGGACGGAGGCCTGGAAGGCGGCAGCAGGCACCAAGTCGCCCGACGACGTCCGGTTCGCACTCGGCACGATCACAAAGTTCGACGCCAAGGGCCTGATCGCCGAGGCGTCCCCCACGGCCCGCACGCCAGCACTGTGCTGGATGGTCGCCCAGATCAAGAACGACAAGTTCGTGCGGATCGAGCCGGCCGACAAGGGCTTCAGCTGCGCGGGCGCGGAGTTCGTGCCGCTCGGCGGCTGACCGCCACTCGTTGAGCCTGCGGGCCTGACGCGTCCGACTGGTCGCGTCAGGCCCGCACGGCTGCGAAGCGCGGCTTGTAGAGGTCGGCGTCCGCCCAGACCTGGTCCAGGTCGGTGCTGTTGCGGCTGACGCTCACCAGCAGCAGGCCGCCGGTCAGCGTCAGCCCGGGGTGCGCCAGCGCGTTGTAGAGGAGCACCCCGCTGCGCTGCGACGGCGCGTCGAGCACCACCCTGCGCGTGAACGCTCCCGTCGGACCGGTTGCGGTGCCGATCACCACCGACCGCCCGAACACGTCCTCCTCCTTGCTGAGGCCGTGCAGGCGGCCGTCGGCGCCGCGGAAGACGCTGAACGCGGTGGACCACCCGTGCCGGCCGGCGGGGACGGTGGGGCGGGCTGCCGACGCGCGGGCCGACCAGCCGTCGCCCGTCCAGTACCGCCACGCCCGCGGGTCCAGCAGCTGCGCCGGACGCACCCGCGCGACCGTGACGGCACGGCCGAAGGCCGCGGACGCGCCACGACTGCCGTAGACGTACAGCCACCCGTCGACCGGCACGACGGCCTTGCCGTACTGGTCGCCCCGCTCCGGGGTGTCCGACGACGGCGTTGCCGCCACCCGCTCGAGCACCGGCAGTCCGCTGCGCAGCGAGAACACCGCCGCATCCACCCCTGCGGTCGTGAAGTCCGCCGTGCTCGGACCGGTACGGCGGACCCGGGCGCAGAAGACGACGAGCCGGTCGCCCTGCACGACGCCGTCCTGCGGCCAGTACCACTCGCCGTCGCGGGGGCTCGGGATCACCTCCGCCACGGCCGGCACCGCAACCAGGCAGCCG
>JAOPVZ010000310.1 GCA_025965935.1 Frankiales bacterium | reverse complement strand
GCCTCGACGACGCCGGCCAACCGGCGTACCCCCTCCTCGATGCGGGAGGGCTCCGGGAAGCAGTAGGACAGCCGCAGCTCGCGCTGCCCCTGACCGTCGGCGTAGAAGCCGATGCCGGGCACGTAGGCGACCCGGGCCGTGATCGCACGGGGCTGCATCACCTTGGCGTCCAGGCCCTCCGGCAGGGTGGTCCAGACGTAGAAGCCGCCGGTCGGGTGGGTCCAGGTGGTGCCCGCCGGCATCATCGACGTGAGCGCGCCGAGCATCGCGTCGCGCCGCTCCTGGTAGATCCCCTTGAAGACCTCGACCTGCCCCTGCCAGTCCTGGGTCGAGAGGTACTCGGTGACCACCATCTGGTTCAGCGCGGGCGGGCAGAGCACGGACGCCTCCGACGCCAGCACCAGCTTCTCGCGGACGGCGTGCGGCGCGAGCACCCAACCGACCCGCAGCCCGGGGGCGAACGTCTTCGAGAACGAGCCGAGGTAGATGACGTGGTCGTTGTTGGTCGAGTCGCCGCGCGCCCGGATCGCCCGCGTCGGCGGGCCTTCGAAGCCGAGCAGGCCGTACGGGTTGTCCTCGATGACCAGCAGTCCCGCCTCGACGCAGATCTGCAGCACCTCGTCGCGGCGGGGCTCCGACAGCGAGGTACCGGCGGGGTTGTGGAAGTTCGGGATCGTGTAGAGGAACTTCGCGCGCCGACCGGAGGCGGCCACCGCCGCGATCGCCTCGCGCAGCGCGTTCGGCACCAGCCCCTGGTCGTCCATCGGGACGTGCACCACATCGGCCTGGTACGACGCGAAGGTCCCGAGCGCACCGACGTACGACGGCGCCTCGGCGAGGATGACGTCGCCCGGGTCGACGAAGATGCGGGTGATGAGGTCGAGCGCTTGCTGCGACCCGACCGTCACGGTGACGTCGTCCGGGGAGCCGACGACGCCTTCGAGGGCCATCACCTCGCAGATGTGCTCCCGCAGCACCGGGTCGCCCTGCCCGGACCCGTACTGCAGCGCCGAGGCGCCCTTCGTCGCGAGCAGGTCGGACATCAGCTTGCCGACCGCGTCGAGCGGCAGCGCGGTCGTGTACGGCATGCCGCCCGCCAGCGACACGACCTCGGGGCGGCTTGCCACCGCGAAGAGAGCTCGGATCTCGCTCGCTGTCATCCCCGCTGTGCGCTGCGCATAGCGGCCGGTGAAAGCGTCGAGCCGAATGCTCGGAGGAACCCCAGCCATGGGTCCACGGTACCGGCGGTGTCTTCACGTTTGCGGGACGCGTGACTACCCTTGCGGCCGTGGTGGCTTCCCCGCGACATGCGATCCCGCTCGGTGTGGGCGTGCTGGTCGGTGTCGTCGGCGGGTGGCTGGCCGGGCTGCTGCGCGCACCCCGTAGGCGGAAGCGTGTCTAGGCGCACCGTCAACATCACCCTCGACAACCTCGACGACCTTCCGAGCCGCTGCCGCAAGTGCGTGTTCTGGGAGCTCGACCCGGTCAGCCACGACCGCGCTGTCGAGGCCGGGGACACCGGCTTCGAGAAGGAGAGCTGGGTCTCCGCCACGCTGCTGGAGTGGGGCAGCTGCGGCAAGGTCGTCTACGTCGACAGCGTGCCCGCTGGCTACGTGATGTTCGCGCCGCCGATGTACGTGCCGCGTTCCGTCGCCTTCCCCACCAGCCCGGTGAGCGGCGACGCGGTGCTGCTCATGACCGGCCAGGTGCTGCCCGAGTTCGCCGGCGGCGGCCTCGGGCGGATGCTGCTGCAGTCGGTCGCCAAGGACCTCACGCGCCGTGGGGTCAAGGCGATCGAGGCGTTCGGCGACCTCCACCACAACCCGGACGCCCCGGCCTGCGTGCTGCCGGCCGACCACCTCAAGGCTGTCGGCTTCAAGACCGTCCGGCCGCACCACCGCTTCCCGCGGCTCCGGCTGGAGCTCAAGAGCGCGGTGTCGTGGCGCGAGGACGTCGAGGTGGCGCTCGAGAAGCTGCTCGGGTCGATGACCGATCCGCTCCTCCGACCGGTCTGAGCCTCGTCGGGGCAGGATGTGCCCCGTGATCACCGTCCAGCGCAACGAGGCATGGCTGCTCGCGGCTGCCTCGGTGGTGCTCGTCGCCGGTCTGGTGACCGTTCCCTTCCTGTACGGCGACACCGACCGCAGCTCCTCCGGCGGCCCGCCCACGAGCGGACCGACCCCGTCACCGCCACCCTCACCCTCGTCATCGCCGTCGGTGGCGACATCGGGATCGCCGGGGGCGCTGCAGGTGTCGGGGGTGCGCGTCACGACCTACTCGCGCGGTTCGCACCAGCTGGCGGTGCGCGCGACCGTGACCGCCGGCGGGTCGGCGATCGTGCGCGCGGTCGTGCAGGTCGGGGACCGGACGTTCCCGATGAAGGTCGTCGACGGTGAGGTGACCGGGACGGTGCTCCTCACCTGCAGCGGCCCGGTGCCCGAGCTGGTCCTGGCCGTCACCACGACCAACGGGTCGGAGCTCACCGCCTCGCTCGGCCGGCCTGCCGCCGCGGCCGCCGAGGCCTGCGCCACCCCTCGCCCCGGTGCTCCGGTCCCCACCGCCACACCGCTCGGCTCCTGATCCCGCGCCACCGCCGTACCCACGAGGCCTGCGCCGACGATGTGAGGTCGTCCGCGTCAGGGCGCAGAGCAGCTCACATCGTCGAGAGGTGGGCGAGGTCGGGGAGCCGGAGCAGCCCGGTCGGTGGGTCCTGGTCGAGCGGCAGGTAGAGCCGCTGGATGGCGACCAGCACCGCCTCTGCCACGACGTCGCGGAACGCCGGGTCGGCGAGCCGCGCGGCGTCGCCGTCGTTCGTGAGGTGGCCGAGCTCGAGGCGCACCGCAGGCATCTGCGTGAGCCGGAGCAGCGCCCACGTCTTGGCGTGGACGCGGCAGTCGACCAGGTCGGTGCGGGCCACGATCTCGCGCTGGACGAGGGACGCCAGCCGCTCCCCGACGGTCGAGATGGCGCCGGAGCCGGCGCCGAAGTGGTAGCTCGCGACGCCCTGGCCCAACGGGGAGGCCCCACGGTCGACGTGCAGGCTGATCACCAGATCCGCCCGCACCTCGTTGGCGAGCGCGGCGCGCTGCTCCTCGGTGGGACAGCTGTCGGCACCGCGCGTGAGGACGGTGCGCACGCCGACTGCGGTGAGCCGGCCCTCGAGCCGGGCGGCGAGGTCCTCGGCGACGGCCGCCTCGTCGAGGCCGTGGCTCTGTGCGCCGCGGTCACGGCCACCGTGGCCGGGGTCGATGACGACCAGCTTGCCGGCGAGCGCCGCGCCGGAGCGGTGCAGCTGCTCCGTCTCGCGCAGCGCGTGCGGTTGGCCGCCGGTGACGAGTCGGCCGAGCTGCTTGAGCGCTCGCAGGGTCGACGGGCCGCAGACGCCGTCGCTGACCAGGCCGTACTCGCGCTGGAAGCCGCGCAGCGCCGCCTCGGTCTGCCGGCCGAAGACGCCGTCCACCCGACCGGTGTCGAAGCCCAGCTCGGCGAGGCGCTCCTGGAGGGCTGCGACGTCGTCGCCCGCGAACGGCTTCGAAGCCGGCGACAGCAGCCGGTCACCGAGGGAGAGCCGGGCGGCCTGGAGGGCGCCCCAGGTCTCCGGACCGATCAGGCCGTCGACGACCAGCCCGCGGTTCTGCTGGAACTCCCGCACCGCCCAGTCGGTGGGCTGGTCGAAGACCGGCTGCTCCGGCTGTCGGGGCAGCAGGCCCAGGTGCACCAGGGCGGCCTGCACCTCGCCGACGGCGGCTCCCACGTCACCGCGGCGGAACACAGGCAAGAGACCTCCTGGGGACGTACGGCGGGCGAATGCGCTTCCAGCATGCACGAAGGCCGGGACCCGGTCGGGGTCCCGGCCTTCGAGAGAGAGCCGGTGGGGTGGGTTGGCTAGAGGTAGGCCTCGAGGTCCTTGAGGATCGCGGCCTTCGGCTTCGCACCGACGATCGACTTGACGATCTTGCCGCCCTGGAAGACCGCCATGGTCGGGATCGACATGATCTGGTAGTCGCGCGCGGCACCGGGGTTCTCGTCGATGTTGAGCTTCACGACAGAGATCTTGTCGGCGTGGTCGCCGGCGATCTCCTCGAGCACGGGCGCGACCATCTTGCACGGTCCGCACCACTCAGCCCAGAAGTCGACGAGCACGGGCTTGTCGCTCTGCAGGACGTCCGAAGCGAACGTGGCATCGGTGACGGTCTTGGTGTTCGCGCCCATCAAGGCTCCTCGGTAGCAGGTATCAGGAAGAACGTAGTGCCCGAGGGGGTCATTCCCCGCGCGCCGCCAGGTACCGCTCGGCGTCGAGGGCCGCGGCGCAGCCGGTGCCCGCCGCGGTGATGGCCTGCTGGTAGGTGTGGTCGACCAGGTCGCCGGCGGCGAACACGCCGTCAAGGTTGGTGGCGGTGCTGCCGCTCTCGACCAGGACGTAGCCCTCGTCGTCGAGCTCGACCTGGCCCTTGACGAGGTCCGACCGCGGGTCGTGGCCGATGGCGATGAACAGCCCGGTCGCCGCGAGGTCGGACGTGTCGCCGGTCTTGAGGTTGCGCAGCGTCACCGACTCCAGCTGCCCCGCGCCGTTGGCCGACAGGACCTCGCTGTCCCAGACGAACCGGATCTTCTCCATCCCGAAGGCACGGTCCTGCATGATCTTCGACGCCCGCAGGCTGTCGCGGCGGTGCACGACCGTCACGCTCCGGGCGAACCGGGTCAGGAAGGTCGCCTCCTCCAGCGCGCTGTCGCCGCCGCCGACGACCACGATGTCCTGCTCGCGGAAGAAGAACCCGTCGCAGGTCGCGCACCACGAGACCCCGTGGCCCGAGAGGTCCTTCTCACCGGGGATCCCGAGCTCGCGGTACGCCGAGCCCATCGCGAGCACGACGGTGTCGGCGAGGTAGGTGGTGTCCCCCACCTTGACGACCTTGGGCGACACGGTCAGGTCGACCGACGTCACGTCGTCGGTCACGAACTGGGTGCCGAAGCGCTCCGCCTGCCCGCGGAACTTGTCCATCAGCTCCGGGCCCATCACGCCGTCGGGGAAGCCCGGGTAGTTCTCGACGTCGGTGGTCTGCATCAGCGCACCGCCGGCGGTCACCGCGCCCTCGAAGCAGATCGGCTGCAGACCGGCGCGGGCCAGGTAGATCGCGGCGGTGTAGCCGGCCGGCCCGGAACCGATGACGATCGCCTTCGCGCTCGTGTTGTCGACCGTCACGTCGTGCCCTTCGTCTGGTGGTGCTGCCGAAACGCCATGCTAGGGATGAACCTTCCCGCCGCGCGCTGACGGGCGGCGAAATGCCCCGGATCCGGATGGCAGGATGACCACGTGCCGCCCACCCGCTGCGCCGCCCACCCGGCGCGGCCCGCCGTCGACAGCTGCCCGGTCTGCGACCGCCCTCGGTGCGGCGCCGACGCC
>JAOPVZ010000305.1 GCA_025965935.1 Frankiales bacterium | reverse complement strand
GGCCTGACCTTCACGAACAAGGCCGCTGCCGAGCTCGCGTCGAGGATCAGCAGATCCCTTGCGGCTGCGGGGATCTCGGTGCGCGGTGACGATCGCGGGGAGCCGGTCGTCTCGACGTACCACGCCTTTGCCGGCCGCCTGGTGACCGAGCACGGCCTGCGTCTCGGGGTGGAGCCGAGATCGCGGCTGCTCGCCGACGCGACCCGCTTCCAGCTGGCCGCGCGAGTATTGCGGCGGCACCGCGGTCCGGTTGTCGCGCTGACCCGGCCGCTGTCGATGCTGGTCGGCGACCTGGTGTCGCTCGACTCCGAGATGTCGGAGCACCTGGTCGAGCCCGACGAGCTGCTGGCTTGGGAGGCCGACTGGGTGCGGCAGCTCGAGGAGGCGGCCGCGTCCTTCGACGGGGTGAGGGGCACCAAGACTCACACCGACACCCTGGCCCGTTGGATCAACGTGTCCCGGCAGCGCACCGAGCTCGGCCAGCTCGTCGCGGCCTACCGCGAGGCCAAGCGCGACCTCGACGCGGTCGACTTCGGCGACCAGGTGTCGCTCGGCGCGCGGCTGGCCGAGCAGGTGCCGGAAGTCGGAGCCCTGGAGCGCACCACGGCGCGGGTGGTCCTGCTGGACGAGTACCAGGACACCTCGGTCGCCCAGCGGCGGATGCTGGTGGGCCTGTTCTGCGGCGGCCACCCGGTCACCGCCGTCGGCGACCCGTGCCAGGCGATCTACGGCTGGCGCGGGGCCTCGGTGGCCAACCTCGACGAGTTCCCGGAGCACTTCCGGTCGATCGCCGACGAGCCCGCGGGTGTCTACAGCCTGTCGGTCAACCAGCGCTCCGGCGGCCGGCTGCTCACCCTCGCGAACCGGGTCGCCGAGGCGCTCCGTGCCAAGCACCACGTCGTCGAGCTCCGCGCCCCCGAGGCCAAGGCTGCGCTCGGCGACGTGCGGGTCGCCCTGCACCCGTGCTGGTCCGACGAGCTCGGCTGGGTCGCCGACCAGGTGGAGGCAGCGCGGGCGGCCGGCACGCCCTGGCGCGAGATCGCCGTCCTGGTGCGGGCCCGCCGCGACTTCGGAGACCTGCACGCCACCCTGGTGGGCCGCGGCATCCCCGTCGAGGTCGTCGGCCTCGGCGGACTGCTCCAGCTGCCGGAGGTCGCCGACGTGGTGGCCACCCTCGAGGTCGTGGAGGAGCCGACGGCCAACGCCGCGCTGCTGCGGCTGCTCACCGGGCCGCGGTGGCGGCTGGGGGTCCGCGACCTCGCGCACCTGGGCCGCCGGGGGAAGGAGCTGCTGCGCAGCGGGGTGCTCGACCCGCGGCTCGATGAGGAGGACCCGCCGGAGGTCGACGAGACCGACCTCGACGTCGACGACACCGCCCTCGAGGAAGCCGTCGCCGGCATCGACCCGTGCGACGTGGTGGCCCTGTCCGACGTGCTCGACCGGCCCGGCCACAAGGGGTGGTCGCTCGACGGGCTGCATCGCGTCACCGCGCTCGGGTCCGAGCTGCGGGAGCTGCGACGACACCGGGACGAGCCGCTGCTCGACCTCGTCCACCGCGTCATCGAGACGAGCGGCCTCGACGTCGAGCTCGCCGCCTCGCCCGAGGCGGTCGCCGCCCGGCGCAAGGAGTCGCTGTCGGCGTTCCTCGACGTCGTCGCGGGCTTCAGTGACCTCGACGGCGAGACGTCCCTGACGTCGTTCCTCGCGTTCCTGCGCGCGGCGGACGAGCACGAGCGCGGGCTCGACACCATCGCGCCGAGCGGCAGCGACGCCGTGCAGCTGATGACCGCGCACAAGTCCAAGGGGCTCGAGTGGGACGTCGTGGTCTGCCCCGACCTCACCAAGGGGGTGTTCCCAGCAGACGTTCTCAAGGGCCGCTGGCCCACCACCTGCGCCGTCCTGCCGGGGCCGCTGCGTGGCGACGTCGACGACCAGCCTCGGCTCGACGTCGCCCTGACGAAGGAGTCACTCTCGTCGTACGAGGGTGAGTGCCGCGAGCATCTTGAGCGCGAGGAGCGTCGGCTCGGGTACGTGGCCTTCACCAGGGCGCGGGCCGTTCTTGTCGGCAGCGCGCACTGGTGGGGACCGACCCAGAAGAAGCGGCGCGGTCCGTCCGCCTTCCTCGGCGAGCTGCGTGACCACGCCGAGGCTGGGCACGGCGTCGTCGACCTCTGGGCGGAGCAGCCGGCTGACGACGACGGCAACCCGGCGCTCGCCGAGCGACCAGTTTTCGAGTGGCCGACGCCGTACGCGCCAGAAGCCTTGCTGCGCAGGCGATCTGCTGCTGAGCAGGTGCGGACGGACCTCCAGTCGCTGGCCGCCGGCACCCCTCTCGACGAGGACGCCGGCCTGACGCCCGCCGAGCGTCAGGAGCTCGACCAGCTCGACCAGGAGGCCAGGCTGCTGCTCGACGAGGAGCTGGAGGCGCGGCGGTCGGTCCGCACCGTGACGCTGCCCTCGTCGCTCTCGGCGTCGCAGCTGATGCGGCTGCAGCAGGACCCGGAGGCCTTCGCCCGCGAGCTCGCACGTCCGATGCCCCGGCCGCCGGCGCCGGCCGCGCGGCGCGGCACCCGGTTCCACGCCTGGGTGGAGACGCTCTTCGAGGAGCGGCCGCTGCTCGACCCGGACGAGTTGCCCGGAGCCGAGGACGACGAACTCGGCACCGATGAGGACCTGCTCGCCCTGAAGGAGGCCTTCCAGGCTGGCCCCTGGGCGAGCCGCAAGCCCTACGCCGTCGAGGCGCCGTTCTCCCTGCCGCTAGCGGGTCGGGTCGTGCGCGGTCGCATCGATGCGGTCTACGACCTCGGCGACGGGCGCTGGCAGGTCGTCGACTGGAAGACCGGCCGGGAGACCGCCGACCCGGTGCAGCTCGCGGTCTACCGGCTGGCATGGGCCCGGCTCGTCGGGGTGGATCCATCGCAGGTGAGTGGTCTGTTCCTCTATGTCCGAACCGGCCGCGAGGACCTGCACGAGGACCTGCCCGGCTCCGAGGAGCTCGAGGCGCTGCTCACGGGACGCATCGAGGCAGAGCACCTGACTCTTCTCTGACAGGCCCTTCCGGACTAGTCCGTGGGCCGTACTCTGGTTCGTTCTTCGACCGGAGGTTCTCGTGCCCACCCAGCTCGCTCGCGTCCTTCTCGCCGGTGCCGCCGCATGCGCCCTGGCAGCAACCGGCCTCGCCGGCGCACCCGCTGCCGTCGAGGCGGTGCCGACACCGCACAGCGTCTGCCCGGCCGGGCAGCAGCTCGACAAGCTGGGCCGCTTCGCCGGCGGAGGCACGCAGATCACGTGCGTGCCGGCCACCGAGTCGGAGAGCGTCGACGACCAGCTGACCCTCAACCACGCGGTCCAGGTGAAGCACCAGGGCAACTACCCGGTGTCCAGCAACGCCTACGCGAGTGCTGCGGCGCAGGCCGCCGCCATGCCGGCCTCCAAGGCGTACGGCGGCAGCTCGTGGAAGCCGGTCGGCACCGACGCGCTGTACGCCGACGTAACCGGCTACGACCGGGTCAACGGCGAGGGCCTGCACAACCTCTCCGGCCGCATCCAGGGCTTCGCCTCCGACCCTGCCAACCCCAAGGTCTGGTATGCCGCGGTGGCCAACGGCGGTGTCTTCCGGAGCACCAACGCGGGCAGCTCCTGGAGCTCCATCGGCGACGGCCTGCCGAGCCAGATCATCGGCAGCGTCGCGGTCGCCAAGGGCGGCACGCTGGTGGTCGGCAGCGGTGACCCAGCCTTCGGTGGCGACTCCTACTCGGGCCTCGGCGCCTTCTGGTCCAGCGACCACGGCACGACCTGGCACCACGCCACCGGCATCCCGAACGGCACGATCACCTTCCGGGTCGCCGTCGACCCCATCCACACCGGGATCGTCTACCAGGCGACCGGAAAGGGGCTGTGGCGCTCGACGGACGCCGGCCACAGCTACACGAACGTCGTGCTGCCTACCAGCTGCACATCGCTGACGAAGGCCACCTGCTTCTTCGCCAACATCGTGAGCGACGTGGTGGTCCGCCCGTACGGCGGGACGGGTGCCAACAAGTCAGGCGGCCAGGTCCTCGCCGCGGTCGGCTGGCGAGCCGGCAACAAGCTCAACGCTGCGGGCACCCCCCAGGCGCCGCGCGACGGCATCTACTACTCGGCCTCCGGCGCTCCCGGCACCTTCAGCTTCATGGACCCGGCCGCGACCGGCTTCCCGTCCGTCGCCCGGGCGGGCCGGACGGCACTCGGCCTTGCCTACGGGCCCACCCAGAACCACGACTACGTCTACGCCCTCGTCCAGGACCCCAGCCGCTTCAACAAGCAGACGCAGATCGGTGACACGCCCGCCTTGCCGCCGACCGGCACACCGATCAACAACACGCTGAACCCGACGGTCCTCAACGGCCTCTACGCCTCCAGCGACTTCGGCAAGCACTGGACGTTGATGGCCGACGCGGACCAGATGGACGCGCCGACCCACCAGTCCGCCCTGGGCGGCACCGAGTGCCTGCTCGGGTACTGCGCGGGCGTGCAGTCCTGGTACAACGAGTGGGTCCAGCCCAGCCCCGCCCCGAACGAGACGGCGGAGGACGGGACGCCGCTGTTCCTCTCCTTCGGGCTCGAGGAGGTCTGGGGTGGCAGCGCCGCGATCCCGACCGTCGCGAACACCTCGAACTTCGGCGTCTTCGGCAGGTACTTCTCGGGCAGCACCTGCGCTGCGCTCAACCTCCCGGAGCTGAACGGCTTCTGCCCGACGACCAGCCCCACGTCGCCTCAGGGGTCCACGGTCCACCCCGACCAGCACGCGGCCATGTACGTGCCGTCGGGTGAGTCCGCCACCCTCGTGGTCGGCAACGACGGAGGCGCGTTCCTGCAGAAGCAGCAGCGCACCGGATCGGTCACGCCCTACGACAACGACCACTGGGCGAACGGCATCAACCACGGACTGCACACGCTGCTGCCGTACGACGCGCAAATGAGCTCCGACGGCACCATCTACGGCGGCCTGCAGGACAACGGGGAGCTCAAGATCACCCCGGAGGGCAAGCAGATCATGAGCCAGGGCGGCGACGGCTTCTTCTCTGCCGTCGACCCCGACAACTCCAACATCGCGTACGAGGAGTACGTCGGGGGCGACATCAACGTGACGACCGACGGCGGCAAGAGCTGGAGCGACATCCAGCCCTGCTACAGCGACGCCCAGTTCTCGGCGCCGTTCCTCATGGACCCGTACAACGCGAAGCACCTCGTCGCAGGCGGGAGCCAGATCGCCGAGACCGTGTACGGACCCGCGACCACGACGGCCGCGTTCGTCGGCCTCACCAGCACCGACGTCGCCGCCACCTGCGGTCCCGGGGCGCCGGTCTTCGGTTCGTCCACCGACTGGAAGCTCGTCTACGACCTCGGCACCACCAACGGCTACACCAACACCGCGAGCGCGGTCGACGTCCGCGACGACGCCGTCTACGCCGGCTTCTGCGGGTCGTGCGACATCGTCACCGAGGGCCTGCCCTTCCACTCCGGCCTGGCGACGAACGTCGGCGGCAGCAAGGCGCCGAAGAAGATGACGAGCGACGGCTGGCACGTGGCCGCGGCGAAGGGCCTGCCGCAGCGCATCATCAACAGCGTCCTCATCGACCCCAAGGACAACCGCACCGTCTACGTCACGCTCGGCGGCTACGGCCGGCGTTGGATCCCGCCGGGCTCGCTCGGGGACGACACCAGCAAGGTCGGTGAGGGCCACGTCTTCGTCAGCCACGACGCCGGGCAGCACTTCACCGACATCTCCGGCGACCTGCCGGACCTCGCGGCGAACTTCGCCGTGCTGCACGACGGTGACCTCATCGTCGCCAACGACCTGGGCGTCTACTCGCTCGCAAACGTCGCCAAGGCGACCAAGAGCAACGCGCGCTACTCCGTAGTCGGCCAGGGGCTGCCCAAGGTGCCCGTCGTGCACCTCCAGGTCACGCCACGCAACCGCAACGAGGTCCTTGCTGCGACCTACGGGCGCGGTGACTACGTCATCACGCTCAAGGCCGGCACCCTCCCGGGTGGCCCGACCAGCGGCGTCCTGCCGACCCGGTCCGGACACCACAGCAGTGGCGGCAAGCTGGCGGCGACCGGTCTGCCCGCCGGTCTGGCGGCGCTCGCCCTGGTACTGCTGGGTGCCGGCCTGCTCGTCAGGCGCCGAGTGGGCTGAGCACGACGCGGACAGCCTGGTCGGCGGCCCTGACCTCGTCGCCGTCCTGCAGCTGCCGGCCACGCCGCACCTCAGCCTCGCCGTTGACCTCGACGGTGCCTGTGGCAAGCAGCGTCTTGGCCTCAGAACCGGTGTCGACCAGCTCGGCCAGCTTCAGCAGCTGACCGAGCCGGATGGCGCTGTCGTGCACCACGACCTCGCGCAACGGTGCCTCCAGCTCAGCGGTCAGCTGGACCGCCGTACCTGCCTGGAGCTCTTGGGTCCTTCCGGTGCGCTCGAGGCCGCACGCCTCGTAGAACTCCGGCGACGTCGACCACAGGGAGAGCTGCCGATAGCCCTGCCCCCAGGCCTCGTCGGCGAGCGCCTCGACGAGCGCCGACCCGACGCCCTGCCGCTGGTGGTCGGGATGCACGAACACCATGCTCACGTGCAGAAGGCCGGGGACGAGCTCGCCCTCGCCGTCGTCCGCCCGACCCGGCTCCCCGAGCGCGAAGCCGCGGAGCTGGTCGTCCACGACGAGCAGGCCCTCGTCGAGCTTCTGCCGCAGCCGCGCGAGCCGCTCGGCCGACGGCCGTCGGCCTCGGGCCGCCTGGGCAGCGCGGTAGATCTCGAGCAAGGGGTCATCGGGCACGCCGACGACCGTACGGTCTGCTCATGAAGTACGCGCGTTTGGAGCGGGAGCGGCGGTTTCTCCTCGATGTCCTTCCGACGCTCGATGGGGCGCGTGTGCTGCGCGTCACGGACCGCTACCTCGACTGCACCCGGCTCCGCCTGCGGCTCGTCGAGGAGGACGGGTGCGACCCCGTCCGCAAGCTGGGTCAGAAGGTGCCGATCGGTGAGGGCGTCTCCGTGGTCGCCCACACGACGCTCTACCTCGACGATGCCGAGTTCTCGCGGCTGTCGGAGCTCCCTGCCCGGGAGCTGCGGAAGACCCGCCGCGTGCTCGCGGACTGGGCTTTCGATGAGCACCCTTCGGGCCTCCTGCTCGCCGAGACCGAGCGCGAGGTCCAGCCCTGGTTCGCCTTCATCCGTGAGGTGACGGACGAGGCAGCGTTCACCGGCGGGGTGCTGGCCCGAGGTGCGCGTTGAGCAGCCGGCCGAGCTCGTTCGCGGCCTGCTCGGGGACCCAGTGGGAGACGCCCGCGAGCACCTCGTAGCGATAGGGACCGGTGACCCAGGCCGCCGTGCCCTCGGCAGCGGCCCTGCCCAGTGCCACGTCCCCATCCGACCAGACA
>JAOPVZ010000304.1 GCA_025965935.1 Frankiales bacterium | reverse complement strand
ACCACCGCGGTGCTGAGCCCGTGCCGACCGGCCAGCACCACCGCGTACGTCGCGAGTCCGAGGACCACGCAGGTGAGCACCGCGCCTGCGGTGTCGAGCCGGCGTCCGACCGCCGGTGTCGCCGGCGTCGTGACGACCACCAGGGCGACCAGCAGGCACAGCGGGACGTTGACCCAGAACACGCTCTGCCAGCCGTAAGCCTGCACCAGGCCGCCACCGAGAACCGGGCCGGCGACCAGCGCGAGACCCCCCGCTGCCGCCCAGGTGCCGATCGCGCGCCGCCGCTGCGGGCCGGCCGGATAAGCCGCGGCGAGGACGGCGAGGCCGCCGGGCAGGACCAGGGACGCACCGATGCCCTGCACGGCCCGGACGCCGATGAGCAACGACGTCGACTGCGCCAGCGCGCACCCGGCGGAGGCCGCGCCGAAGACCAGCAGCCCGGTGAGCAGCACCTTCTTGGCGCCGAGCACGTCGACCAGGCCGCCACCGACCAGCAGCAGTGCGGCGAGCGACACCGTGTAGGCCGTGACCACGCCCTGCAGGCCCGGCACGCTCGCGCCGAGGTCCTTCTGCATGGCCCGCAAGGCGACTGCGACGACGGTGTTGTCGAGCGTCGCCGTGAACGCCGCCAGCGAGGTCGCGACCAGGACGAGCGGGGTACGGCGCACAGGCGCACGCTAGAGGTCAGCGGGCCGCCAGCGACGCCAGGCCACGCGGGCCACCAGGACGAGCACGACGATCCACGACCACGGCAGCAGCGCGCCTGCGATGACCGCGAGCACCCGGGCGGTGCCGGTCAGCGCCTTCCAACCACCGGAGATGCCGTCGCCGAAACCGGCGTGCTGCACCGGCCCGGTCTGCGGCTGCGTCCCTGACAGCGAGACAGTCACGGCGGCGAGGTCGACCTGCGCCGCGAGCGCCTGCTGCCTGTTCTGCAGGGACTCCAGGCTCGCCTCTCGGTTGGTCAGCTCACCCTCGATCCGGGTGATGTCTGTCAGCGACTGCGCGCGGGCGAGCAGCGCTCGCACTCGCGCGACGCTGGCCCTCTGCGTCGCGACGCGGCTCGCGACGTCGATGGTCTGCGAGGTCACGTCCTGGTCGGAGACCGCGCGGTTGCTCTCCTTGCCGAGTCGCGCTACCGCGGCCAGCGTGCGCTCGACCGATGCCGGTGGCACCCGAAGGACGAGCGTCGCGGTGCCACGGCCGTCCTGGCTGCGGGTGTCGCTGTCGACCCTGCCGTGCTGGGAGGTGGCGATTGCGACGGCCTTGTCCGCGGCGGCATCGGTGTCCTTCACCGAGACCGCGATCCGGGCGGTGCGGATGACGGCGCGCGGCAGCGCCGGGTCGGACACCGGCTGCGCCCTGGACGGCGCGGGGACCGTGCCCTGAGCGCTTCCCTTCATGGCGGTGGAGCCGGAGCTGTTGTTGGCGGCGCCGCTGCACGACGCGAGGAGCGGGAGCACGAGCAGAGGAATCAGCAGATGGGCGCGGCGCATGGTGGACCTCCGGGAGTCGTGCTGTTGTGACGCAGCCCGCAGCGGTGCGGCTCCGCCCCGGCGGCCACGGATAGGTCACGCCTAGGCTTCGATCCCGTGACCAGGTTCGCCGTCGTCGGGGCCGGCCTCGCGGGCCTCGCCGCCGCTCGCGAGCTCCACGCGCACGGCCACGAGGTCGTGGTCCTCGAAGCGTCCGACCGGGTCGGTGGCAAGGTGCGCGCCACCGACGTCGGCGGCCAGCTCGTCGACGAGGGCGCCGACTCGATGCTGCGCCGGGTCCCGTGGGGCGTCGAGCTGGCAGCGTCGGTGGGCCTCGAGCTGGTCTCGCCCGCGACCGGTGCCGCCTCGCTCTGGACCGACCGGATGCGGCCGCTGCCAGCCGGCACGGTGATGGGGATCCCCACCGACCTCGAGGCGGTCCGCGACCTCGTCGGGGTGGTCCGCGAGACACCGGGCGAGCCCGTCACCGAGGACCTCAGCGTCGGTGGGCTCGTCCGCAGCCGGCTCGGCGACGCGGTCGCCGATCAGCTCGTCGACCCGCTGCTCGGCGGCGTGTACGCCGGGACCGCCGACGGGCTGTCCGTGCGGGCCACCCTGCCGCAGCTCTGGCCGCACCTCGCCGAGCACCGCAGCCTGCTGGAGGCGGCCCGGGCCGCCAGGGGGGTGCCGATCCCGGGTCCCGTGTTCGCGCAGACCACCGGCGCCCTCGGGCTGCTGCCCGCCGCGGTCGCCGACGGCCTCGACGTCCGGCTGGCGGCCACCGTCCGTGGCCTGGCACGGACGCCCACCGGGTGGCGGCTCGAGACCGGATCGGCCGCTCATCCGGCGTACCTCGAAGCCGAAGGCGTGGTCCTTGCAGTGCCTGCCGCGCCGGCCGCCAAGCTGCTGGCCGACCACGTGGCCACCGACGAGCTGGGTGCGGTGCGGTATGCCAGCGTCGCCATCGTGACGCTTGTGCTCGACGGGCCGAGTCCTGGCACCGGCTCCGGGTACCTCGTGCCGGCGGTGACCGGCAGGGCGACGAAGGCGGTGACCTTCGCCAGCCGCAAGTGGGACCGTCCCGGACCTGCTGTCGTCCGCGCGTCGGTCGGCAGGGCGGGGGAGGAGAGCACGCTCCAGCGTGACGACGCCGAGCTCGTCGACATGGTGTGGACGGAGCTCTGCGCGGCCCTCGGCGGCGTGCCCGCCCTCCTCGACAGCCGGGTGACGCGGTGGGGCGGCGGCTTGCCGCAGTACGCGCCAGGCCACCTCGACCTCGTGCAGCGGCTGCGCGACCGGCTCCCCGCCGGGCTGGTGGTTGCGGGGGCCGCGTACGACGGTGTGGGCGTGCCGGCCGTCATCCGCAGCGGGCAGGAAGCGGCGCACGCTCTTACGATGGCCACATGGCCGAATCCACCCTCTCCGCGAAAGAGCTGAACGACCAGCTCCTCTACACGACCTACGCCGTGTTCAAGGTGACGTCCGCCTTGCCTGCCGACCGGGTCGGCCTCGCGGCCGAGGCCCAGGGGCTGCTCGACGAGGTGCTCGAGAAGGACGTCTACACCCGCGGCACCTACGACCTGCAGGGGTACAAGGCCGAGGCCGACCTGCTGGTGTGGTGGACCTGCCCCGACCCGGACGTGCTGCAGGACGCCTTCAGCCGCTTCCGCACCACCCAGCTCGGCCGGCACCTCGAGGTGGTCTGGTCCGGCGTCGGCCTGCACCGGCCGGCGGAGTTCAACCGCAACCACATCCCGGCCTACGTGCGGCGGGAGGATCCCAAGCGCTACGTCTGCGTCTACCCGTTCAACCGCTCGCTGGAGTGGTACCTGCTGCCGGACTACGAGCGCCGCGGCATGCTCGCCGAGCACGGCATGCAGGGCCGCGAGTTCGAGGACGTCAGGGCCAACACGGTCGCGGCCTTCGGCCTCGGTGACTACGAGTGGCTGCTCGCGTTCGAGGCCGACGAGCTGCACCGGATCGTGGACTGCCTGCGGCACCTGCGCGGCTCGCGGGCCCGCCTGCACACGAAGCTCGAGACACCTTTCTGGACTGGGGCGCGTAAACCGCTCTCGGAGATCGTCGCCGCACTACCCTGACCGCAACCTCCAGGCCCCCTCGGGCGTCTGGAGAGCGACGACCGTTTCCCTGGGGGAGCTCTTTTCGTGCGCCGTGTCGCGACGCTAGCCGCCGCTGCGCTGCTCGCTGCCTGCTCGGTGCCGGGTGCCGGCGACCACATCGCAGGGCCGGCAGTCGAGGTCGGTGGCCATGCCGTATCGGCCAGGGCCGTGTCGACGGTCGCGGAGGCGTTGAAGGAGGCCGACGTCGCGCTGCCCGACGGTGAGCTCCTCTCGCTCCGGACGCACCGCCCTCTCGGTCCGGACGCGCGCGCCGGTCGGGTGCTCATCAACGGCCTGCCCTCGCTGATGGGGTCCCCGGTGAAGGCGGGTGAGGTGATCACGGTCGAGGGTGGCGGTGACCTGATCGAGCCCGCTGAGGCTGTCACCGTCCCGGTGCCGCCCAACGACGGGCTCGCCAGCCTCCGCCGCAACGCCCGGCCCGGGAAGGTCCGCGTCGTGCGCGGGGCGGTCTCGCACGAGGTCGTCTCGAGCAAGGTGCTCGCCAAGCCATACGACGGTGCGCTGCTGTCAGCGCGACCGGTGGCCCTGACCTTCGACGACGGCCCCAGCCCGCAGTGGACCCCTTTGATCCTGCAGGCGCTCTCGGCCGCGCACGTGCACGCCACCTTCTGCCTCATCGGCCGGCAGGCGCAGCAGTACCCCGCGCTCGTGAAGGCCATCGTCGCGGGCGGCCACACGCTGTGCAACCACACCTGGGACCACGACGAGCTCCTCAACCACCGCAACGAGGCCCGGATCGTCAAGGAGATGACCAAGGCGCAGGCGGCCATCACCGAGGCGAGCGGTGGCGTCGCGCCGCGCTTCTTCCGCGCGCCCGGCGGTGCCTGGTCCGGGCAGGTCGAGCTGCTGGCCCGGCGATTGCACCTGACGCCGCTGACGTGGACGGTCGACCCGCGCGACTGGGCGCGGCCCGGCACCGCCCACATCGTCGGCGTCGTCATGGCGACCGTCCGGCCGGGCTCGATCGTGCTGCTGCACGACGGTGGCGGGAACCGGGGCCAGACGCTGGCCGCTCTGCGCTACTTCCTCGCGCGGCTCCCGGCGTACAAGTACCGCTTCCAGGTGCCGCAGCCGTCCTGACTCAGCTGGCGATGGGGACTGTGAAGTACACGCCCTTGGCAAAGCCTTGCAAGTGGGTATGCGGCGTCGGTCCCCAGCGATCCGCAAGAGCGGCCACCATGTTCACGCCACGTCCAGTCGCTGCGGTCAGCGATGGCTGCCGGGACCGAGGGGTGACCGCCGACCCGTCGAGGACGTCGACCCGGACCTCCCTGCCAGACAGCGACACCACGACGGCAAAGCCGGTCCGGGCGTGCAGCACCGCGTTTGTGGCGAGCTCCGACGTCAGCAGAGTGACGGTGTCGACGAGCGACTCGAGCTTCCAGTCGGCGAGGACACCACGCACGAAGCGGCGCGCCTGTCCGACGCTTGCCGGCTCCGCGGGCAGGTCCACCCTTGCGGACTGGTGCTGTTGCACGCGGACATTGTGACGGAGCGGCTCCTTTTCGCCTCACCCAACCGGGTGTCGGCGTGTCGGCTAATAGGGGTATGGGGGTGACTGTGTCGGAGCCGGGCTCGACCGAAGTGGTCGACTTCGAC
>JAOPVZ010000302.1 GCA_025965935.1 Frankiales bacterium | reverse complement strand
CGCCGCGACCGAGCGGCGACCACGGGAGCAGCCCGACGCCCTGGTCGAGCGCCGACGGCACGACCTCCCGCTCGACACCGCGCTGGAGCAGCGAGTACTCGACCTGGTTGCTGATGATCGGCGCGCGGCCGGGGACGGCCCGCTGCCAGGCGGTGACGGCGCCCTGCTGCCAGCCGCTGTAGTTGGAGACGCCGGCGTACCGGACGCGGCCGGAGGACACGGCGGTGTCCATCGCGCTGAGCGCTTCCTCCCAGGGCGTCACGACGTCCCAGGCGTGCAGCTGCCAGAGGTCGATCCAGTCCGTCTGCAAGCGCTCGAGCGAGGCGTCGAGCGCGGTCAGCAGGTGACCGCGCGAGGTACCGCGGCCCATCGGCCCGGGTCCCGTGACGCCGTGCGCCTTCGTCGCGAGGATCACCTCGTCGCGCGGGATCACCTCCTTGAGCAGCCTGCCGACGACCCGTTCGCTCTCGCCGTTGACGTAGACGTTCGCGGTGTCGACCAGGGTGCCGCCGGCCTCCCGAAAGGCGATCAGTTGGGCGGCGGCGTCGTCCTCGTCGGTGTCGCGGCCCCATGTCATGGTCCCGAGCCCCAGGCGGCTGACGACGAGACCGCTTCGGCCCAGGTGACGCTGCTTCACCTGGCGGACGCTACCGTCCGACGGACGCGGATCTTGGGAGGCGGACGGTGAAGCTCGGGCTCAACATGGGCTACTGGGGCATGGGGAACGACGCGGCCAACCTGGCGCTCGCCAAGGAGGCCGACGCGCTCGGGTACAACGTCGCCTGGGTCGCCGAGGCCTACGGCTCCGACGCCGCCACGATCCTGTCGTGGGTGGCCGCCCAGACCACCCAGATCGACATCGGCTCGGCGATCTTCCAGATCCCCGGCCGCACGCCCGCCAACTGCGCGATGACCGCGGCCACCCTCGACTCGCTGTCGGGCGGCCGCTTCCGGCTGGGCCTCGGGGTGTCCGGGCCGCAGGTGTCCGAGGGCTGGCACGGCGTCCGCTTCGACAAGCCGCTCGAGCGCACCCGGGAGTACGTCGACATCGTCAACATGGCGCTTCGCCGCGAGCGGGTGAAGTACCAGGGCAAGCACTACGTCCTGCCGCTGCCGGACGGCCCGGGCAAGGCGCTGCAGCTGACCGTCCACCCGGTCCGGGACCACATCCCGACCTACCTCGCCTCGGTCGGGCCGAAGAACCTCGAGCTGACCGGTGAGCTCTTCGACGGCTGGCTCGCGATCTTCTACAGCCCCGAGTACGCCAAGGAGTCGCTGGCGCACATCGAGACCGGCCGGGCCAAGGTCGGCAAGACGATGGAGGGCTTCGACGTCGTCCCCTCGATGCCGATGATCGTCGGCGACGACCAGCGCGCCTGCGCGGACACGATCCGCTGGTACGCCGCGCTCTACATCGGCGGCATGGGCTCGCGGGAGAAGAACTTCTACAACCAGCTCGCCGTCCGGATGGGGTTCGAGGCGGCGGCCAAGGAGGTCCAGGACCTCTACCTCGACAAGAAGTACGACGAAGCGGCCGCCGCGGTCCCCTTCGAGTTCCTGGAGCAGACCGCGCTGCTCGGCTCCAAGGAGCAGATCGCCGAGAAGATGCAGGTGCTCGCGGCCTCCGGCGTCACGACCCTCACCATCACTCCCGGCGGCAGCCCGGAGGAGCAGAAGGCCGGGCTGCGCACGGCCGTCGAGGCGCTGGAGCTCTCCGGCGTCGGCAGCTGAAGCGCTGGCAGACCGCGGTTCTCGGCCTCGTGCAGGGAGTGGCCGAGGTCGTGCCCGTGAGCTCCTCCGCGCAGCTGCACCTGCTGCCCTGGCTGGCCGGCTGGCCAGCCGTCGACGAGCGCACGACCTTCGCCGCAGGCCTGCACCTCGGGTCGGCGATCGGTCTCGCAGCTGCGTTGAGGCCCGACTCGAGAGAGCTCGCGGACGTGCTGCCCGCCACGGTCCCGGCCGCGGTTGCGGGGCTCCTCGTCCAGGACCTCGTGGAGCGGCGACTGGGCCGGCCAGGTCCCACGGCCGCGTTGCTCGCCGCCGCCGGCCTCGCCTTGCTCGTCGCGGACCGGCGACCCGCGATGCACCCGGTCAGTCGCGCCGACCGCGCGGCTGCGGGGGTGGCGCAGGTCATCGCGCTCGCCCCTGGAGTGTCCCGCGCCGGGGCGACCCTGACGGCGCTGCGACTGCGCGGCGTGCGGCGCGATGACGCCCTGCGCGCGTCGCTGGTGATGTCGTTGCCCGTGACCGTCGGCGCGGCTGTCCTGACTGCCGCGCGCTCCCGCCGTACCCCTGCTGTGGTGCCGTCACTGGTCGCCGGCGTGGCGTCGTACGCGACCGCGCGGTGGGTCGTGGGAACCTCCAGGCTCTACTCAGGTTCGGCGCTCTACCGTCTCGGACTCGCCGGGGCGGTCGCCGCTCGTCTGCGCAAGGAGAATCGGTGAGCGTGCTGTGAACATCGCCCAGGCCGTGCTGCTCGGGGTCGTCGAGGGGCTGACCGAGTTCCTCCCGGTCTCGAGCACTGGGCACCTGCTCATCGCCGAGCACCTCATGGGCCTCCCGATGAAGACCCAGCAGCAGAAGGACTCGCTGATCGGCTTCACCGCCGTCATCCAGACCGGCGCCATCCTCGCGGCCGTGCTGTTCTTCCTGCGCGAGATCGTCACCGTCGTCGGGGACTTCGCCGGCGGTCTCGCCTCGGCGACCCGACGGTCCACCCCAGGCTTCCGCTACGCGCTTGCCGTCGGCATCGGCTGCCTGCCCATCATCGTCGTCGGCTTCGTCGCGAAGAACGGCATCAAGAGCCTCGATGAGCACCTGGTCGCCGTCGCGATCGGGCTCATCGCCTTCTCGGCGGTGTTCGTCTGGGCGGAGCGGGCCGCCACTCAGGCGCGGGGCAAGGAGTCGCTCGGCCCGGTCGACGGTCTGCTGATCGGGCTGGCCCAGTGCATCGCGCTCGTCCCCGGTGTCTCCCGCTCGGGCGCCACCATCTCCGGCGGGCTGCTGCGCGGCATCGACCGCGTGACAGCGACCCGGTTCTCCTTCCTGCTCGGCATCCCCGCCCTGCTGGGAGCGGGCGTGCTCGGTCTCAAGGACGCGACCAACAACACGACGGGTACGACGGCAACGGCCGTCGCGACGGTCGTGTCGTTCATCGTGGGCTACGCCTCGATCGCCTTCCTGCTGCGCTTCGTCGCGACCCACCGCATCACCGCGTTCGTGCCCTACCGGTTGCTCGTCGGCGTCGGCGTGCTGATCGGTGTCGCGGTCTCGTGAGTGCTTCACTTCCCGCGTGACCGCTGACCCCGCGTACCTCGCGAAGAACGGCACCAAGTGCCGCGCCCACACGCGGGCCTACCTCGACGGCAAGGTGGTCGCCGAAGGCTTCGACGTCGCGCTCGTCAGCGACCACCTCGACGACGGGCACATCGTCTGGCTCGACCTGGAGAAGCCCACCGTCGAGGACCTGCGGGTCATCACCGAGGAGCTCGGCCTGCACCCGCTGGCCGTCGAGGACGCGGTCGCGGAGCACCAGCGCCCCAAGCTCGACTCCTACGAGAACCACCTGTTCTTGTCCGCGCTCGTGGCCCGGCTCAGTGACAGCTCGGAGCTCTCGCTGCACGAGGTGGACGCCTTCATCACGGACCGGGCGCTGGTCACGGTGCGCAAGAGCGACAGCATCGGCGTCGAGCACCTGACCCACCGCTGGGACGGAGCGCCCAAGAACGCGGGCTCGGGGGTCGGCTTCCTGCTGCACGGCCTGCTCGACCTCATCGTCGACGGCCACTTCGCGACCGTGCAGGTCCTCGACGAGCAGCTCGACAGCCTCGAGGACGTCTTGTTCGACGAGCAGCCCCGGTCCCGCGAGCTGCAGCGCCGGTCGTTCGAGGTCCGCAAGTCGCTGGTGCTGCTCCGCCGGGCGGTCCTGCCGATGCGGGAGGTCGTGAACTCCCTGCTGCGCCGGGATCTCGGCGTCGTCGACGAGCACATGCAGCCCTACTACCAGGACGTCTACGACCACGTCCTGCGCGCCACCGAGTGGACCGAGTCGCTGCGCGACCTGGTCTCTACCATCCTCGAGACCAACCTGACCCTGCAGGGCAACCGCCTCAACGAGGTCATGCGCACGCTGACGTCCTGGGCGGCCCTGCTGGCCGTGACGACGGCGGTCACCGGCTTCTTCGGGCAGAACGTGCCCTATCCGGGGTTCGGCAAGGAGTCGGGATTCGTGTTGTCGATGGTGCTGCTTTTCGGCGGCACCGGTGGGCTGTACTTCTTCCTCAAGAAGCGCGGCTGGATGTGACGCGTGGCGAGACTCGCTGGCCCGCGGCTGCAGCCGTCGTCGGCGCTCTCGCTGCCGAGCTGCTGCTCTCGCCCTCGTTGCTGCCAGGACCGGCGTGGCTGCCGCCGACCCTCGAGGGGTTGCTGCTGGTCGGCCTCATCGCCGCGGACCCCAACCGGCTGACCTCGGAGTCGCGCGACCTGCGGCTGCCCTCCCTCGCCCTCGTCGGCGCGGTGGCGCTCGGCAACAGCTGGGCGCTGGTGCGGCTCATCGACCTGCTCGTCAACGGCGGCGGCAAGGGACGGGACATCCTGCTGGCGGCGGCGGGTGTCTGGTTGACCAACCTGGTCGTGTTCGCCCTGGCGTACTGGGAGACCGATCGCGGCGGTCCGCTCGGCCGGGCGGGTGCCCGCTCCGCTCCGGCGTACCCGGACCTCTGGTTCCCGCAGGACGGCGACGCCCGCGAGGCGGCGCCGGAGGGCTGGCAACCGACGTTCGTGGACTACCTGTTCGTGTCGATCACCGCGTCCACCGCGTTCAGCCCGACCGACACCATGCCGCTCACGCCGCGCGCCAAGCTGCTCATGGGTGGCCAAGGGCTGCTCTCGCTGCTGACCATCGGGCTCGTGGCGGCCCGTGCCGTCAACATCCTCGGCCCCTGACCGCCCATTCAGGCGGGGTCGGGGCTGGGTCAGCGCATAGGGTCGGGGCATGACGACGGTGGTCCTCGTACGGCACGGGCTCACGCACCTGACAGGGCCGGTGCTCGCGGGTTGGACCCCTGGACTGCACCTCGACGAACGCGGCCAGAAGCAGGCCGCGGCCGTCGCGGAGCGGCTGCGGCCTGTCACGTTCGACGCCCTGGTCAGCTCGCCGCTCGACCGCTGTCTCGACACGGTGGCCGCCATCGCCGAGGGCCGAGCCCTGGAGGTCACCCAGGACGAGCGACTCGGCGAGTGCCGGTACGGCGACTGGACCGGCAAGCCCCTCAAGGAGCTCGCCAAGGACCCGCTCTGGAAGGTCGTGCAGCAGCACCCGAGCGCCGCGGTGTTCCCGGGCCCCGAGGGAGAGCCGCTGCGTGAGACGCAGAACCGGGCCGTCGCGGCGGTCCGCGACTGGAACGAGAAGCTCGGTCCGGAAGCGACCTGGCTCGCCTGCAGCCACGGCGATGTCATCAAGGCGATCGTGGCCGATGCGCTGGGCCTGCACCTCGACCAGTTCCAGCGGATCTTCATCGACCCCTGCTCGGTGACGGTCATCCGCTACACCGAGACCCGGCCCTTCGTGGTCCGCGTCAACGACACCGGCGGGGGAGTGGCTGACCTGCTGCCGCCGGCCAAGAAGTCGCGCCGCAAGCGCAGCAGCGACGCCCCGGTTGGCGGGGGAGCCGGCGCCTGAGGCTGCGGGCGGAACCGGCGCATAGGGTGGAACCGTGCCCCGTCAGGTCCATCTCTTCGACCCGCCCGAGCGCTTCGTCGCCGGGACGGTCGGTCAGCCTGGCGACCGCACCTTCTACCTGCAGGCCACCGCCGACGGCCGCACCGTGAGCGTGGCGCTGGAGAAGGTCCAGGTGCAGGTGCTCGCCGAGCGGCTCGAGGAGCTGCTCGAGACCGTGCGCCGCCAGACCGACACGGAAGTGCCCGCGGTCGCGCCGCGCGAGCTGGAGGACACCGCCCCGCTGGACGCGCCGGTCGAGGAGGAGTTCCGGGTCGGCACGATGGGGCTGGCGTGGGAGACCGACGGCGAACGGCTGGTGGTCGAGGCGCTCGCGCAGGCCGAGGACGAGACGCAGGCCGAGGTGGAACCGCTCAGCGACGCCGACGACGGCCCAGCGGTGCTGCGGGTGCGCATCACCGCGGAGATGGCGCGGGCGTTCATCGCCCGGGCGCTGCGGGTCGTCGCGGCCGGCCGGCCGCCCTGCCCGCTGTGCAGCCTCCCGCTGGACCCCGAGGGCCACATCTGCCCGCGGCAGAACGGGCACCGCCGCTGACCCCCGGCGAGCACCGGCTGCTCACCGACGGTGTGCTGGAGGTCGAGGGCAGGCTCATCGACGCCAGCAACGCGACGCTGTACTGCACCGTCGCCCTCGACGGGATCAGCGCCGCGTGCGTCTACAAGCCGGTCCGCGGCGAGCGGCCGCTCTGGGACTTCCCGGACGGCACGCTCGCTGGGCGCGAGGTCGGTGCCTACCTCGTCAGCGAGGCCACCGGCTGGGACCTGGTGCCGCCGACGGTCCTGCGCGACGGCCCGTTCGGCGTCGGGATGTGCCAGCTGTGGGTGGATGTCGACGAGACCGTCGACCTGCAGGCGCTGGCCCGCAGCGATCACCCCGACGTGCAGCGGCTGTGCGTGCTGGACGCCGTCATCAACAACGCCGACCGCAAAGGCGGTCATCTGCTGCCGACGAGTGAGGGCCGCGTCTACGGCGTGGACCACGGCGTCTGCTTCTCCGTCGACGACAAGCTGCGGACGCTGCTCTGGCAGTGGCGCGGCGTGCCGCTCACCGCGGAGGCGGTAGACGTCCTCGAACGGCTGCAGACCGACCTGTACGGCGGGCTGGGCGAGCGCCTCAGCGAGCACCTCACGCGGCGGGAGGTCCGCCGTACCGTCCGACGGGTCGAGCAGCTGCTGCTCAGTGGTCTGCACCCGATGCCGAGCGAGGACTGGCCTGCGATCCCCTGGCCGCCGTACTAGAGGTGGATGCAGCCCTCGCTGCGGCCGACGCGGGCCAGCCCGACGAGGTCGCCGGCCTGCAGGTCCCGCAGACCCGGCTGGAGCAAGGGGTACATGAGCTCCTTCGACGAGGCGGCGTGCCCGAGGCCCATCGCGTGTGACAGCTCGTGCAGCGCCACGGTGTACCAGGACGTCGGACCGGTGAGCGGCAGGTGCTTGTTCTGGTTGAGCGCCACCACCGCCCCGCGGATCGCGGTCGTGGTGGTCGTGCCGCGCGTCACGCTGAACCAGGAGGTCCGCGTGACACCGAGGACGCCGGTGGACTGGCCCTGCAACAGGTCGCTGTGCGCCGCAGTGGTCCAGCCGATCAGAACCGGCGGCTGGCTGGAGGTCGTCTTCGGCAGCCAGGCGCTCGTCGGCGCCGTGGTGACCGCCCCGTCGTACACCCAGGTGGTGCCGGTGGCGCCGGCGATCCGGGCGATCGCCCGCACCACCTGCGTGAAGCCGCCGACGACCTGGCCGGAGGTGCGGTACTTCCAGTGGATCGGGGTGCAGGGGTCCCAGCGGATCGGACGGCCCTGGGACACCGCCGTGAAGGTGTACGCCGATCCGGCGGCCGTGGAGGCAGCGCCGGCCACCACGTCGTCGAAGTCGGACAGGTGCCGTTGGGCCACCGGTGCGGCTGGCCCGGCCGCGAGCACGCCGAAGGTCGCGAGGAGGAGGGCGAGCCGGCGCAGCATGCCCTAGAGATCGGGTCAGAACGGTACGAGTCCGTTCACCCGATCGTGTCGCAAGTCGGCGCGGCTACGCTGCCGCCCATGCACTCCTGGCCTGCCGTGGACCTGCCCCGGCTGCCCGGATCAGGCGCCTCCCTGAGGGTGCACGACACCTCGACCGGCGGCCTCGTCGACGTCGCACCCGTGGACGGGACGGCGCGGCTCTACGTGTGCGGCATCACCCCGTACGACGCCACGCACCTCGGTCACGCCGCCACCTACCTCGCCTTCGACACCCTCGTACGGATGTGGCTCGACCAGGGGCACGAGGTGCACTACGTGCAGAACGTCACCGACATCGACGACCCGCTGCTCGAGCGGGCCGCTCGCGACGGAGAGCGCTGGCAGGACGTCGCAGAGCGCGAGACCGAGCTGTTCCGGGACGACATGACCGCCCTGCGGGTCCTGCCGCCCACCTGGTACGTCGGCGCCGTCGAGGCCATGGACGAGATCGCGCAGCTCGTCGTGCGGCTGCAGGAGCTGGGGGCCGCCTACAGCGTCGACGGCGACGTGTACTTCTCGGTCGCCGCCGCGCCGCACTTCGGCGAGGTGGCCGGGCTCGACATGGACACGATGCTCCGGCTCTCCGCGGAGCGTGGCGGCGACCCGGACCGGCCGGGCAAGAAGGACCCGCTCGACTGCCTGCTCTGGCTGCAGCAGCGACCGGGGGAGCCTGGCTGGCCGTCCCCGATGGGACCCGGTCGTCCCGGCTGGCACGTCGAGTGCTGTGCCATGGCCCTCAACCGGCTGGGGCCGCGCATCGACGTGCAGGGGGGCGGCTCGGACCTCGCCTTCCCGCACCACGAGCTGTCCGCGGCCGAGGCGGAGGTCGCGACCGGCCAGGAGTCGTTTGCGCACGCCTACGTGCATGCCGGGATGGTCGGGCTCGACGGCGAGAAGATGAGCAAGTCGCTCGGCAACCTGGTCTTCGTCTCGAAGCTGCTCGCCGGCGGCACCGAACCGGGAGCGCTGCGGCTGGCGCTGCTCGCGCAGCACTACCGGCAGGACCGCGAGTGGACGGCCGGGCAACTGGCCGACGGTGAGGCCCGGCTGGTCCGGTGGCGGGCAGCGGTGGAGCGTGACGCCGGTGCCCCCGCGGAACCGCTGCTTGCCGGGGTGCGGGAAGCGCTGAGCCAGGACCTGGACACGCCGAAGGCGCTGGAGCTGGTGGACGAGTGGTGCGCGGCAGACGGGCTGGACCCGGCGGCGCCAGCGCTCGTGACGGCTCTGGTCGACGCCTTGCTGGGTGTCGCTCTCTCGCGCTAGCGGTCGCCGAGGAGCAGGCTCAGCACCCGGCCGCGGGGGCGTCGCCACTGCGGGCACTGGCAGCCGGACTGCGAGCAGTCGGTGCCGCGGCGGTGGTGCTCGTGGGCGTCCTTCGGGTGCGCGCAGGAGCGGCACGGGACCTTGCCGGGTCCCTCGGTACGCCGGTCAGAGGCCGTTCTGGTCGTTTCCCTCATCCGCTCCACCCCCCTCTATCGGCTGAATCGCTCGATCTCTGGAGCAGTTCAGCCGTCCCCGCCGCCCTGGCGCCGCAAGAAGCGCTGGAACTCGGCTGCGATGGCCTCGCCGGACGCTTCGGGCAGCTCCTCCTCGGGCTCGCGCTCCTCGAGCGAGGCGATGTACTCGGCGACGTCGCTGTCCTCCGCGGCCAGCTCGTCGACGTTGTGCTCCCACGCCCGCGCCTCTTCCGGCAGGTCCCCGAGCGGGATCGGGACGTCGAGCAGGTCCTCGACCCGGTGCAGCAGCGCGATGGTGGCCTTGGGGCACGGCGGCGAGGCCACGTAGTGCGGGACGGCCGCCCAGAACGACACAGCCGCCAGCCCAGCGGTGGAGCAGGCCTCCTGCAGGACGCCGACGATGCCGGTCGGGCCCTCGTACCGCGACCGCTCGAGCCCGAGCCGCTCGGCCAGGGCAGGGTCTGAGGAGGTGCCGCTCACCGGCACCGGCCGGGTGTGCGGGCTGTCCGCCAGCAACGCGCCGAGGGTCACGACCTCGGCGACGCCGAGCTCGGCGGCCATCCGCAGGATCTCGTCGCAGAAGCCGCGCCAGCGCATGTTCGGCTCCACGCCGCGGACCAGCACCAGGTCCCGCTCGCCGGCCGGCATCCGGACGGCGTAGAACCGCGAGGTCGGCCAGGTGATCTTGCGGGTCAGGCCGTCCTCGAGCGACACCATCGGCCGGTTGACCTGGAAGTCGTAGAACTCGTCCGGGTCGATCGCGGCGACCTCCTCGCCGTCCCAGACGTCAACCAGGTGCTCAACGGCGTCCGTGGCGGCGTCGCCGGCGTCGTTCCACCCCTCGAAGGCGGCGATGAGGAGGGGGGCCCGCAGCGAGAGCTCGCCCGAGGACCCATCCGACGGGGTCACGACTTCGCGGCCCCCTTGCCGGTGGTGTGGACGATGAGCACGTCGCAGTTCGCCTTGTGCGTGATGTTGGCCGGCACCGAGCCGAGCAGCCGGCCCGCGAGGCTGTTGAGGCCTCGGTTGCCGACGACGAGCAGGTCGACGTCGTTGTCCAGGGCGCCCTTGACCAGGGCATCCACCGGGTCGCCCTCGACGGCGAGCCGCTTGAGCTTCTTGGCACCGAGCTTCGACGCGCGCTCCTCAGCGTCCCGCAGGACGTCCTCGGCCGGCGTGGCCCCCTGCACCTTGTAGGCGTCGTCGCCGAGGGCGTTGCGGGCGTCCTCGCGCTCCTTGGCGCCCATCGGGCGGTAGGCGGTGAGCAGGTACAGCGTCGCGTCGGCGTCCGCGGCCACCGACGCCGCCCGGTCCACCGCGCGGAACGAGGACTCCGAGCCGTCGGTGCCGACCAGCACGGCCTTGTAGCTGCTCACACGAACCTCCCTGTTGACCTGCTTGGGAACCTACCTCCCTCGCCTGCCGCACAAGCACCCTGAACTCCCGCGCGCCGCCCCCGTGGCCGGACGCCGGCGGCGGCCCTCCCGCCGTACGAGAGATTCAGGTACGAAGCGGGTTGCCCGCGCTCAGTAGACTTCCGATGTGCCTGACAGCCCCTCTCGTCCCTCCATTCTGAGCGCTCTTCGTGAGCGCGTCGTCGTGGCGGACGGGGCGATGGGCACGGAGCTGCAGGCGCACGACCTGGGCCTGGACGACTTCCAGGGCCACGAGGGCTGCAACGAGGTCCTCAACGTCACCCGGCCCGACGTGGTCCGCAGCGTCCACGACGCGTACTTCGAGGCCGGCTCCGACGCGGTCGAGACCAACACCTTCGGCTGCAACTGGTCGGCGCTGAACGAGTACGGCATCGCCGAGCGCAACCGTGAGCTGTCGCTGGCCGGCGCCCGCATCGCGCGCGAGGCGGCGGACGCCGTCGCGACTCCCGACAGCCCACGCTGGGTGATCGGCTCGCTCGGTCCCGGCACCAAGCTCCCGACCCTCGGCCATGCGCCGTACGCCCTGCTCCGCGACGCCTACCAGGACGCCAGCGAGGCGATGCTCGAGGGTGGCGCCGACGCACTGCTCATCGAGACCAGCCAGGACCTGCTGCAGACCAAGGCCGCCGTCGTCGGCGCGAGGCGGGCGGTCGCCGCCACCGGCATCGACGCTGCCGTCATGGCGCAGGTCACCGTCGAGCTGCAGGGCACGATGCTGCTGGGCTCCGAGATCGGTGCCGCGCTGACGGCCCTGGAGCCGCTCGGCATCGACGTCATCGGCATGAACTGCGCGACCGGACCGGCCGAGATGGGCGAGCACCTGCGCTACCTCAGTCAGCACAGCCAGGTGCCGCTGTCGGTGATGCCGAACGCCGGACTGCCGGTCCTCGGCAAGGGCGGTGCGGTCTACCCGCTCAGCCCGGACGAGCTCGCCGCCGCCCTCAGCGCCTTCGCCGCCGAGTACGGCGTCGGTCTGGTCGGCGGCTGCTGCGGCACCACTCCTGAGCACATCCGCAAGGTGGTCGCCGCCGTGCGCGGCCGCGCCGTGCAGCCGCGCACGCCCCAGCACGAGCCGGCCACCGCCAGCCTCTACGCCGCTGTCCCGTTCACCCAGGACGCCGGTGTGCTCATGGTGGGGGAGCGCACCAACACCAACGGCTCCAAGGCCTTCCGCGAGGCACTGCTCGCGGCCGACTGGGAGAAGGTCGTCGACATCGCCCGCGAGGCGGTCCGCGAGGGCGCCAACATGATCGACCTGTGCGTCGACTACGTGGGCCGCGACGGCGCCATCGACATGCGGGATGCGGCCGCCCGGCTCGCCACGGCGAGCACTCTGCCGATCATGCTCGACTCCACGGAGCCGCCGGCGATCGAGGCCGGCCTGGAGTGCCTCGGCGGCCGGGCGGTCGTCAACTCCGTCAACTTCGAGGACGGCGAGGAGCCCGGCAGCCGCTTCCGGGTCGTCATGCCGATCGTCAAGGAGCACGGCGCCGCGGTGGTAGCCCTCACCATCGACGAAGAGGGCCAGGCCCGCACCGCCGAGAAGAAGGTGGCGATCGCCGAGCGAATCATCGACACCCTGGTCGCCGACTACGGCATGGACGAGGCCGACATCCTCATCGACTGCCTGACGTTCACCCTGGGCACCGGCCAGGAGGAGTCGCGCCGCGACGGCATCGAGACGATCGAGGCGATCCGGCAGCTCAAGCAACGGCGCCCGCGCGTCCCCACCACGCTCGGCCTGTCCAACATCTCCTTCGGCCTCAAGCCGGCCGCACGCGTCGTCCTCAACAGCGTCTTCCTGCACGAGTGCCAGAAGGCCGGGCTGACCAGCGCGATCGTGCACGCCTCCAAGATCCTTCCGATGAACCGGATCCCCGACGACCAGCGGGAGGTCGCGCTCGACCTCGTCTACGACCGCCGCGCCGAGGGCTACGACCCGCTGACGAAGTTCCTCGACCTCTTCGAGAACGTCGTCGAGGGCGCCGGCCCCGGCTCCCGGTTCGACGCGCTCATGGAGCTCCCGCTCGAGGAGCGGCTGCGCCGCCGCATCGTCGACGGCGAGAAGAACGGCTTGTACGACGACCTCGAAGCCGCCATGGCAGAGGGCCGCAAGCCGTTGGACATCGTCAACGACACCCTCCTCGAGGGGATGAAGGTCGTCGGCGAGCTGTTCGGCTCCGGGGAGATGCAGCTGCCCTTCGTGCTGCAGAGCGCAGAGGTCATGAAGGCCGCCGTCGCGCACCTCGAGCCGCACATGGACAAGGTCGAGGGGCAGTCCGGCAAGGGCAAGATCGTCCTGGCCACGGTCAAGGGCGACGTCCACGACATCGGCAAGAACCTCGTCGACATCATCCTCAGCAACAACGGCTACAGCGTCGTCAACCTCGGGATCAAGCAGCCGGTGACCGCGATCCTCGAAGCCGCCGAGGAGCACAAGGTCGACGTCGTCGGCATGAGCGGCCTGCTCGTCAAGAGCACCGTCATCATGAAGGAGAACCTGCTGGAGATGAACTCCCGCGGGATCGCCCGGCAGTACCCCGTCATCCTGGGTGGTGCCGCCCTGACCCGGGCCTATGTCGAGAACGACCTGTCCGAGATCTTCGACGGCCAGGTCCGCTACGCGAGGGACGCCTTCGAGGGCCTGCGGCTGATGGACCGGATCATGGCCGAGAAGCGCGGCGAGGTCACCGCGGAGCAGTCGGCGGAGGACAAGGCCAAGGAGGACGAGCGCAAGGCACGCCATGCACGGTCCCGCGCCATCGCCGAGGCCCGCGCCGCCAAGGAGCCTGAGCCGGAGCCGGTGGGCCGCTCCGACGTGGCGATCGACAACGCGATCCCCACCCCACCCTTCTGGGGCTCCCGCGTCACCACGGGCATCGCGCTCGACGACTACAGCAGCTGGATCGACGAGCGGGCGCTGTTCCGCGGCCAGTGGGGCCTGCAGGGCTCCAAGGGCGGGAGCGGACCGTCGTACGAGGAGCTGGTCGAGACCGAGGGGCGGCCGCGGCTGCGGGATCTGCTGAGTCGGGTCCGGGCCGAGGGGATCATGCAGCCCGCCGTCGTCTCCGGCTACTACCCGGCGGTCAGCAAGGGCGACGACCTGATCGTGCTCGACCCGGACACCGGCGATGAGCGCACCCGCTTCACGTTCCCGCGCCAACGTCGCGATCGGCGGCTCTGCCTGGCGGACTTCTTCCGCCCGCAGGAGAGCGGCGAGACCGACGTCGTGGCCTTCCAGGTCGTGACGATGGGGCGGCACGTCAGCGACGTCACGGCCGAGCTGTACGCCAAGAACGCCTACCGCGAGTACCTCGAGCTGCACGGCCTGTCGGTACAGCTCACCGAGGCGCTGGCGGAGTTCTGGCACGCGCGGATCCGGGAGGAGCTCGGCTTCGCCGACGAGGACGCAAGCAACCTCGAGGGGATCCTCAAGCTGGAGCACCGCGGCGCTCGCTACTCCTGGGGCTACCCGGCCTGCCCCGACGTGGAGGAGCAGGCGAAGGTGCAGGAGCTGCTCCAGTGGGAGCGGGTCGGCATCGAGCTGTCGGAGGAGTTCCAGCTCACGCCCGAGCAGTCGACGAGCGCCATCGTGGTGCACCACCCCGAGGCGAAGTACTTCGCCGCACGGTAGCCGCGCTGCTACTGTCCGAGTTGGACAAACGGGACGAAAGTCCCGTGCACGTCGTCCCCCGGCCGGAACGGCCGGGGCTGCGGGGGGTACCTCAGGCTTGCTCTGGGGTGAGCACACGCCGACCATCGCGGTCGATCCTTCGGGGCCGGCTGCCCTGACCGACGGACATGGATGCGCACTCCCTCGAGCAGGACCCGCCGCTTCCTGGGCGGGGTGTCGACGCTCGTCCTCGGCGGCTCTGCCGCCCTGCAGCTGACGCACCACCGCGAGCACCGCACCGAGCACCTGGCCCCACAAGCGGCTCCGGTGCCCGTTGCTGCTGTGCCGGCCGGCCCTCGCGTTTCCGAGTCCGTCCTCGCGGCCGAGTCCGCCCGCCGGGCGTCGACGATGCGCCGGGCTGCGTCCCGGTCCGCCCACCCGGCCGACGCGATGCCGGTCGGCAACGTGCGCGGCTGGCGGCAGGTGCTGGCCGAGGACTTCACCTCCGGCACGCTGCCCAGCGGGTGGGGGACGTACTCCGGTGCCCCCGGGGGCAACCCGAACGGCTGGTGGAAGCGCTCGCACGTCGCGGTCCGGGGCAAGGACCTGCACCTGCTCGGGGACTGGGAGCACGGCACCTTCGTGACCGGCGGGCTGATGGCCACGAGGTGGGCGAGCACGTACGGCAAGTACGAGGTCCGGTTCAAGGTCTCCCGGGCGCAGGGCGTCGCGTACGCCCTGCTGCTCTGGCCGGCCAGCGGGTCATGGCCGAGTGCCGGTGAGATCGACTTCGCCGAGGACGCCGGCGGCGGCGCCCGCAGGGGCATGACGGCCACGCTGCACTACGGCGCCGGCAACGCCCAGCTGCAGAAGCACGTCAAGGCCGACTTCACGCAGTTCCAGACCGTCGGGGTCGAGTGGACCCGCGGCAAGCTCGTCTACACCCTCAACGGCAAGCCGTGGGCCACGGTCATCAGCCCACACGTGCCCAGCGGACCCATGCGGCTGGCCATGCAGCTGGAAGCCGGCCGCGGCAACCGATGGTCGCCCGCTCCCACCCGGGCCACGCCTCGCACCGTCGACATGGTGATCGACTGGGTGGTCGGCTACCGACGCGCCTGAGCCACCCGGCGCCGTGCCCGCAGGTACAGCAAGGGGCCGTGCAGCATGCCGACCCGCTCGCGGCGCAGCAGTGCGGGGTCGATGCCCGCCTCGAGTGACTCCTCGTGCTTGCCCTGGCTGTAGCGGACGCCCCGCACCGCCGAGCGGGTCATCTGCCGGAAGCCGCGGGCGGTGAGCGCGTGCTTGGCCAGGTAAGCCGTCAGTCCGGTGCCGTAGCCGTACAACTGATCGCTGAGCGAGGCCAGGTCGCTCCGGTGGCGGTGCCAGACGACGGCTGCCGGCTCGTAGGCGATCGTCCAGCCGCCGGTGAGGGTGCGCACGAACCAGTCCAGGTCCTCACCGCCTCGGGTGAGTGCCCCGGCCCCGAGCGCCTCGTCGAACCCGCCGAGCGCGTCGTACGCAGACCGCAGCACCGCGAAGTTGGCGCCGGTGCCCACCATGCCCGAGGCGTAGGGGTAAAGGGCAGAGTCGCCGCGGTGATCGACCAGGTCGAACAGCCGAGGGGTCGTCGAGGACGACCAGTGCACCTTGGCATCGAAGAAGTGCTGCGGCGCCGTCTCGAGCTCGGCCGAGGGCACGAGTCCGGTGACGCAGCCGACCCGGGCGCTGCGCGTGAAGCCGAGCCGCAGCCGGCGGAGCCAGTCGGCGTCGACCACCACGTCGTCGTCCGTGAACGCGATGGCAGCACCGGCAGCAGCACGCGCACCGGTGTTGCGGGCCACGGACAGGCCGGCACGTGGCTCGAGCAGGTACTGCACCCGAGGGTCGGCGAGCTCCTCCACCACGGTGCGGGTCGCGTCGGTCCGCGGCGCGTTGTCGACGACCACGACGTCCACGTCCGGTCCGGCGGACGCGAGCACCGAGCGGAGGGCGACCCGCACCGAGTCGGCGCGGTCGCGGGTGCAGAGCACGACCGACATGGTCGTCGGCTCCGGCTGGGGACCGCGGGCCTGACAGGCCCAGCCGCTGCCAGGCTGCTGCGGATCGGAGATCCCGTCCACCGCGAGGTGCCCGGCGACGTCGAGCCGCTCGAAGGCGGCGGCTCGTACGACGTCGTCCTGCAGGCGGCCGTCCGTGACCGGCAGGTCCAGGAAGCCCACCGGTGTCCCGTGGAGCCGGACGAGCACCTTGGCGAGAGCATGGTCCGGGCAGGCGTGGCTGGTGGCAGGGTCCGAAAGCTCGACCTCGATGACCTTGGTGGGCGTCACTCCGCGCCGCCGGGACGGCGGGCCGAGAGGTAGCCGAAAGCGGTCGTCAGCAGGCCCAGGACGATGCAGGCGGCGCGGGCGATCCCGGCGACATCACCGCGCGCCACCGCGGCCAGGTGCCGGAGAACCCCCAGCGGCAGCGTGCGGGTGGCGTACGTGCGCTCCGACGCCAGCCCCTGCTCGGTGCCGACCAGCCCGGAGAGGACAGCCTTGGACCGCCCCTCGTGGTAGCAGCGCGAGCGGAAGTACCGCAGCCGCTGCCGGTCCAGCGGGACCAGGTGGTGCACGGTCCCGCCGGTGGCCCGGACCACGCGGGCGTCCGGGTCCGCCTTCGCGAGCCGGATGCTGATCTCGGTCTCCTCGCAGCCGACCGGCAGCGTCCCCACCCGCCCGACAAGCTCGGAGAAGCCGCCCACGGCTTCGAGCGGCCCCCGGCGGAGGGCCATGCTCGCCCCGATCGGGTTGCGAACCTGCTCCCCGCCCGCGGGCAGGCCGACGTAGTCGCAGCCGACGACCCACCCGAACTCCGGCGGGAACCAGCGCGGCGCCACGCCACCCTCCCAGGCGGGGTCGACCCGGCCGGCCACGCCGAGCACATCCGCAGTCGTGAACGGCTCCCGCAACGACTCCAGCCAGCCGTCGCCCGGGGTGGCGTCGTCGTCGAGGAAGACGACCACGTCCTTGGTGGCGAGGTCGACGCCGGTGTTGCGCGCTCCGGAGAGCCCTTGGCCGTGGGTGTTCGGCTCGACCCGGCAGCCGGTGAGCTCGGCGCGGGCCCGGGCCAGGACGTCCGGGGCGTGGTCGACGACCACGAGCAGCTCGTCATCGGACCGCAGCTGGCGCAGCGCGGCGCGGACCCCCGCGTCGAGCTCGTGCCAGCGGCGCTCGGTGTAGGTGCAGATCACGACGGACACCGTGGGCACTGCGGTGTCCTGCGTCACTGCTCACTCCTGTCGGACGGGCTGGCCGTCAGCTCTCCGGTCGCGGCGCCACATCATCGCTGATGGTGGCTGCGAGGTTGCCCGGTCGCGGGCGCCAAGGGTGTCCCCGAACGGCCCGACGGCAAAGCGGGCGCCGTACGCCGATGGGGTGACTTCCCTCACGTAACTCTGTGTGTTCGGCGATACGTCCGATACGGTCGTATCAGACGACGCCAACACCCGTGACCCGGAGCGGTGTCGTTCGTTCGTCGAATGGGGGCGCGCGCTCCCGACAGATCGAAAAGCAGGGGCAACGCACTGATCCGCCGGGCGACCTGGTCGCCACTGGCCCGGCGGGGAGCAAGAGGCGAAACCGGGCCCACCCGAGCCAGGGAGCCCTTCCCGTGCCCTTCCGCAGCGCATCTTCCCCTGGTGATCCCGAGCGCCGTCTGGCCGCCGTGCACGGTCGCTCCCGGCCACGGATCAGCGTGGTCGTTCCGGCCCGCAACGAGGCGGCGAACCTGCCGTACGTCCTCTCGGCGCTGCCCCCGGAGGTCTTCGAGGTCGTTCTCGTCGACGGCCGCAGCACCGACGACACCGTCGCGGTGGCGCGCCGGGAGCGCCCCGACATCCGGGTCGTGCAGCAGACCCGCCGGGGCAAGGGCAACGCGCTGGCCTGCGGCTTCGCCGCTGTGCGCGGGGACATCATCGTGATGCTCGACGCCGACGGCTCGGCCGATCCCCGGGAGATCTCGCGTTACGTCGACGTCCTGCTGGACGGCGCCGACTTCGCCAAGGGCACCCGGTTCGCGGGCGGCGGCGGCAGCAGCGACCTCACGAGGCTGCGCAGCTGGGGCAACAAGGTGCTGAACCTCGTCGTGAACGTCCTCTACGGCACCCGCTACACCGACCTCTGCTACGGCTTCAACGCCTTCTGGACGCGGTGCCTGCCGGTCCTGGCGCTGGACGCCGGCGAGACGCATGAGGACAAGAAGCTGTGGGGCGACGGCTTCGAGGTCGAGACGATCATCAACACCCGGATCGCCCGCGGCCGGCTCAAGGTGGTCGAGGTCCCCAGCTTCGAGCTCGAGCGGATCCACGGCGTCAGCAACCTCAACACGTGGCGTGACGGGTTCCGGGTCCTGCGCGCGGCGCTCACCGAGCGGTTCCGGCCGCGGCAGCACGCTCCGCAGCGGGACCACCACCTCGTCATGGACGTCATAGACTTGGCCGAGGCCCGGACCGACGCCACCACCGACCCGGCGGTCGCCACCGCCTAGGTTGGCGACATGCAGCTCGCCGCCGTCCTCTGGGACATGGACGGGCTGCTGGTCGACAGCGAGCCGCTGTGGACCGTCGCCGAGGTCGCCCTGGCCGCCGAGCTCGGCGGCACCTGGAGCGACCAGCTCAAGGCCGCCATCGCCGGAACCCGCCTGGACGTGGCGGTCCCGGCGATCCTCGAGCACTACGGCTGCGAGACCGACGCCGCGACCATCGCCTGGGCCTCGGGCTGGCTGCTCAGCCGCATGATCCACCTGTACGCCGAGAACCCGCCGCTGCTCCCGGGCGTGCCCGAGCTGCTCGCCGCCGTGCACCAGGCAGGGATCCCGCAGGCGCTCGTGTCCTCCTCCTACCGGGTGCTCGTGGACGCCGTCCTCGCCCACGGCGTCGGGCCGTTCGCGCTGACGCTGTGTGGTGACGAGGTGGTGCACGGCAAGCCGCACCCGGAGCCCTACCTCACCGCTGCAGCGCGCCTCGGCGTGGACCCGGCCGGCTGCGTCGTGCTCGAGGACTCGACGGCGGGCGTACTGGCGGGGGAGGCGGCCGGCTGCGCTGTGCTGGCCGTGCCGTCGGTGCCGGGCGTGACGGTCCTCGAGACCGGCCGGACGCTGGTACGGCAGTCGCTGGCCGCGGTCGACCTGGCGATGCTGCAGGAGCTCGTCGCGGGTTAGGGCGCGACCCGGCTCGGCGGGGTCTGCAGGCTCCGCAACGTCGCCACCGCCTGCCGCGCCGCCTCGTCCATCAGCTCCTCCGCCTGCGCCCGCAGGCCGGCGGTCGACAGCGTGTGCGCACCCGGAGGGCCGTCGAACCGGCGTACCAGGGTCGAGGAGTGCGGGCTCAGCAGTGCCAGGTCGTCGAGGATGGCCTCGCCCGCTGAGACCCCGACGACGACCGGCACCTTGGCGCCCTGCAGCGCCGTGAGCACCTCGTGGGAGGTCGCCAGGAGCCGGGCGCTCGGCCGGACGTGCGCCATGGCGAGCTGCACCGACCGGCGGGCCCGCTTGACCGCCTCCTTGCGCAGGCCGGGATCGTGCAGGAAGCGGCTCCAGGTGGCGCGACTGAGCAGGTACTGCCGGCTGTCGGTGGACAGCAGCGGCGGCGGCCACACCAAGCTGACCGCGTTGAGCACGACGACGCCCGCGACTCGCGGGTCGTCCAGAGCGAGCTGGGCCGCCCAGAAACCGCCGGAGCAGAGCCCGACCAGCAGGAACCGGTCCGGCAGACCGAGGTCGGCGACCTGGTCCAGCACCTTGGTGAGCTGCGGGCGGTAGCTCTCGTCGTAGAAGCCCTCCGGCCCGTGCGGGTAGGCGTCCGGACCCGGCGCCTCGCCGATGCTGTACAGGTCCAGCCGCAGCGACGACACGCCCCACGCGGCCCACCGGCGGGCCGCCTCGGTCCAGAGCCGGTTGGGGCCGGCGCGGTTGATGGCGCCGGCGCCCACGAACACGGCGGTGAGGACGGCCTCCTCGGCACGGGTGAGGATCGCGTCCGCATCACCGAGGACGAGCCGCTCCTCGCCGGTCTGCACGGTCTCCAGAGCGCCCAGCACCGCGGTGGCCGGCTCAGGTCGCAGCCAGCCCAGCACGGTCCTGCCGACCTCGTCGACCGGCTTGGACAGCCGCGGCTCGACGGTGAGCTCGTCGTACCCCTGACCGGCGGCCGTGACGACGTCGGCTCCGGCCGCAGTCAGCGCCTCGATCAGCTTGCGGTCGACGGGCAGGGTGCCCCGGCCCAGCAGCAACGCGCGCCGGACGCGGCTCAGGTCCAACGTCGCCGCGTCCAGCGCGGTCAGCTGCTGCTGCGCCGCCAGCCCCAGCGGGTAGCCGTGCACCCACAGCACCCCGTCGTCGGCGGTCACGGCCTCCAGCGGCAACGGCGCCGAGGCGCCGGTCTCACCGGGTTCTGCTGCCATGGCCGCGAAGGCGCGCAGCTCCCGCAGCAGGTGCCGACCCCGGGCGGGCGCCGCCCAGAGCACCAGGTCGTCCAGCTCCGCCCCTTCCGCCGCGGCTTGGAGCGTGACGAGCCCGCCGACTCCGAGCCCGACGACCGTCAGGTGGCTGCAGCCGGTGGCCCGGCGCAGCAGCGCCACCAGGTCGACGAGTGCGGTGCTCCAGGAGCGAAGGTCCTGATCGACGCCGGCTCCGCTGCTGTCCCCGGCCCCGGGCGGCTGGTAGCGCAGCGTCGGGTAGCCGGCAGCGGCCAGCTCTCGCGCCCAGGCCCGCAGGTTGCGCCCGGCGCTGACGCCCTCCCAGCCGAACGGCGGTACGAGAAGGACAGCGGTGGCGCGGGCGTCGGCATCGGGCAGGTGCAGTCCGGTGAAGACCGCTCCCGAGCGCGTCGGGACCCAGCCCACCTGCTCGGTCACGAACGATCCCCCAAGGCCTGCGGTCGTGGGAGATCAGTCCCAGATGTCCGGGTTGTCCTTGCTGATCCGCTGCCAGATGGGCTGGAACTGGAACCAGCCCGCGAACTCCCCGCCGACCGTCTGGTAGGTCGCCGCGGCGTTCTCGTCGTCGATGATCGTCGGCGTCCCGGCCGCGTAGGCCATCAGCTGCGACTGCGCCGTGCGCTCCAGTGTCAGGAACCACCAGGCCGCGCTCTCCACCGAGTGCCCGACGGTGAGCATGCCGTGGTTGCGCAGGATCACGGCCTTCTTGTCCGCGAGCGCCCGACCGATCTTGCGGCCCTCCTCCGGGTCCAGGACGACGCCGGAGAAGCTCTCGAAGATGCCGTAGTCCTGGTGGAAGGCACAGGCGTCCTGGGTCAGCATCTCGATGCCCATGGGGAGGCTCGAGAGGGTCTTGCCGTACGGCCCGTGCGCGTGGGCGGCCGCGATCACGTCGGGTCGCGCGGCGTGCACAGCGCAGTGGATCGCGACGGCGGCGCCGTTGACGGCGCGGTTGCCCTCGACGACCTCGCCCGCGTGGTTGACGCGCACCAGGTCCGACTGCTTGATGAGGCTGAAGTGCATCCCGAACGGGTTCACCCAGTAGGAGTCGGTGTGCTCGGGGTCGCGGGCGGTCACGTGCCCGGCGACGCCCTCGTCGAGGCCCGCCTTGCTGAACATCCGGAAGGCGGCCGCGAGCTGCACCTTGCGGTGCATCCGCTCCTCCTCGACGGTCTCGAAGACCTGGGGAAGGGGCATCTCCAGCTGCGGGCCGACAGCGACATCGGCCGGAGGGGTGTCGACGGTGTTCGTCTCGAGCGTGGTCACGGAAAGCTCCTCACACGGTGCGTTGCCTGGTCACAGTGTTGCACCGCCGGGCAGATCGGGCGCAGTCTCGCGTGCAGCCGCCCTCAGGTGAGCGACTTCTGGCCGATCCGGCTCAGGTGGCGGCGTCGTGCCAGGGGTTTCGCGTAGGGGTTCATTCGTGAGTCTGGCGCGCCGCGGCGGCCAGGTGGCGGGCTTCCGGTTCGTCGGGATCAGGCACGACCTCCGGCCAAGGCAGCAGCGTGCCGCCCTTCTCCGGGCAGAAGGCCTGGTGGTCGCACCAGTCGCACAGCTTGCTGGGACGGGGTCGGAAGTCACGGGCCTGCACCGCCCGCTCGATCGCCTCCCACAGCGCGAGGAGCTTGCGCTCCGTGGCGAGCAGGTCGGACTCGTCGGGGGAGTAGGCGAGGACCTCGCGGTCGCCCAGGTACATCAGCTGGAGCCGGCGCGGCACCACGCCACGAGTGCGCCAGAGCACCAGCGCGTAGAACTTCATCTGGAACAGCGCCTTGCCCTCGAACGCCTCACCGGGGGAACGGCCGGTTTTGTAGTCGACCAGTCGGAGGTCACCTGTCGGGGCCACGTCGAGGCGGTCGACGATGCCGCGCAGCCTCAGCCCGCCGGGAAGCACCACCTCCACGTAGGCCTCGCGCTCGGCCGGGTCGAGCCGACGGGGGTCCTCGAGCGAGAAGTAGCCGTCCAGCAGGTGCCGGGCCGAGGTCAGCCAGCTCGCGAGCTCGACCTCGTCGGCGAACAGCCCCGCAACCTCGGGCTCAGCCTCCTGCAGCCGCGCCCACTCGGGCGCCAGCAGCGTCGCGGCCGACTCCGGAGTGCGCTCGGCGGCGGGCAGGTCGAACAGCCGCTCCAGCACCGCGTGCACGAGGGTGCCGCGCACGGCCGCCGACGACGGCTCCTGGGGCAGCCGGTCGATCGTGCGGTAGCGGAACAGCAGCGGACAGGTCATGAAGTCACCCGCCCGGGACGGCGACAGCGACCCGACGATCGGCAGCTCCTGCTCGTCGACAGGGACGACCTCTGCTGTCATGGGACGGACGGTACGGCGTGGCTCCGACAGGCACGCTGTCCCACGCCGAGGGTGTGGACGAGGTCCGTGCGAGGCTGACGCCCGTGCCGGCCGCTGACAACGACACCCCGTTGCTCACCGCCGTCCTGACCGCGCTTGCGGGGGTTCGCACCCACCAGCGGGTCCTCGTGCTCGGCGAGGAGCCACTGCTCCGCAGGGCGCTGGCGGCCGCAGCCGAGTGCGAGATGGTGAGCGAGGGGCCTGCGGATGTCGTCGTCGCGGTGCTCGCACCGGACGTCCCCACGGCGGTGATCATGGCCGCACCGGGCGCCCGGGTGATCGGCGTCGCCGCCGACCGTGGCGCGGCGGTGCGCACCGCCGAGCGGCACGGACTCTCCCTGCAGCACACTGAGGACGTGGCCGGGCGGGTCGCCTGGTCTGCCAGGGTTCCCACCTAGTCTGGTCAGGTGGCGGGGCAGGAGCAGAGACGCGCGGGCTTGCGCATCGGCTCCGTCGCGGGCGTCCCGATCCTGCTGACGCCGATCTGGTTCCTCCTCCCGGCCTACCTGGTCGTGGCGAGTCCCACCCTGGTCGGCGGGTCCGGGCAGGACTACGTCCTCAGCCTCACGCTCGCGTTCATGCTGCTCGCGAGCGTGGTGCTGCACGAGCTCGGCCACTGCCTCGTCGCGCGCGCGTTCGGGCTGCCGGTGCGCAGCATCACCATCAGCCTGCTGGCCGGCTACACGGAGATCACCGAGCCCCCAGAGACGCCGGCGCGCGAGTACGCCGTCGCGGTCGCGGGGCCGATGGTGTCGCTGCTGCTCACCTCGATCGCGGTCGCAGCTGCTGCCGCCCTGGAACCCGGTTCGCTGCCACGACTGGTGCTCGAGGGCCTCGCGGTCGTGAACGGGGTGCTCGCCGCCCTCAACCTGCTCCCTGGCCTGCCGCTGGACGGCGGTCGGGTGCTGCGCAGCATCGTCTGGCAGCTGGTTCGCGACGAGGGCCGGGCCACCCGCGTGAGCGCCCGTGCGGGCATGGTCATCGCCCTGGTGGTGGTGCCGTTCCTCATCGTGGGCGTGCTGCCTGCGGCTGGGTACGGCGATCGCGGACCGCTCACGATCGTCATGTCGTCGCTCGTCGGGGCCTACATCTACCTAGGGGCGATGGGCAGCCTGCGCCGCGGCCAGCTCACCCAGACGCTGCCCTCGCTCACGGTCAGCGCACTGGCGCGGCCCGCTCTCGCCGTACCCGCGACCACACCGCTGTCCGAAGCGGTCCGGATGGCGCACGAGCAGGACGTGCGCGCGCTCCTGGTGGTCGACGGCGGCGGTCGGCTCGAGGGCGTCGTCAGCGAGAGCTGGGTGCGGCAGGTGCCGGCCGAGCGGCGGCCCTGGGTCATGGTGGCCGACGGCGCCCGCAAGATGGAGAAGGGGCTGCTGCTGGACGCCGACCTGTCCGGCCAGGCCCTGCTCGACGCGATGCAGGCGACGCCCGCCGCGGAGTACGTCGTCGCGGGCCCCGCGCCGGCCGTCCTGGTCGCGGCCGACGTCGCCGCCGCCATGCAGTCCTGATGCCGACCTGCCCTGTTCCGTAGCCTCTCCTCACGTGACGTACGAAGCGGCCCGACGGCGTGGCCCCCTCGCCGAGGGCGACCAGGTCCAGCTGACCGACCCCAAGGGCCGGATGCACACCATCACGCTCGTCGCCGGCAAGCAGTTCCACACCCACAAGGGCATCCTGGAACACGACCGGCTCATAGGCGGCCCCGAGGGCGTCACCGTCACGATCGGCGCCACCACCTATCTCGCCCTGCGGCCCCTGCTCAGCGACTTCGTGCTGTCGATGCCACGTGGCGCGCAGGTCGTCTACCCCAAGGACAGCGCCAACATCGTCGGGATGGCCGACATGTTCCCCGGGGCGCACGTGGTCGAGGCCGGCGTCGGTTCCGGTGCCCTGTCGATGTCTCTCCTGCGCGCCGTCGGGGTCGACGGCCGCTTGTCGTCGTACGAGCGGCGCGCGGACTTCGCCGAGATCGCCCGGCGCAACGTGGAGACCTTCTTCGGCGGCCCGCACCCGGCCTGGTCCATCACCGTCGGCTCCCTGCAGGACGAGCTCAGCGACACTGAGGTCGACCGCGTCGTGCTCGACATGCTGGCGCCCTGGGAGTGCCTGGACGCGGTCGCCAGGGCGCTGCGCCCCGGCGGGGTCCTGTGCTGCTACGTCGCGACGACCACGCAGCTGTCCACCACGGTCGAGGCGATGCGCTCGCACGGCACCTTCACCGAGCCCGCCTCCTGGGAGACGATGGCGCGCGGCTGGCACGTCGAGGGGCTCGCGGTGCGGCCGCAGCACCGGATGGTGGGCCACACCGGCTTCCTGTGCACCACCCGCCGGCTGGCGGACGGCGTGGAGCCGCCGGTCCGCCGTCGTCGGCCCAGCAAGGGGATGTACGGCGAGAGCGTGGCCGAGTCCGGAGAGCCGCCGTCGGGCGCCGACGAGCCCTTCCGCCCCAACCTCCCCTGAGCCGGCGTCCCGTGGAGCCGCGACCTGGGCCTGGCCACAACGTCTTGGGCGACGTTTCGGCCGGGCGGGGCCCGGCGGTTGTCAGTGTTTGTCAGGCGGCGGACGGGCATTCACCTGGAAGTGCTCGGTGTGCCGAAGGGGGTTGAGCAGACAGGAAGGTGCCGGGCGTACATAGGATGCGTTCCTAGAGCACGAACCCGACTGACGACGGGGAGGTGGAGCACGTGGCAGGGACGCGTGGTGTGTCCGCTGGAGGTGGCTCCGGCGATCCTGCAGCGGACGCCGCGGAGCTGAAGGCGCAGGTGACCTTCCTCGAGGAGGAAGTCTCTGTCCTGCGCCGCAAGCTGGCCGACTCGCCGAGGCAGGTCCGGGCGCTCGAGGACAGGCTGGCCGAGGCGCAGCAGTCCCTTGCCGGTGCGACCGGCCAGAACGACCGCCTCGTCAGCACCCTCAAGGAGGCCCGCGACCAGATCGTGGCCCTCAAGGAGGAGGTCGAGCGGCTCGCGCAGCCGCCCAGCGGCTTCGGCTACTTCCTCGGCATCCACGACGAGGACACCGTCGACATCTTCACGGGCGGCCGCAAGCTGCGCGTCACCGTCAGCCCGGCCATCGAGGTCAAGGACCTGCGCAAGGGCCAGGAGGTCATGCTCAACGAGGCCCTCAACGTCGTGGCGGCGCTGGAGTTCGAGCGCCAGGGCGACGTCGTGATGCTCAAGGAGGTCCTCGAGGGCGGCGACCGTGCGCTCGTCATCGGGCACACCGATGAGGAGCGCGTCGTCATGCTCGCCGACTCGCTGCTCGACGAGCCGATCAAGGCCGGCGACTCGCTGCTGCTGGAGTCGCGCAGCGGCTACGCCTACGAGCGGATCCCCAAGAGCGAGGTCGAGGAGCTCGTCCTCGAAGAGGTCCCGGACATCGACTACTCCGACATCGGCGGCCTGGCGTCCCAGATCGAGGCGATCCGCGACGCCGTCGAGCTGCCCTTCCTGCACAAGGAGCTCTTCAAGGAGCACCAGCTTCGGCCGCCGAAGGGTGTGCTGCTCTACGGCCCTCCCGGCTGCGGCAAGACGCTCATCGCGAAGGCCGTCGCCAACTCGCTGGCCAAGAAGGTCGCCGAGGTCACCGGCAAGCCCGACGGCCGGGCGTTCTTCCTGAACATCAAGGGTCCGGAGCTGCTCAACAAGTACGTCGGCGAGACCGAGCGCCACATCCGGCTGATCTTCCAGCGGGCCCGCGAGAAGGCCTCCGAAGGCACACCGGTCATCGTCTTCTTCGACGAGATGGACTCGATCTTCCGCACCCGCGGGTCCGGCGTGTCCTCCGACGTCGAGACCACGATCGTGCCCCAGCTGCTGTCGGAGATCGACGGCGTCGAGACCCTCGAGAACGTCGTCGTCATCGGCGCGTCCAACCGCGAGGACATGATCGACCCGGCCATCCTGCGCCCGTGCCGGCTCGACGTGAAGATCAAGATCGAGCGTCCGGACGCCGAGGCGGCCAAGGACATCTTCAGCAAGTACCTCGTCTCGGCGTTGCCCCTGCACGCCGAGGACCTCGCCGAGCACGGCGGATCGCGGGAGGCGACCCTGGCGGCCATGGTGCAGGGCGTCGTCGAGCGGATCTACACCGAGGCCGAGGAGAACAAGTTCCTCGAGGTCACCTATGCCGGCGGGGACAAGGAAGTCCTGTACTTCAAGGACTTCAACTCCGGCGCCATGATCGAGAACATCGTCGCGCGCGCGAAGAAGATGGCCATCAAGGACTTCCTCGACAACAACCAGAAGGGGCTGCGCATGCAGCACCTGCTGACCGCGTGCATCGACGAGTTCAAGGAGAACGAGGACCTGCCGAACACCACCAACCCCGACGACTGGGCCCGGATCTCCGGCAAGAAGGGCGAGCGGATCGTCTACATCCGCACCCTTGTCACCAGCGTGAAGGGCACGGAGACCGGCAAGTCGATCGACACGATCTCCAACACCGGCCAGTACCTCTAGGCGTTGCCGCACTGGGAGCCCGGCTGGCGGCTCGCGCTCTCGGTGGCTGCTGCGTTCCTGGTGGCTGCGCTGGCGCTTCGACGTCGGCCGCGGCTCGGGCTTGCCTTGCGCGAGGCGGCCGTCGCCCTGGGGCTGTGGGCGGCGTGGGTGCTCATCGGGTCGGTGACGCACCCGCACGTCGCTGGTGCGGAGGACCGAGCTCGGGGCCTGTTCCGTCTCGAGCAGTGGCTGCACCTGCCCAGCGAGGTGACCGTCGACCGTCACGTGGCGGCACACCCATGGCTCGCGCACCTGGTCGACAACTACTACCTCTACGGCCACCTCAACGTCATCGTGCTCCTGCTGGCGTGGACGTGGTGGCGGCACCGCGATGCCTATCCAGTGGTGCGGGCCGAGCTCGTCTTGCTGTCCCTCGCCGCCCTGGCGATGCAGCTGGTCGCGGTGGCACCGCCGCGCCTGCTGCCCGACCTCGGCTTCGTCGACCTCGCCAACAGCTACGGCGAGTCGGTCTACGGGCAGTACGCCGATGGGCTGTCGGGCCAGCTGATGGCCATGCCGTCGTTGCACGTCGGCTGGGCAGCGCTGGTCGCCTGGACGGTCTGGAGGCACGGCCGGGGAGGCTGGCGGTGGCTAGGCCTGGCTCACCTGGCGCTGATGACGCTGGTGGTCGTGGCCAGCGCGAACCACTGGTGGCTGGACGGGGCGGTGGCGATGGCACTGCTGGCCGGGATCGTCGCCGTGGTGGAGCGCCGGCCACGCCCGGTGGCCCTTCCGGTCCCGGTGGCCACCGCTTCGGCCTAGGCTTCTGGTATGAGCACGCAACGCGTGATGGGCACGGAGACGGAGTTCGGGGTCTCCACGCCCGGGCACGCCGGCGTCAACCACATGGTCGCGTCCTCGCAGGTCGTGAACGGCTATGCGAGCGGCACGCCGGAAGGGCTCGCGCGCGACCGCCGTACCCGGTGGGACTTCGAGGAGGAGAACCCGCTCCGCGACGCCCGCGGGTTCGAGGTGGGCATCGGCGCGTCCGACCACCTGCCGGGCGAGCCGGACGACGACCTGGGACTTGCCAACGTCATCCTCACCAACGGCGCCCGGCTCTACGTCGATCACGCCCACCCGGAGTACTCGACGCCGGAGGTCACCAACCCGCGCGACCTCGTCCTCTGGGACAAGGTGGGGGAGCGGGTCATGGAGATCGCGGCGGAGCGGGCGCTCACCGTGCCCGGCACGGTGCCGATCCAGCTCTACAAGAACAACACCGACAACAAGGGCGCGTCCTACGGGACCCACGAGAACTACCTGATGGCGCGGGCGACGCCGTTCGCGGAGATCGTGCGCCACCTCACGCCGTTCTTCGTCTCCCGCCAGGTCGTGGTCGGCGCTGGCCGGGTCGGCATCGGTCAGGACGGCCGCGAGCACGGCTTCCAGATCAGCCAGCGGGCCGACTTCTTCGAGGTCGAGGTGGGTCTCGAGACGACCCTCAAGCGGCCGATCATCAACACCCGCGACGAGCCGCACGCCGACCCGGAGAAGTACCGCCGGCTGCACGTGATCATCGGCGACGCCAACCTGTCCGAGGTCTCGACCTACCTCAAGGTCGGGAGCACTGCCCTCGTCCTCGCGATGATCGAGGACGGCTGGCTGAAGCAGAACGGCATCGACCTCACGGTGGAGGGGCCGGTCTCCGAGCTGCGTGCCGTCTCGCACGACCCGTCGCTGAAGCACCAGGTGACGCTGCGGGATGGGCGCTCGATGACCGCCGTCCAGCTCCAGATGGAGTACTGCGAGCAGGCGCGCAAGCACGTCGAGGACCGCTACGGCAGCGACGTCGACGCCACGACAGCCGACGTCCTGTCGCGCTGGGAGGCGACGCTGGACCAGCTCGCCGCCGACCCGCTCGAGCTGGCGGACGAGCTCGACTGGGTGGCGAAGCTCAAGGTGCTCGAGGGGTACCGGCAGCGCGAGAACCTCGGATGGGACGCGCCGAAGCTGCACCTCGTGGACCTGCAGTACTCCGACGTCCGACAGGACAAGGGCCTCTACAACCGGCTGGTGGCGCGCGGATCGATGAAGACGCTCGTCAAGGAGGCGGCCGTGCAGCGCGCCCTCACGACGCCGCCCGTCGACACCCGCGCCTACTTCCGCGGGCGGTGCCTGCAGCAGTTCCCGACCGAGGTCGCCGCCGCCTCGTGGGACTCCGTCATCTTCGACGTCGGGCGCGAGTCCTTGCAGCGCGTGCCGACCCTCGAACCGCTCCGCGGGACCAAGGCGCACGTCGGTGCGCTGCTCGACCATTGCTCGTCGGCACTGGAGCTCGTCGACACCCTGGCCGGGCGACGCTAGAGCTCGTCGAGCAAGCGCTTGACGGTACGGCGAGTGGCGGCGGCTCGGCTGAACCTGTTGTGCGCCAAGGGCTCTCGCCCCTGTCGGCGATCCGCGACAGCCACCGCGAGCCGGCCCGGCACGCCGAGGTCACGCAAGTGCGCGATGGCCTCGTCCTTGCCCGTCAGGAGCCCGGTCCGGCGGGTCAGACAGGCCCGCGCCAGCGAGGTCAGAGCTAGGTCGACGTACTCGGCGCGGAGGTAGGTGGTCAGGCGCTCACGGCTCCAGGCACGGCGGACCTCCTGGGTCACAACGCCTGGCACGTCGGGGATCTCGGGCCAGTCGCGCGGGTGGGCGAGGTGCAGCTCGGCCCGGGTGATGAGGCTGGCCCGGCGCTCGCCGTGCCAGCCGTGCGTCCACGTCGGGTGCCTCTGCTCGGGATCGCTGGCTTCGAGTACGTAGGCGGCAGACAGCAACGGTCCGGCGTTCCTGTGGCTGTCCGCGACAAGCGCACGTTCCGGCGGAGTCAGCTGGTGGTCGAGGCGGACGACGAGGTCCAGGTCACTGATGCCGTGGTGGTAGCCGCCCAGGCCGAGCGAGCCATGCACGAAGAAACCCTTGCACCGCAAGGGATCCAGTCGCTGCTGGTGGGCGCGGAGGATCTCCCTGCCTTCCTCGACGCTCACGATCTGCGGGCCGCGTCGAGCGCCTTGCGCGTGGCGTCCGCGGCGTCCTGCGCCTCGGCGACGGCCTTCGTTGCGCGTTCGGCCTTGCGTTGCAGCTCCTCGAGGTCCTTGGCGGCCTTGGAGTGCCGGGAGCGTGCGGTCTGCAGCTCCTGCTCGGCCTCCTTGAGCTGCTGCCGGAGGGCCTCGGTCTGCTCCTCCCCGCGTCCGACCTCCCGGGCGGTCGCCTCGGTCGCCTTGTCAGCCACGTCGTAGGCCTGGCTGGTCCGCTCGGCGAGGCGCACCGCGTCGTCGAGGGCGCCCTGCGCGTCCAGGGCTGCGGACTCCAGCTTCTGGAGCTTCTTGGAGGCGTCCTTCCGGACTGCCGCCTTGGGTTTCGGCAGGTCTGCCACCGCGCCCTCGAGATCCACACCGCCGAGGCCGGCGTAGCTGAGCGCGCGCACCAGCTGCCCGGACTGCACCGCCTGGGCGCTCGACGGGTCCGCCATCGCCGCCTCCAAGGTCTGGGCGACCTCGGTCCGCACCTGTGGCGTGATGTCCCGCTCGACGAACCCCACCGCCTGTGCGGTCACCGCCTGCACCAGCTGGTGTCGCTGCTCCGTCAGCTCGCGCAGCTGATCGCCCTGGCCCGCGCTCGTCGCCTCCCGCAGCGACGCGCCCAGCTCCACCAGCTGGTCGAGCAGCGCCGGCTCCCGTCGTACCAAGGTGTTGACCACCCAGGCCGACACGGACGGCTTGCGCAGGGCCTTGAGGCTCTTGTCCTCCTTCGCCGCCGCGTCCCGCGCCGCCGTGAACTCCTCGGGCGGCAACGCGTAGAGGTCCACACCCTCATCATTGCCGCGCCAGCCGCCGACAGGTGACATAGGTTCGAACCAGAGCCATCCCGCAACTCCCAAGGAGCAGTCATGGCGAGCAAGGACAGCGGCGGCCAGGAGCGCGCCAGCAAGACGACCGAGGAGACCGAGGAGGTCGTCGCTGAGACGTCCACGGACGTTCAGGAGCGCGTTGAGGAGCTGACCTCCGACGTCGACGACCTGCTCGACGAGATCGATGAGGTGCTCGAGTCGAATGCCGAGGAGTTCGTTAAGGGATACGTACAAAAAGGCGGACAATGAATTAACCGTGTGGATATCCTAAACCGACGCAGGAGACTGTCGCAGCCGGCCGCAATAATGGCGGCATGAAGGAATGTCTCGACTGTGGTGCGTTGTTGTCGCTGGACGACTTCCCGAAGGCCCGTAAGCGCAGCGACGGGCGGGGGAGTTACTGCAAGGGCCTGCATGCTGAAGCGATCACGAGCCAGCTATCGCAAGCGTATGGCTGCGCAGGGAAAGTCCGTAAGGCAGCCCGAGGCACTGCCAGAGGGCCTGCGCCGGTGCCCCGACTGCACGGGGGTGAAGCCCGAGGAAGAATTCCCGCCCGCCCCGAACAAGGCAAGCGGCAGACACACATACTGTAAGCCTTGCAACAATGCACGCAGTAGGGAATCACGACAGCGGTTGTACGGAGGGTCCGCTGAATATCACCGCCGCGCCAGGTACGGCCTCGAGGCGGGCGAGTTCAACGAGATCCTGCTCGATCAGGGAGATCTCTGCGCGCTATGCGGCGAGCAGCCGGCGGCGCAGGTCGATCACTGCCACGAGAAGGGACACGTGCGCGGGATCCTCTGCTTCAACTGCAACGGGGGACTCGGGCAGTTCAGGGACCGTGTAGACATTCTGGAGAAGGCGATCGACTACCTGGAGAGGACCCGGGACCCACTGTGGCTGAGCTCGGACTCAACGGACGACTTCCGGCTGCTTTCACAGCGCCGGGGAGCAGCAGCTTCACCGACTTCCTCGGAGGGGTCGCCCCCGACCTCCTCAACTCCCGACTGACGCTGCCGCCGGGATCGACGGTGGAGGCGCCGCACGGGACGACGATCGTCGCGGTCACGCACGACGGGGGAGTGGTGATGGCCGGCGACCGGCGGGCCACGATGGGCAACGTCATCGCGCAGCGCGACATCGAGAAGGTGTTCCCGGCGGACGACTACAGCTGCGTCGGGATCGCCGGCACGGCCGGGCTGGCGATCGAGATGGTCCGGCTGTTCCAGGTCGAGCTCGAGCACTACGAGAAGCTCGAGGGCAGCACGATGAGCCTCGACGGCAAGGCCAACCGGCTGTCCAACATGATCCGGAGCAACCTGGCCATGGCGATGCAGGGCCTGGCGGTGGTGCCGCTGTTCGCGGGCTACGACCTGGAGCAGGGGGTCGGCCGGGTCTTCAGCTACGACGTGACCGGGGGGCGCTACGAAGAGCACAGCTTCCACAGCGTCGGAAGCGGATCGGTGTTCGCCCGAGGCGCGCTGAAGAAGAAGTACCGGGAGGACGCGACCGAGGCGGACGCGATCCGGATGTCGGTCGACGCGCTCTACGACGCGGCCGATGACGACAGCGCGACCGGCGGGCCCGACCTGGCCCGCAGGATCTTCCCGGTCGTCATGAGCGTCACGGCTGACGGTCTGCGACGGGTGCCCGAGAACGAGGTCACGGCAGTCGTCGAGGCGATCGTGGCCGAGCGCATGACCCGCCCCGGCGGCTGACGGAACTCGCGAGGAGAGCCTGCACCATGTCCACACCGTTCTACGTCAGTCCCGAGCAGGTCATGCGGGACAAGAGCGACTACGCCCGCAAGGGCATCGCACGTGGTCGCTCGGTCCTCGTCATGACGTACAGCGACGGGATCCTGCTCTGCGGGGAGAACCCCAACAAGGCGCTCCACAAGATCAGCGAGATCTACGACCGGATCGCCTTCGCCGCTGTCGGCAAGTACAACGAGTTCGAGAACCTCCGGGTCGCCGGTGTGCGCTACGCCGACTTCACCGGCTACCGCTACGACCGCAGTGACGTGACGAGCCGCGGCCTCGCCAACGCCTACGCCCAGCAGCTCGGCGCGATCTTCACCGAAGCGGGCAAGCCGTTCGAGGTCGAGCTGACCGTCGCGGAGGTGGGTCCGACCGTCGCGGACGACCAGCTCTACCGGCTCACCTTCGACGGCATGGTCCAGGAGGAGCACGGCTTCATCGTGATGGGCGGTACGGCAGAGCCGATCGCGGCGGTGCTCCGCGACGAGCACGTCGCTGACGCCGACCTCGACACAGCGGTGCGGCTGGGGCTGAAGGCACTGTCGACCCCGCCCGAGGGTGTCGAGCGCCGGGACATCCCGGTGGAGGCGATCGAGGCCGCTGTCCTCGACCGCACCCGAGCCCGTCGCGCGTTCAGGCGACTCACTGCCGAGCGCCTCGGCACGATCATCGGAGCCGGCACCTCGTGAAGCGCACGTTCGTCCTCACTGCCGTTCTGCTCGCCGGGCTCACCGCTTGCGGCGGCAGCACCAGCACGGTCGGGCAGGCGCCGACGCCCACACCCACACCCACACCCACGCCGTCGCCGACCCAACCCCGGCTGTGCCCCACCCCTGGCCCGGCCACGGACCTCACGCAGAAGCCCACCTACACCGTGCCGAAGACCCCGGCGCCGCTGGAGACCACGACCAAGGACATCGTCGTGGGCACCGGTCCGGCAGCGAAGAACGGCGACAGCGTCACGGTGAAGTACGTCGGGGTCAACTACAAGACCGGTGCGGAGTTCGACTCCTCCTGGAAGATCAGCTGCGACAACACCTTCGCCTTCGACATCGGCGGCAACGTCATCCCCGGCTTCAGCAAGGGAGTCACGGGAATGCAGGTCGGGGGCCGTCGTCTCGTCGTCATCCCGCCCAAGGACGGGTACGGCAGCCAGGGTCCCGTTCCTGGAGGCAGCCTCGCGTTCATCATCGACCTGGTCGCCATCGGCTGACCGATCGGTTGGCCGATCGGCTGACTGCCGGCTGACATCGAAGGACCACGGCGGATGACCCCAAAAGGCCATACCCGCCCGCATTAGTACGCAGCACCTTGAGTACGACAAGAGCGTTGACGCGCACGATCCTCACCGGCCCTCGGGCACGGAGAAAACACGGTCGCCTGATCGTGCGTCGAGCCAGTGGCGAGACCACCGTCGTAACGAGCACAGCCGTGCTCGACACAGGGGGTTCTCGTGCGCACGCTGCTTCGTCGCCACACTCGGCTGGTCGCCTTCGCTGCCATCGGCAGCCTGGCCTTCCTCACCAACAGCGGCGCCGCGCTGGGCCTGCAGAACGCGGCCAGCGTCAGCTCCAGCAACGGCAAGGTGACGATCTGCCACGGGACGAACTCGAACAACAACCCCTACATCGTCGAGACACCCGACAAGGACGGCGACGTCAGCGGCCACGCCGCCCACACCGGCCCGGTCTGGGACGCGACGCTCAAGGCCAAGCACATCGCCTGGGGAGACATCATCCCGCCGTTCGACTACACCGACAGCAACAGCGTCGTCCAGCACTTCCTGGGCCTGAACTGGTCGGCGGCCGGGCAGGCCATCTACGGCAACGGCTGCAAGCCAGTCACCCCGCCGGTGCTGGCGCTCACGGTGGTCAAGACCAACGACGCCAACGGGGATGCCACCTTCACCGACAGCGAGACCTCGCACTCGGTGGGCGCCTCGGTGCCGTTCTCGGTGACCGTCACCAACAACGGCGCCAGCCCGCTCGTGATCGACAGCCTGGTCGACACCGTCGCCGGCAACCCCATCACCTTCACCTGCACGCCGAGCCTCATCGGTGCCCTCATCCAGCCCGGGGCCTCGGCGTCGTGCGGTGCGATCGTCGCTGGTTACTCGCCCGCTGACGGCTCCAGCAAGACCAACACCGTCGCCGTCGTCGCCCACCAGGGCCCGGACAACGTGTGCGCGCCCGCCGACCCGTCGTGCGTCACCGGTGAGGACCCCAACCACACCGTCGGCAGCTCGGACACCTCCACGGTGAGCACTCACGTGCCGCCGGCGCTCTCGCTGAACGTCGTCAAGGAGAACGACGCTGACGGCGACTCCACGTACCACGACTCCGAGACGGCCTCGGCCGCCGGCGCCAACGTGCCGTACCGCGTCACCATCACCAACACCAGCGCCGTGACCGTCGCCCTCGACGGCGTGACGGACGCACTGGGGGCTGCGGCGGCCGTGCCCGTGACCTGCGCGCCGGCACTGCCGGCCACCCTGGCGGCCAGCGCCGTCGCCACCTGCAACTTCGTGCTCGCCGCGTCGAGTCCGGCCGCGGGCACCTCCATCACCGACACTGCGACGGTGAAGGCGCACGAGCCCTCGGACGCGACCAACAAGACCTCCGGCTCGGACACCTCGACCGTCGCCACGGCGAGCGCGGGCGGGACCACTGGTGGCACGACCGGCACCACGACGGGCACGACCGGCACCACGACCGGCACCACGACCGGCGGGACCACTGGCGCGACGACCGGCGCCACGACCGGTGACCCGACCACTGGTGGGACGACCGGCACCACGACCGGCGGCCAGGGCGGCGGCTCGACGGGTGTCGCCACGACGGGCACCACGACGGGCAGCACGAGCGGCGGTACTTCCGGTGACGCCACCACGGGTGACTTCACTGGCGGTGGCGGCACGATCGTGGTGCCGCCGGAGCTGCCCTTCACCGGGGCTCCCGTGGCGTCGCTGCTGGCGGCGGCTGCCGGGCTGGTCGGGGTCGGCTGCCTGCTGCTCCTCGTGGGCGTGCGGCGCCGCGCCTGAGGCCGTGCGGGGCCGAACGCGCCACCAGCCTGTAGCGTCCAGAACGTGGAGCGTCGGATCTACGGCATCGAGAACGAGTACGGAGTCACGTGCACGTTCCGAGGCCAGCGGCGCCTGAGTCCGGACGAGGTGGCGCGCTACCTGTTCCGCCGGGTGGTCAGCTGGGGCCGGAGCTCCAACGTCTTCCTCAAGAACGGCGCCCGGCTCTACCTCGACGTCGGTAGCCACCCCGAGTACGCCACCCCGGAGTGCGACTCGGTACTCGACCTGGTCACGCACGACAAGGCTGGGGAGCGGATCCTCGAGGGGCTGCTCGTCGACGCCGAGCGGCGCCTGCGCGAGGAAGGCATCGCAGGCGACATCTACCTGTTCAAGAACAACACCGACAGCGCCGGCAACTCCTACGGCTGCCACGAGAACTACCTGGTCGGGCGGCACGGCGAGTTCACGCGCCTTGCCGACGTACTGATCCCGTTCCTCGTGACCCGTCAGGTCATCTGCGGGGCCGGCAAGGTCCTGCAGACGCCCCGGGGCGCGGTGTTCTGCGTGAGTCAGCGGGCCGAGCACATCTGGGAAGGCGTCAGCTCCGCGACCACGCGGAGCCGACCGATCATCAACACCCGCGACGAGCCGCACGCCGACGCCGAGCGGTTCCGCCGGCTGCACGTCATCGTGGGCGACAGCAACATGTCGGAGACGACGACGCTGCTCAAGGTCGGCACGACCGACCTGGTGCTCCGGATGATCGAGGCCGGCGTCGTCATGCGCGACCTGACGCTGGAGAACCCGATCCGGGCCATCCGCGAGGTGAGCCACGACCTCACCGGTCAGAAGAAGGTCAAGCTTGCCAACGGTCGTGAGGCCAGTGCCCTCGAGATCCAGCGGGAGTACTACAACAAGGCAGAGGACTTCGTCGCCCGGCGCGGCAGCGACGACCTGGTGAAGCGCGTCCTGGACCTCTGGGACCGCACCCTGACGGCCATCGAGACCGGCGACCTGGGTCTCGTCGACCGTGAGATCGACTGGGTCATCAAGCACCAGCTCATCGAGCGCTACCGCAGCAAGCACGACCTCGCGCTGTCCAGCCCACGCGTGGCGCAGCTGGACCTCGCGTACCACGACGTGAACCGCAATCGCGGGCTCTACTACCTACTGGAGCGGAAGGGGATGGTCGACCGGGCGACGACCGACCTGCTGACCTTCGAAGCCAAGTCCGTGCCGCCGCAGACGACCCGGGCCCGGCTGCGTGGTGAGTTCATCGCCAAGGCGCAGGAGAAGCGCCGCGACTTCACGGTCGACTGGGTGCACCTCAAGCTCAACGACCAAGCCCAGCGGACGGTC
>JAOPVZ010000282.1 GCA_025965935.1 Frankiales bacterium | reverse complement strand
GCAGCTGTTCGGTGAGATCTCCTACGGCATCTTCCTGTGGCACCTGCTCGTCCTGGAGACGGTCGTGCGGGTGCTGGACCTGAAGCTGTTCACCGGCAGCTGGCTGGTGGTCTTCTCGATCTCCTGGATCGCCAGCGTCGGAGTGGCCTCGCTCAGCTACGTGCTGGTGGAGCGGCCGGCGCTGCGCCTGAAGGACCGCCGGTTCGGCAGGCGCAGGAGCGAGGGCATTGAGGGCAGCGCGCGAAGTGCTGGCAGCATGGCCGACCAGACCAGCACGACCGCGGCGAGGCAGAGCACCTGAGGCAGCGCCGACCGGCCGGCGTAGCCGGCCTGCGGCCACGGGTGCTCAGCCAGCAGCAGCCCGGCAGCGAGCAGGCACGCCGAGGCCAGCGCGGCGCGCAGCCGCGAGAGGCGACCCTGTCCGGCCAGGAGCAGCGTGGCGAGGAGGCAGAAGGCGACCGCCACCCAGCCTCCGACGAGTGCCAAGCCGACAGCCAGCGAGACGAGCGCGACCCGGCCGGGCCGGCGGGCCGTGACCGGTTGTGCGACGGAGGTGCCGGGCAGCACCAGGAGCAGGAGCAGCAGCGCCAACGCGGCGCCACCGGCGAGCAGACCGGCTCGGAAGGTGCGGTCCGGCTGGAACTCGAGAGCCACCGTCCCTGCCGCACCGGCCGGGACCACCCAGCCCTGTTGCCACCCGTCGACCACCACGCTCTGCAGCCGCTGACCGGCCAGCGTCGCGACCCACCCCGGGTTGGTGTTCTCGTGGACCTCGAGCAGGGAGGCGGCGTCGCGGGCGGGCACGGCAACGCGCCGGCTGGTCGCACCCCACTGCGACAGCGTGATCGGAGTCGCGGGCTGCGCCGGGTTGGCGAGGGCGTCACCGACCTCGGGTCGCAGGGTCAGCGCCACCGGGCGGACGAGGTTCGACGCCGGGGCGAGCACGCGGGTGCCGTCGCCGACGTCGACCCGGTTGGCGTCCGCCGCGCTGACCTTGCGGGGATCGCAGACCGTGAGGGTGAGCCGTCCTTCTTGCTGGAGCGTTGCCCGGTCGGTGCGAACGGTGGTGCTGAGCAGCTGGGCACCCACCCGGATGACGGGTCCCGCGTTGCACGGGATGGTCACGATGAAGCTGGGCGTGCTCGGCTTGCGCGCCCCGTCGAGCGTGAGCTCGCTGACCCCTACGGGGAGCAGGCTCCCGGTCAACGTGAAGGGGTCGAGCGAGGTCGCCGGCACGACGTCCTTCAGGCGCACGGTCAGCTGGTCCGTGACGAGCGGTGCGAAGCTGACATGCCCGTTCCGGTCGAGGGTGCCGGAGCGGCTGCCGTCTAGGGAGTACACGTTCACGGCTCGGGCGCGGGAAGCCGCCAGTGACGTCTGCACCTGCAGGCGCAGGCCCGTGATGGTCTGCCTCGTGGGATACCTGATCGTCAACCACGGGTCGAGGTCCCCGGCCGCGGCCCGCCAGCCGGTGCCCAGGTCTCCGTCGAGCACGGTCCCCGGCCGCGCCGCGGGCGAGTCGACGTCGGTGGTGGAGGCCGTCACCACCACGCCGGTGCCCTGGTCGAGCACGGCGTTCAGCGCCTTGCCCGGCCGGGGAACGGCCGAGGCGAACAGCCGGTAGCTGCCGCCGCCGGTGAGGTGCAGCGTGCGGTCGATCCCGGTGGCCTCACCGGCCTGGCCCACGGTGCTGGAGCACAGGAACTGCGTGAGCAGCTGGTAGCACGAGCGGCGCGCGCTCTGGTCGCCCTGCAGGGCGATCACCGGCGACCCGGGGGCATCCGTGGTGTCCAGCGTCCGGGTGACGCTCAGGCCCGGCACCTGGACTTCCGACAGGCCCAGGTAGCCCAGGCCCGAGCCGCGCACTGCGGCCGTGGACACGGTGATCGAGGCGGTGTTCCCGGCCGGTACGTGCACGGGCACTGGTCTGCCGTTCGACGGCACCGGGACGATCACGGCGCCCCGATCGGTGCGTACCCGGACCGACGAGGGATGCCGACCGGTCGGCGGCACGTCGAAGCTGATGGTCAGGCCGCTGACATCGCGCGGCGCGTCGAACGTCAGCCGCCACGACGCCGTGGCGGGGTCCTTCCCGGCGTCCGAGCGCCAGCTGGTCAGCGGGTCGCCGTCGACGGCTGCGAACGGCAGCCGCGAGGGCTGGGAACCGCCGAGGGCATTGGCGTCGGAGGCGCTCGAGGACGCCTCGACGGACCGGGCGCCGATCAGGCGGGCCACCGTCTGCTGGCTGCTGCTCCCCGGCGGCAGGTAGTCGTGAGCCGGTGCATCCAGCCGCCACGGCTCGTCAGCCGTCAGCGTCGGTGAGGTGCTCTGGTTCAGCATGCCGCCGAAGAACACCTCGCGGCGCTGAAGGCCGTCGGTGAGCACCGTGGGGGCGTCCTTCAGCGCCGGCACTCCCGCGGCGTCGCTCTGGAGCACCGTGGGCCGGCCCTTCAGCAGGAACCGGTCGTCGAGCGGGAGGAGCGACTCCGGTCCCCCAGCCACCTTCACCACGTCCGAGAGCGGGTGCAGCTCGGCCCGCGGCGTGTCCAGCCCCACCTCGTACACCTCGATGGCCGGGTACGGCACATCGAGGCCCTCGTCGACGTACCCGCTGATGTTGCCGCCGCCGACGAGGCCGCCGAAGGTCGCCACCCGGGTGATCCCAGGCGATGCCGCCACCGCCTCGTGGACGAGCAGCGGCCGGGTCGAGCCGGCTGCCCCGTACGCCAGGTCGTTGCGCACCACCAGGTAGTGGATGCCGGCCCTCGCCAGGTCGTCGGCCAGGCCCTGCGACGGCGTGCCGGTCGCAAGCCGCTGCTCCACGGCGTCGAGGTAGCGGATCGTGCCGGCCGGCGTCAGCGGAACGGCGCCGCGCACGGCCCACTCCGAGTCGGCCAGGGGTTGGAGCGGCTCGTCGTTGGTGAAGCCCCAGAGGTAGTCGGGGAAGCGCGATCCCGGCAGCAGCAGCGCCCTGCCCTGGGCATCGTGCTGGCCCAACCAGGTCGCCGTCTGCTGCCAGTACGACGGGATGTCGGTGAACGGGTTGCGCGGAGCGAGACCCGTGGACAGGGCAGGGACGGCCGCACCGAGGACCGCCGCGACGGCCGCGACCCTGACAGCGAGTGCCCGCCGCTGACTGCGGCGGTCCTCCGCCAGCAGCGGACCAGCCTCGCCCAGCCTCGACACCACGTGCACCAGTCCGAGCACGAGGGGCAGCCGGATGACGACGTCGAACTTGTGCACGTTGCGGAACGGCGCGAGCAGCCCGTCGAGCAGGTGCCGCTCGGGGCCCGCGAGCAGACCGGTGACCGGCCCCGCGTGCCCCGCCGTGAGGGCAACCAGACCGAGCACCAGGCAGCAGGTGAGCCACAACCGCTCGGGCAGGTCGCGACGCAGCAGACCGGCGGCCCCTGCGGTCACGACCAGGACCGTGTAGACGATGACCAGTGGGGTCGTCAGGAGAGCCAGTCCGGTGGGCCAGTTCGGACCGTGGCTGCCGGCGACGTACGCGACCCAGTCGGACGTGCCGCGGAGCACCTCGACCAGAGAGGTCACGGAGGTCGTGATGGAGGCGCTCTCGATGAAGTCGAGGAAGGGCGGGCTGTAGCGGCCGAGCAGGACGAGCGGCACGACCCACCACGTCGTGGCGAGGACGACGCACGCCACCCACCAGCGCATCAGCGCCCGGCGCCGGGGCCCGCGCTCCCGGGTGAGCAGCCACAGGGCCGCCGGTGGCAGCACCGCCAGCACCGCGGCGGCGTTGACCGCGCCCATGCAGGCGACCACGAGGGCCGACCGGGCCGCTGCCCTGCGGGGAGAGCCGCTGGCGGCCCCGCGGACCAGCGGGACGAGCACCCACGGCGCCAGGCAGTACGGCAGCGCCTCCACCGAGATCGGTCCGAGCGTCGACAGCACCCGGGGGGACAGCGCGAACGCGAGCCCGCCCACCAGCCGGCTGAACGGCCCGCCGATGCCCAGCCGCTCGGCCAGCGCCACCACGCCGAGGAACGCCAGGCACAGCAGCGTCCCCCACCACAGCCGCTGCACCAGCCAGGGCGGCAGCCCGACCAGGTGCCCGAGGGCGAAGAACGGGCCCATCGGGAAGAGGTAGCCGTAGCTCTGGTTCTGCGTCACGCCGAAGTCGTTGCTCGGGTCCCACAGGTGCAGCGCACGGCTGAGGAACCGGACCGGGTCGACGGACAAGTCGAGCTTGGTGTCGCCGACGAGCTGGGACGGGGCCTGCTTCAGCGCCAGAGCGAACAGCGCGACGCACACGCCGACGAGCCGCAGCCGCTCAACCGGCGACGGACGGCTGGTGCGCGGGCCAGAGTCGGCCAGGACGTCCTTGTCCAGGGTCGAGCTGCTCGACACGTGTCCCTCTCGGTGGTGGTCCGCGACGGCACGCTCGCGCCTCGCCCTCACCGCATGCTAGATGCGCTCCCTGCTACTTCTTCAGCAGCGGGAAGGACAGCGGGTAGTACGCGGGATCGAGACCGGTCGGAGCCTTGAACAGCTTGACCGCTGACTCGGGCGTCGCGCGCACGCCGGTGCGCACCCAGCCGTCGAGGGCTGCCACGAGGCCGAGCTGCTCGGTGTCCGTGAAGTTGCAGTGGCCGGCGCCGTACGGGGCGGGTGCGTTGTAGGTCGCCGGCGGCTTCGTGAACAGCTGCGTGAGGTGCGCCGCGTCACCGTTGCTGAAGAAGCGGTCACCGAGCACGCGCTCGTTCTGGACGATGACGAGCGGGTCCTGCTCGTCGTGCAGGGTGACGGTCGGGTGCGTGACCTTGCCGGTCGTCTCGCCCTGGTCCATCGCCTTGGTCCGGGCAGCCGCGTCGACCGCAGGGCGGGTGCCCGCGGCGAGCGTCTTGAGGTACTGGTCCAGGTCGCCGCCGAAGCCCTTGACGGTCTGGCGGTCGGCGTCGGAGACCGCGCTGCCGAAGTCCAGGGTGGTGATGTCGAGCCCCTGGCCGCCGACCCGGCTCGCGAACTCCTGCTGGCCGAAGGTCGCGAAGCCCATCGCCGTGAGGATGTCCTCCACCAGAGCGCTCACTCCCGAGACGGCGTCGTGGCCGTCGTAGGTGGAGGTCTGGGTGGCGAAGTGGCTGATGGCCGCGATGGCCTCGACCTTGGCGGTGCCACCTCCGGCGACGTCCTGCGCGGCCTTCGTCACGGACGCGATCGCTTGCTGGAACGCGGCGATCGCCTGCTGCGCTGAGCTGTAGTCGGTGATCTTGAGCTTCGGGTCGATGAGCGTCTTCACCATGTAGGCGACGGCCAGCGCCCCGTCGAGGTTCTCGGTGGTCGCGGCAACCGCCCCGCACTCTGGCGCCGCGCCGCTCACCCACTCCGGGTGCTTCTCGCTGAGCAGCTCGGTGATGAGCCCGCCCAGCGACGCCCCCCAGACGTAGGTGCGTCGCGGTGTGCCGACCTTGTCGACGAAGAACTGCCGCAGCTCCTCCCCTGCCTTGACGCCGTCCTGAACGGCCCAGCCGTTCGTCGCGTACGACGACCCGGCGATCGCGTAGCCCTGGCTCAGCAGCTCCTTGGCGGTGGCCGGGCTCGGCGCGTCGGAGGCGCTGTGGTCCACCGGCGAGAAGCTCGGCGGAGCGGGGACCGCGTTGCGGTAGCCGTGCGACCAGATCAGCAGGGTGCCGTTCCAGGTCTGGGGCAGTTCGATCTGGTAGGCCGCACCGGACAGGCTGCCGGTGCACGCGACAGAGCCGCAGCCGTGGAACGCCAGCGGCGACACGTCCGCGTTGGCCTTCAGCCTGGTGGACGAGGTCGAGCCCGAGGAGCAGGCGGCGAGGGCGAGGCCGGCGACGGCGAGGGTGGCGACGGAGCGCAGGCGGGTCAGCTGCAGGAACATGGTTGCAACCTAGGCGACTGGGGACTCCGGCTCAGGAACTTCGACAAGACGGCCGGTCGAAACCTGCAGGACGCCTCGTGACGAAGCGCCACGATCCGGGCACCGGCTGGCCCGACCACAGGTGCGGCCGACCCTGTGGGGGTCGGCCGCACCCGTTTCGGGGTCAGGGGTTCCGGAACACCTGCACCTCCGCGAGCGCGAGGTAGTTGGTGCCGGACAGCTGCACCATCACGTAGCGGCCGCTGGCCGCGACCGGCAGCTGCGTCGGCCGCCCCATCGTGCTGGTCTGGTGGCTGGACCACACGCCGGGCTGCGCCGCCTGCTGCGCCGGCGTGAGGGAGGTGTCGAACGGCGCGTCGGAGACGAACACCCAGTAGTCGCTTGCCCGGTCGGCACAGCAGTCGCTTCGGTTCCAGAGGTTGATGCTGGCGATCTGCTGCGAGCTGCCGAGATCGACCTGCCACCAGGCGTTGGTGTTGTCGTCGGTGTGCGACAGCGACCCGGCGCCGTACGAACCACTGGTGTTGCCGTCGACGGCGTGCCCCGCCGGGCTGCCGAACGCGGTCGACGACTGGGTGGCCGGCTTGCCGACCGCCACGTCGAGCGTCGGGTCGTAGGTGTAGCTCGCGCTGGTGATCGGGCTCGTGCCCGCGCCGGTGGTGACGGCCACATCACCCTGGTACACGTCCGCGGGCAGTGTCGCCGCGAGCTGGTTGGGCCCGATGTAGCTGAGCTGCGTCGCCGCCGCAGCACCGATGCGCACCTGGGAACCGGGCGTGAAGCCGCGGCCCGAGATGAGGACCTGGTGGTCCTGGATCGGGCTCACCACCGCCACCTCCGGGGCAGTCGCGGTGCTGAGGGCCACCGACTGGCCTTGCAGGGCCGCCCCGGCGAGCACCCTCGCCGGGATGACCCCCACGCCGGGATTGGCCGGTAGCAGGGTGTTGTTGCCGCCGTCGACGAAGTCGGTGCCGACGTTGTCGCAGATGTAGTAGTTCAGCGGGCCGACGCGGTAGCTGTTCTTGACGATGATGTGGCCGGTGGTCGAGCAGCCGCCGTTGAAGTAGCCGCCGTCGGCGTACTGGACGTTGCCGTCCATGGTGATGTAGGCGCCGCCCTCGTCGTTGTAGTTGGCGAAGGAGGTGTGTGCGTTGCCGAAGGTGACGTTGCCGCTGATCGTCAGCCCGTGCTCCAGGCTCTGCCCCTGCGGACCGTTGGTGTAGATCGGCCCGCCGTCCGAGCGCACGCCCATCACGTTGTAGATGACGTTGTCGGAGATGACGTTGTCTGCCATGACGTTGGGGTTCGTGAGCGGTGTGGTGGCGTTGGTGTGCCAGCCGGCCCAGCCGAAGCTGATGCCGCTGTACGGCAGGTCACCGACCTCGTTGTGCGTGATGGTCGTGCGGCGCGAGTAGCCGCCCCAGATGCCGACCGCGCCGGTGTACTCGACGCCGATGTTGTGCACGTAGTTGTCGCTGATCGTGTTTCCGACGGCGATCTCGGCGCCGGACTTGACCGAGACGTTCGCCAGGGACAGTGACCGGTCTCCGACGAGCTGGATCATCAGGTAGCGGCCGGACGCGTCGGTGGGCACGGTGGCGCCGGTGGCGGAGCCGGCGCTCTGCTGGCTGGACCAGACACCCGGCCGGGTGGCCTGCTGCTGTGGGGTCAGCCTGGTGTCGAACGGCGTCGAGGAGGCGAAGACCCAGTAGTCGCCGAGCGGCTGGCCAGCGGTGATGTTCGTCTGCCACAGCGGCCGCACGCTGCCGAGATCCGCTTGCCACCAAGGGTTTTGCTCCTGGCGGGTCTGACTGCTGGTGCTGCTGCTGCCGTCGACAGCACGCATGGCGCTGCCACCGGACTGGGTCGAGGACTGGGTCGCGGGAGCACCACCGGAGATGTCGGCGGCGAACGCTGTCGGCTGCGGGTCGTCCGTGGTGCCGAACTCGATCCCGTTGCCGGAGACGTCGCTGATCTCGTTGCCGGTGAACACGTCATCGCGTGCCCCGTGGTAGGCGCCGAGCCCGGCTGCACCGAGGTGCTCGAACGTGCTGCCGCTGACGGTGACGTTGCGCGTGCCGACGAGGTCGACGGCAGCGGGCGGGCGGGTCCACGCGGCGAACGGGCAGGTCCCCGTCGGTTGGACGTAGTTGCAGAGGCCCTGGCTGTTGGACGCGTTCGGGCCCTGGAGGTACATCGTCGCCTGCATGTCCGGGAAGCCGTCGTTGCTGCTGGGCGTCAGCCAGGTCGTGTAGGCGAAGGTGATGCCGTTGAAGGTCACGTCGTGCAGTGGTTGCTCAGCGGTGCTGGAGGTCCTGATCAGCTGCTGCAGGACGGGCGCCTGGAACTGCATGGCGGAGACGTCCTGGCCGGGTCGGGCGTCGTAGTAGATCTCGTTGCGGGACTGATCCAGGTACCACGTCCCGGGGCTGAGCAGCTCGTAGGCGTTCTCGATCCGCGACGGCGTGGCGGAGCTGTCCAGGCTGGGGAACCCGCCCGAGGGGTTGTCACCGTCGGGTGCCAGCGGCGTGCTCGGCAGCTTCATGTTCGACCAGCACGGCTGGCGCATCGTGATGGCTCGGCCGGAGATGCTCGCCACGTCGCAACGCGGCTGCGTCCACGCGCCATGGCCGCCATCGAAGACGAACTCGAGGCTGGAGGGGTTGCGCCAGGAGGCCAGCGTATCGTCAGCGGCGAGGAAGCCGTCGGCGGTCTGGGTCAGCCCCACCGGGCTCTGGCCGGAGCTCCGTGGGATGCGGGTGCCGTCGGCATAGAGCTGCCGGGTGCTGAGCCCCGCCGGAACGGGTGCGACCCAGACCTGTGGGTTGCTGGAGGAGGCGTGCCAGCCGGTGATCGGGACGCCGCCGCTCAGCACCGGGCGCATGGCGCCCTGGGCCTCCCAGATGATCCGGTGGCCGTTGCTGCCCGAGTCCTGCGGGCCGAAGTCCAGCGGCGCGCCCAGCTGGTAGGTGCCCCCCGCCAGCTCGACGTGGACGTCGCCGGGACTGTGCTGGATCGCCTCGGCCGCTGCCGCCTTGGCGGCGGTCAGGGAGCAGGGCTGCGGCGCAGAGCAGGCCTTACCGGCGCCGTGTGGCGAGGCGTAGACGCGGGTGACGCCGGCGGCGGCCGCCGAGGAGGCGCCGATCAGCGTCAAGGCAGAAGCGGAGAGGACGATCGCGACGCTTGCGCGAACGGCTCGGGCGGGCAGGTGAGGGGACATGCGCGACCTTTCCGTATTGCTGTCAGGAGCCGGGACCGGCTCCTTGTTGGGGACGCCTCACACGCTGGGACACGGTCAACGAGGCAGGACCTGACCGTGGGACTGGGGGTTCACGTACGTGCGCCAGGCCGGACCGTCGGGGTAGCTGAAGGCCTCGAGGGTGGCGTCGTGCACGCGTGCGCCCGAACCTGGCGCGGACGGCGCGCGGTAGCGCGCCCCTTCGACGACGACCGGCGTCTCGAAGTGCTCGTGCAGGTGATCGACGAACTCGATCCACCGGTTCTCGGTGCTTGCGCTCACCGCGACGTAGTCGAACATCGCCAGGTGCTGCACGACCTCGCACAGCCCCACTCCCCCGGCGTGCGGGCAGACCGGTACGCCGAACTTGGCGGCCATGAGCAGGACGGCGATGTTCTCGTTGACGCCGGCCACCCGGCAGGCGTCGATCTGGCAGACGTCCACTGCGCCGCTGGACAGCAGCTGCTTGAACAGGACCCGGTTGGCGCAGTGCTCGCCCGTGGCGATGCGCATCGGCGCCACCGCGTCGCGGATGGCCTTGTGCCCGAGCACGTCGTCGGGGCTGGTCGGCTCCTCCACCCACCACAGGTCGATGTGCGCGAGGCGCCGGATGTTCGCGATCGCGCTCGTCACGCCCCACCGCTGGTTGGCGTCGACCGAGATGCGGATGTCGGGTCCGACGGTTGCGCGGACGAGCTCGCAGCGCCGGATGTCGTCGTCGGTGTCGGCGCCGACCTTGAGCTTCAGGTGGTCGAAGCCGGCCTCGACGGCTTCGAGTGCCAGTCGGACGACCTTGTCGTCGGAGTAGCCGAGCCAGCCGGCGGACGTCGTGTATGCCGGGTACCCGGTCCTCAGCAGGCGGGTGGTCCGTTCCGCGGCGCCCGGTCGAGCGGTCTGCAGGATCGCGAGTGCCTCGGCCGGGGTGAGGGCGTCCTCGAGGTAGGTGAAGTCGACCAGGTCCACGACCTGGGCCGGCTCGAGCTCGGCCAGCAGCTGCCACAGAGGGAGCCCGGCCCGGCGAGCTCTCAGGTCCCACAGCGCGTTGATGACAGCGCCGACCGCCATGTGCTCGACGCCCTTGTCCGGTCCGAGCCAGCGCAGCTGGCTGTCCGTGGTGAGCTCGCGCCACAGCTCACCGAGGTTCGACAGCACCTGGTCGACGTCGCGGCCGACCAGGTGCCGCTCCAGTGCCCGGATGGCCGCGACCTGGACCTCGTTGCCGCGCCCGATGGTGAACACGAACCCGTAGCCCGCGTCCCCGGTGCCCGTCGCCAGCTTCAGGTAGGCCGAGGAGTAGTCGGGATCGGGGTTCATGGCATCTGAGCCGTCGCGGTCCCGGGATGTCGGGAACCGCAGGTCGGTGAGCTCGAAGCTGCGGAAGGTGTCAGTCACGGTTCGGTGCTTGCTCCTCGAGGTCGGCCCAGAGCTCGGTCGGCAGCTCAGCCAGAGCCCGCTGGACGGTGGAACGCGCCTGCTGCGGCGTACGGACCCCGGCGACGACAGCCGCTGTGGCCGCGTGCCGCAGGGGGAACTGCATGGCCGCTTGCGGGAGCGTCGCGCCATGGCGCTCGGCGGTCCTCGCGAGCTGTCGGGCCAGCTCCAGGACCTCCTCCGACGCGGGCCCGTAGTTGAAGAAGGCCCCGTCGGGCGGCCAGTCCGCGGCGAGCAGCCCAGAGTTGTACGGCGCCGCCGCGAGCACCGAGACCCCTCGCGACACGCACGCCTCCATCAAGGGCGCACCGGTCCGATCGGCAAGGGTCCAGCGCCCGGCCAGCATGACGACGTCCAGGTCGCACTCCTCGACCAGCCGCAGCGGCGCCTGCCACTGGTTCATGCCGACCCCGACGGCGCTGATGAGGCCCTCCTCCCGCAGCCGGACGAGCGCGGGCGCGGCCTCGTCGACGACCTGGTCGAGCTGGTCGTCCGGGTCGTGGATGAGCACGATGTCGACGCGATCGACGGCCAGCCGCTCGAGGCTCGCCTCGAGGCTGCGGCGGACGCCGTCGGCGGAGAAGTCGAAGCGTCGGGTCACGGTGTCCGGGACCGCGAACAGGCCGACTCCGAGATCGGAGCCCGTGGGGTGCGGATTCGGCACCAGCAGCCGTCCGACCTTCGTCGACAGCACGTAGTCCTCGCGCGGTCGACCGGCGAGCGCGCGTCCCAGACGCCGTTCGGAGAGACCGAGTCCGTAGTGCGGCGCGGTGTCGAAGTAGCGGATGCCGGCATCCCACGCCGCCTCGACGGCGGCGGCCGCCGTGGCGTCGTCGACCTCGCTGTACAGGTTGCCGAGCGGTGCACCGCCCAACCCGACCTCGGTGACGTGCACGTCGGTCGTGCCGATCCGCCTTGTGGGCAGGCTCATGCGCTGGCCCTCTCGAGCTGGTACGAGCTGAGCGCCGTGGTGGCGAAGACGGCTGATCGCTCATCGGGTGAGAGCTGTGCCATCAGCTCCTCGGTGACAGCGACGACGTCCTCGTAGCCGCCCCGCAGAGTCGACACGGGCCAGTCCGAGCCGAACATCGTGCGCGTCGGACCGAAGGCCTCGACCAGGTGATCGACGTAGGGACGGATGTCGTCCACCGTCCAGTCAGCCGACGCTTCGGTGAGCAGACCGGAGAGCTTGACTGTCACGTTCGGCTGCTCGGACAGCGCCGTGACGTTGGAGCGCCACGGCTCCACCTCACCAGCCGCGATGAGCGGCTTGCCGCCGTGGTCGAGCACGAAGCGCAGATCAGGATGTCGCCGTACCGCTTCGACTGCCGCCGGCAGCTGGGCCTCGGTGACGAGCAGGTCGTAGACGAGTCCCGCCGCCGCGACCGCCCGAAGACCGCTCGTGACGTCACGGCGCAGCAGCCACTGCGGGTCGGCCTCGCCCTGGACCTGGTGCCGGATCCCGACCAGGTGCTCGCCGCCCGGCAGGCTTCGCAGCTCGTCCAGGCGCGCGGAGACGTCCTGGGCGCTCAGGTCGACCCAGCCGACGACGCCGCGGATCTCGGGGCAGGCGGCGGCGAGAGCGAGGAGCTCGGGCGTCTCCTCAGCAACGCTGATGGTCTGCACCAGGACCGTCGCGTCGATGCCGGCTCGGGACAGCTGCGGACGCAGCTCGTCGAACGTGAAGCTCCGTCGCAGGGGCTCGATGTCCGCCGTCCAGGGCTGGTCCCGGATCGCCAGGTCCCACACGTGGTGGTGCGCGTCCACCCGCGTCGCAGATCGTTCCCGAGCGGCTCCGGTGTCCGCGGCGCGGGCGTCAGTCACTGTGGAACACCTCGACCATCGGCGCCCACCACTCGCCCTCCGCCGCCGTGTCCACCGGCTGCTGACAGGGGTCGGTGAGCGCCCACCAGCGTCGGGTCTCGGGGTCGTCGGCCATCCGGGCCATGTCGGCGTCGAAGTCGGCCCCGATGTACTCGAAGTAGGAGAAGAGCAGGCCGTCGCGCAGGAAGATGGAGTAGTTGCGGATGTGGACCTCGCGGATCATGGCGAGAACCGCCGGCCAGGCCTCAGCGTGCAGCGCCCGGTACTCCGCTTCCTTCTCGGGATGCAGTCGGATGACCGAGGCGAACCGCTGCAGCGGTCCGAACCGATGCGCGGGTCCCGTGGCTGCGACTTCGGACACGGTCAGCTCCGGGGCCGCAGCCGGAGGAACTCCATGCCGCCGTCGACGGCGAGCGCCACACCGGTGACAGAGCCGGCAGCGGGCGACGCGAGGTAGGCGATCGCAGCTGCCACCTCGTCCGGTGACACCAGCCGACCGTGTGGTTGCCGCGCTTCGAGTGCCGCCCGCTCGGCCGCCGGGTCCTCAGCCCGGGCGAGAAGTCTGCCGATCCAGGGCGTGTCGGCGGTGCCGGGGTTCACGGCGTTCACCCGGATCCCGTCCGGCAGCAGGTCCGCAGCCATGGCCCGCGTCATCGCGGCGACTGCCCCTTTGCTGGCGGAGTACAGCACCCGCTGCGGCAGTCCGGCGGTCGCGGCGATCGACGAGGTGTTCACGATCGCGGCCGCCGAGGACCGGCGCAGCGCCGGCAGCGCGGCCCTGGTCACCCGGACCATGCCGATGACGTTGACGTCGAGGACGCGGTGCCACTCGTCGTCGGTGTTGTCCTCGACGCCTCCCTGGGCACCGATCCCGGCGTTGTTCACGAGGACGTCGAGCTGGCCGAGGTGCTCGATCGCGGCGGTCACCGCGTCCTGCGTCGCCGAGTTGTCGCTGACGTCGACCTGCACACCGTGCAACGCCGACCCAGAACCCTGGTCACCGTCGGAGAGCGGGTCGCGGTCGAGCACGGCGACGTGCGCTCCCTGCTCCGCCAGGAGCCGTGCCGTGGTCAGCCCGATCCCGGATGCGCCGCCCGTGACGATGGCTCGCAGGCCGTCGAACGCGCCCATCTCAGGCCTGCCCGAAGATCTGCCGCTGGCGACCGAGCCCGTCGATCTCGAGCTCGACCACGTCACCGGCAACGAGGTACGGGTGGTCCGGCAGCCCGAGCGCGACGCCGGCTGGGGTGCCGGTGTTGATGACATCGCCGGGTCGCAGCACCATGAACTGGCTGAGGTACCAGATGACGTGGGCGACATCGAAGATCATGTTCTTCGTGCTCCCGTCCTGGCGGAGCGTGCCGTTGACCCACAGCCTCAGGTTGAGTGCCTGCGGGTCGCCGACCTCGTCGGCGGTCGCCAGCCAGGGGCCCATCGGGTTGAACGTCTCGCAGCTCTTGCCCTTGTCCCACTGGCCGCCGCGTTCGATCTGGAACTCGCGTTCCGAGACGTCGTGGCTGAGGACGTAGCCGGCGACGTGGGCCAGCGACTCGGCTGGGCTGGCGAGGTAGCGAGCCGGTGCGCCGATGACAACGCCGAGCTCGACCTCCCAGTCCGTCTTGACCGACGCTCGTGGGATCAGGACCTCGTCACCGGGGCCGACGACAGTGTCCGGGGCCTTCATGAAGATGACCGGCTCGTCGGGTTCGGCTGCGCCGGTCTCCTCGGCGTGGTCCCGGTAGTTCAACCCGATGCAGACGATCTTGCCGATGCCGGTCACGGGCGGCCCGAACCGTGCGCCCTCGACGTCCAAGACGGGGAGACCGCCCGAGGCGACCTGGGCGCGCACCTCGTCCAGCCCGGTGGCGAGCAGCGCCGCGTCAACGTCACCCGTCAGTGAGGACAGATCTCGCCACGCGGCGCCATCCCATGCCGCGGGCCGTTCTGCTCCGGCCGCTCCGATTCGCGCGAGGCGCATGTTTTCCAACTCCTTGTTCTTCGTCGTCGGCGAACCCGTGGTCGCCGTCCGAGTGCTTCGGCCGTAGCTGAAAGACGCCTAGGACGCGACCTCGGCGTGGATCATGCGGATGACCTTGTGAGCGGTGTGCTCGTAGCGGTGGTCGTTGTCCAGCTCCCCGACGATCCGGTACTCGCTCATGACGGCGATCCGATCGGCCAGGGTGATCATCTCGGGGAGATCGGACGAGATCAGCAGGATGGCGATCCCGGAGTCCGCGAGACCGACGATGAGCTCGTGGAAGGCGGCCTTGGTGCGGACATCGATACCGACCGTCGGCTCGTCGATGACGAGGATCTGGCAGTCGGCGGCGAGCCACTTGGCGAGGGAGACCTTCTGCTGGTTTCCGCCGGACAGCTGCCCCGCCAGCTGCAGCGGACTCGAGATGCGCATGCCGAGCTGGTCGCGGTAGCGATCGACCAGGACTCGTTCGTCCTTGTTGCGGACCAGTCCCGCTCGCGCCAGGCGCCGCCACACGGTCACCGAGACGTTGCGGGCGATCGTCTGGTCGAGGAAGACGCCCTCCTCCTTGCGGTTCTCCGTCACGTAGCCGAGTCGATAGCGCTGGAGCGCCTGGCTGACGCTGCCGATGTGCGCTGGCGCCCCGTGGATGCGCAGGGCGCCACCGGTGATCGCGTCGAGGCCGAGGATGGCGCGAGCCAGCTCGCTGCGCCCGGCGCCGACGAGCCCGTACAGGCCGAGGATCTCCCCCGGCTGCACGTGCAGGCTGATGCCGTGGTGTCCCAGGCTGGTCGACACGTCGTCCAGCTCGAGGGCGGGCTGCGACTGGTTGTCGATCTTGCGGGTCTCGAGATGAAGGTCCGCGTGGGCCCGCCCGACCATCAAGGTGACGACGTCGTCGCGCGAGTAGTTGGCGAGTGGCTGCGCCTCAGCGACGCTGCGGCCGTCCCGCAGCACGGTGACCGTGTCCGCGACCGCGAACACCTCTTCCAGCTTGTGGCTGACGAGTACCACGGACTGCCCCTGGTCGCGCAGAGAGCGCACGACGTCGTAGAGCCGGTCGGACTCGTCGGCCGTCAGTGACGCAGTCGGCTCGTCGAGCAGGAGCACCGTGCTGTCGACGGCAAGGGCCTTGGCGATCTCGACGAGCTGCATCTGCGCGACGGAGAGCTCGCCCACGAGGCGGTCGACGTCCAGCTGCACGTCGAGCCGCTCCAGGCAGCGCCGGGCGAGGTCGCGCATGGCGTGGTGATCCACGAACCCTCGTCGCTTCGGCACGGCCTGCAGCGCGATGTTCTCGGCAACGGAGAAGGCCGGTACGAGGTTGCGCTCCTGGTGGACGACGCCGATGCCGGCGCGCTGCGCGTCCAGCGGTCCGGAGAAGCTGACCTCCGCGAGGGTGCCGTCGCCGGCGGTGCTGAGCAGCCGCCCGCCGTCCGGTTGGTAGACACCGGTCACCACCTTGATCAGCGTGCTCTTCCCAGCGCCGTTCTCGCCCAGCAGCGCGTGGACGGTGCCGGGTTCGAGTCGCAGTGTCGCCTGGTCGAGTGCCCGGACGCCCGGGAAGACCTTGATGAGCTTCTCCGCGATGAAGGTCATCTGCGTCGTCCCTCTCTGCTGCCGGTGCGGACCTGGGTGACGAGCACGGCGCCCAGCACCACCCCGCCGACGATGAGGTCGACCCAGCTCTGGTCGATCGAGTACTGCGCCTGCGCGACATCGACGAGCCGGACGATGAAGGCCGCCAGGCAGGTCCCCAAGACCGCCACGACTCCACCGGTCAGCGCGACGCCGCCGATGATCGGCGCGGCGAAGCTGGGTAGGAGGAGGTCGTCCCCGATCGAGGCGTTGACCGATCCGGACAGGGCGACGACGACGATGCCCGCAACGCCGGCGAGCAAGCCGGACAGGACGTGGGCCACGACGATCGCCCGGTCGTTGGAGATGCCGGAAAGCCGCGCCGCGAGCGGGTTGCCGCCCGAGGCGAGCAGTTGTCGACCCAGTGCCGCGCGGCGGAAGAACACGGCGACGGCCCCGGCGACCAGGAGAGCCAGGATGAAGACCGTCGGAACGCCGATGAGCGAAGCCTGCCCGAGCGAGACCAGGCCGGACGAGTAGTTCTGGAACGTTCCGGTGCCGTTGACGCCGTACCGCAGCCCGTCGATGACGGTCATGGTCGCCAGCGTGACGATGAAGCCGTTGATCCTGGTCAGCACCACCAGCAGGCCGTTCGCCAGCCCGATCGCGCCGCCGAGCAGGACCGCGGCGATGACCGCGAGCGGCGCCGGCAGCCCGATGTGCACCATGAGCCAGGCCGCGACCATCGCCGTGAACCCGGTCACGACACCGACGCTCAGGTTCATCTGCCCGACGGCGAGCACCGCCATCTGGGCCAGCCCCACCAGGATGGGCACCGCCAGGTACTGGAACACCGCGGTCAGGGTGGGGCCGGTGAGCAGGTTGCCGCCTGTGGTGCTGGCGAGGGCGACGAACCCGACGACGGACAGGACGATGAGGGTGAACTCCGTACCGCGGAGGAACGTCAGGGCGCGCAGGCGGCTGCTCCCACGGGTTGCCCGGGCCGGGTCGATGGTCGGGTCGACGGTCGAGGTCATGCCCTGGTCCCCCGTCGCTCGGCGAGCACGTGTCGGACCCGGTCCAGCGAGAGCGCGACGAGCAGGACCAACCCGATGTAGATGTTGAGGTCCTGGACTGAGAAGTTGAGCAAGTTCAGGCCCGTCTGGATGACCTCGGTCAGCGTTGCCCCCAGCAGGGTGCCGAGGACGCTCACGGCGCCGCCCGAGAGCAGCGTCCCGCCGAGGACTGGCCCGAGGAAGGACGGCAGCAGGAAGGAGTTGCCGATGTCAGCCGAGAAGGCGCCGCTGTTGATGGCCAGCAGGAATCCCGCCAGGGCCGCGAGGGCCCCGGACAGCGCATGCGCCTGGATGACGCGGCGCGACGTCGGGATGCCCGACAGCCGCGCGGCGGTCAGGTTCGAACCGGTCATGAGGATCTCGCGCCCGATGCGCGACAGCCGGAACAGCACGGCGACGAGCACTGCGGCGGCCAGTGCGAAGAGCACGATGAGCGGCACTGGCGGGCCGCACACGTTGCCGGTGCAGTAGTCGCTGAACGTGTCGTTGCGCAGGGTGGTCATCCCGGCCGGGTGGACGGGGAACGCGACGCCGTCGCCGACGTGGCTGTACAGCAGCGACACGAGGCCGACCAGGGCGAAGTCCAGAGCGAGCGTGACGATGAACGAGTTCACGCCGGTTGCGGTGATGATCCAACCTGCCAGCGCCCCCACAGCGGCGCCGACGACCAGACCGACCAGCAGTCCGAGTGCAAGTGGCATGGACAGGTGCTGGTAGCACCACCCCATCGCGAACGCGGAGATCGCGGCCATGCGCGGCACAGCCAGGTTCATGTGCCCGAGCGACAGGACGGAGAGCTGGGCGAGCCCCACCACGAGGAAGACGCTGAGGTCCTGCTGCATCGGGACGAGCGTGAGGCCGGTGTCGAGGAAGGACGAGCGCAGCGACGAGAAGACCACGACGAGCGCCGCGATGACGACGAGCAGCCCGAAGCGCGGGTTCGCCCAGAACGGGAGTCCCTTCAGGGAACGTTGCGCATCCAGGTCGACGGCCTGCGGATCGCTCGCGGGTGTGGCGTCCGACTGCTGTGTGGGGGCGCTCATGGATCACACCGCCCGAAGGTCGTCGATGGCGTCCAGGTCCCAGTCGATACCCAACCCGGGCGTCGTGGGCGCAAGCGCGTGGCCGTCCTCAAGGGCGAGACCGGTGCTGGTGACTGCCGACAGCTGCGGGATGTGCTCGACGTAGCGACTGTTCGGCACCGCGGCGCACAAGCTGACGTGCAGCTCCATGAGGAAGTGGGGGCAGACCGGCACGTTGTGCGCCTCCGCCAGGTGAGCGACCTTGAGCCACGGCGTGATGCCTCCGACGCGGGCCACGTCGACCTGGACGATGCCGGCTGCATCGCGCTTGAGGTACTCAGCGAACTGGCCGATCGAGTACATCGACTCACCCACGGCCACCGGGATGCTGGTCGCGCGCGCCAGCCGCACATGGCCGGCGATGTCGTCGGCCGGCAGCGGCTCCTCGAGCCAGTACAGGTCGAGAGGTTCCAGCAGCCGGGCCCGACGGATGGCCTCAGCAGAGGTGAACGCCTGGTTGGCGTCCACCATCAGGTCGATACCGGGGCCGAGTGCTGACCGGACTGCCGACAGTCGCTCGACGTCCTCCCCCGGGTCAGGCTTGCCGATCTTGATCTTGACGCCGCCGAGCCCGGCGGCGAGCGCCGACTTGGCGCCGCCGATGAGCTCATCGGTACTCAGGTGCAGCCAGCCCACCTCCGTGTCGTAGAGCGGCACCCGGTCGCGTGCGCCGCCGGCGACGACCCACAGCGGCTGCTCGATGCTCCGGCACCGCCAGTCCCACAACGCCGTGTCAACAGCGGCCAGCGCCAGCGAGGTGATGGCACCGACCGCGGTTGCCCGCGTGGAGGAGTACAGGTCCTTCCAGATCGCCTCGATGCGGCGGGCGTCGGCTCCGATCACGCGCGGGAGGAGGTAGTCGCGAAGCATCGCGAGCACGGCGGTGCCGCCCGTCCCGATGGTGTAGCTGTACCCGCGTCCCAGAAGTCCGTCGTCGGTGGTGATCTCGACGAAGACGGTCTCCTGCTTCAGGAACGACTGGACAGCATCAGTTCGGACTGCCTCGACCGGCAGATCCACGAGGTAGGCCTCGGCACTCACGATGGTGGGCACGACTGCTCCTGACTGCCCTGGGCCCGAAGGCCCAGGGCGTCGAAGGATCTACTTGCAGGACAGGTACTTGCTGTCGAAGTCGGACTTCAACTGGGTCGTCTCTGCCTGCCGCTGCGTGTCGTAGGTGCTCACGTTGGACTTGTCGACCACGAACGAGCCGGAGTCGATGGTCTGGCCCGGCGTGCTCATCGTGCAGCCGCCCTGCAGCTTCATCAGCGCGTACGCCCCGACGTAGGCCTGGCCCACGGGGTTCTGGACGACGGTGCCGGCGATCGCTCCGCTCTTGATGCCGGCAAGGATCGTCGGGTCGTCGTCGATGGCGACGACCTTGATCGGCAGACCTGACTTCTTCACCGCGGCAGCGGCCGCGACGGCCGGGTTGTACGCCGTGCTGACGATCCCGTTGATCTGCTTGCCCTTCGCCCCGAGCAGGTCGGCGACGGCCTTCTGGGCGGTCTGGAGGTCGGTGTCGATGTCAGTGACGGTCTGGATCAGCTTGACCTTCCCGCCGGTCTCGGCGACGGCCTTCTTCACGCCGGCGATGCGGCGCTGCGTGTTGGAGTCGGTCTTGTTGCCGGTGAGGTGGACGAGGTTCCCGGAACCGCCCATCGCCGCGATGGTCGCCTTGGCGGCCTTGTACGCGGCCGTCTGCACGTCGGTGGCCAGGCAGAACGACGCGGAGTCGGTGGTGCCGGCCGGGCAGGAGCCGAGTGAGGCGACCTTCAGCCCCTTGCCCTCGAGCTGCTGGAACGTGGAGTTGATGTTGTCCGGGGACACGCCGAAGACGCCGAAGGAGTTGTACCCCTGAGCGGCCAGCGACTGCAGCACGTTGTTCTGCTTCGTCTGGTCCCACGCGGACGTCTCGTTGAAGGTCACGCCACCGAGCCCGAAGTCGGTCTTGGCGGTGTTCATGGCGGTCTTCCAGGGCTGGAAGTACGGGTGCGGGCCGCCGGGGACGAAGGCGATCTTGACCTTCGACGCGGCCAGGCCGGACCCGCTCGCGCTGCTGGTCTGAGCGCCGCTCTTCTTCGCGCAACCTGCTGCGACGAGCGCGAACGTCAGCACAGCGACTGTCACGAAGACGCGATCCCGCCGCAGCGATCGAGTGATGCGCATGGTCGAACCTCTCTGTAGTGGCTTGCGGTGGATGTTCGGTGGTGCTGACAAGCGGTGGGGATGACGGGTCAGTGCCATCGGTCAGGTGGTGCCGTCGACGTAGGGCCGCAGCACGGCCGGGTAGTCCAGTCCCGCGGGCAGGGCGATGCCAGGGCCGGTCGGCGCGTGGACGAAGCCCTCGCTGTCGATCTCGGGCTTCTTCTGCACCACGTTGGAGGTGATCAACGACTCGTAGTACGTCGTGTTCGGGATCGCCATCGAGAGGTGCTGACTAGGGATCTCGTCACCCAGGACCTCCGCTCGTACCCGGAACGCCTCGGCAACGTGAGCCGTGCGCATGGAGCCGGTGATGCCGCCACGCATCGACGCGCTGGTGCGCACGCCGAAGGTCGCAGCACCAGCTGCGATGAAGTCGGCGGAGTTCATGTGCGCACCATCAGAGGTCTCGGCAACGAGCAGCGGAATGTCAACTGCTCGCGCGAGCCTGGCGTAGGCAGTCACGCTGAACTCGCGCATCGGCTCCTCGTACCAGAGGAACCCGGCGGCGGTGAGCGCCTTGCCGAGGTAGATCGCGTCCGGCAGGTCGAACCCGGCCGACCCGTCGTACATGAGGGGGATCGAGTCGCCGACGTGCTCCCGCAGCCGAGTGGCCAGCTCGGCGTCGGCTCGGGCGTCTCCCCAGGCGTGCAGCTTCACGGCCTGGTAGCCGAGGTCGAGGGACTGGCTGGCGACATCGAGGAACTCCTCGATGCTGCTGAAGGTCACCGTGGACGCGTAGGCCGGGATGCGGGTCCGGAACCCGCCGAGCAGCTGCCACACCGGCTGGCTGGTCATGCGTCCGGCGAGGTCCCAGAGCGCGATGTCGACCAGGCCGAGGACCGGGAGCGGCAGCTCCTCGGTGCGGTCGATCTCCCACATCCGGTGCCAGAGGTACTCCCGCTGCAGCGGGTCCTTCCCCACCAGCTGGTCACGCAGGACGCGGTCCACGATGTCCTCGACTGCGGAGGCCATGCCCGGCCGGGTCGCCAGCGCCACCCCGGTCGCCCCGTCGTCGGTGCCGATCCGCAGCACTGCCGCCTCACCGTCGGGCGAGGACCCCAGCAGGCCGTGGCGCCAGACGAACGCAGGATCAGCGCCCGGCAGCGGTACCCGGAACGACTCCACATGGGTGATGCGCAAGGCTTCGGTCCCTTCAGCGGTGTGTGATGTAGACGACAGCGGGGCGAAACATAAGTCGTAATACGAATGACGTCAAGCCCTCGATCTCCTATGCTGCTGACACCCGACCCTGACCTCCAGCTGACCCATGACCTGACCCCCACGACACCCCCACGAACCCCCACGACCTCACCCACGACCTGACGAGCGGATGGCGATGGCTGCACCCGACGAGCCGAACGGACCCAGCGCGCAGGCGACCCGGCCCAACGGCGTCCCCGACGACGGCGAGTCGGCGCTGCAGTCCTGGCCACGACGACCGGCTCGGCTGGCCACCGCGGTGGTCGAGGACCTGGTGGACCGGATCGTGGCCGGCGAGCTGCCCGTCGGCAGCGCCTTGCCGACCGAACCCGTGCTGTGCGAGATGTTCAGCGTCAGTCGCACCGTCATCCGCGAGGCGGTCAAGTCACTTGAGGGGATGCACCTGGTCCACGCCCAGCAGGGCCTCGGAACGCGGGTGTGCGACGCGGTGGACTGGGACCTGCTCAACCCGGTCGTGCTGGCCGCGTCCGTCCGGCACGATGCCGAGCGCTCGATCCTCGAGGACCTCGTCAGCGTGCGACGAGCGCTCGAGAGCCAGATGGCGGGGCAGGCATCGCGATCGGCGACAGAGCTGCAGCTCGCGCACATCGAGGCGGCACTGCTCCAGGCACAGGCCGAGGAGGAGAACACCGCGCGGTTCCTGCGGGCCGACCTGGCGTTTCACGACGCGATCATGGAAGCGTCCGGCAACCGGTTCGCTCGGGCCGTCATCCACACCGTGAACACCGAGGCCTTCCGGAGCCTGCGCTACATCGGCGAGCCGTCGCGGGACGACTGTCGCCAGTCCAACCGCGAGCACCAGAAGATCTTCGACAAGCTGCGGGCGCGCGACGACTCGCAGGCGGCTCGCGCGATGGACGACCACATCTTCGGCTCGTGGCTCAAGCGGCGTCCGCGGGATCGACCGCAGGACTGAGCCGCAGCACGCCCCGAGACTGTGGTCAGCGCTTCCGCAGCACCAGCAACAGGTTCCAGGTGGCGACCTCACGGACGAGCGGGACCTGCACCACCCACCGCGCCCAGTCCGGGTGGTAGCGCGGCCGGACGTCGACGACGTCCACGTCGCGCTGGTCCTCGAGCCACCTCAGCATCTGGGCGACCGAGGTCCGGAACAGCGACACCCCGAAGTCGTTCTTGGGCCGCCTGCCGTGTCGCCGGGCGTAGCGCTCGGCCGCGCGCCGGCCCCCCAGGTAGTGCCACGGGGCGGTCTCGTGCCCGCCGTTGGGCGCCAGCCAGTTGTTGTAGGACAGGAAGACCAGGCCACCGGGCCGGGTGACCCGGACCATCTCGTCGGCCATCGCCTCCGGCCGCGGCACGTGCTCCAGGACGTTGCTGGAGTAGCAGACGTCCACTGCGCCGGTGCGGAACGGCAGAGCCATGCCGCTCCCCAGCACGGTGTCCTGGGTGACCTCCCGCCCGTGCAGCGACAGCTCACCGGCGTCGGCGTCGAGTCCCACGTAGGTCGCCCCGAGGGCGCGGAACGCGTCGGCGAAGTACCCCGGGCCGCCGCCGACGTCGAGCACGGTGCGCCCGGCCAGGTCGACGTAGTGCGCCACCTGCCTGGCGCTGTCGCCGGCCAGCAGCGAGTAGAACCGCGCTGGATCGCTCTGCTCGTACCGGAACGCTGCCAGGAGCGCGCGGCTGCGGGCCAGCGAGCCCAGCGGCGGGAGGGGTGCGGACACCGGAAGGACCCTACGGGGCCGCGGTCCAGGTGCCCCGCAGCTGCCACACGCGGCGGGCCGCGAGCAGGGCGAACCCGGCCGCCAGCAGGTCACCCGCGACGACCGGAGCCAGCGGCGCCCGGTCCGGCAGAGGGTCGGCCTGCCCAGCAGGGTTGCCCACGTCGTACAGCACCAGGTCGTGAGTCTGTCCGAGCACGGCCATGCCCTGCAGCTGGCGGGCGGCGGTGGTCGGGTCGAAGCCGGCGGTGGTGCGCTCGACCAGCACCTGCTGCACCCCCGCGGCGCGCAGGGTCGACTGCAGCGGGGCACCCGATCGCACGTCGGCGTCCAGCCGCGCGGCGAGCGGGTCCTCGCCGCGGACGACCCCGGTGGGCAGCGGCAGCGCGTCGTTGACCACCGGTCGCCGGAGCAGCTTGGTGGCCGGGTCGAGCACGGTCTCGCCGTGCGTCCAGGGGAAGGCTCGGTACAACGACCACGGCAGTACGAGGACGGCACCGTCGGCTCGTTCCGTGAGGTGCACGAAACCCGCCGGGTAGCTGCTGGTGTGCAGCCGGCCGCCCTCCCCCCAGGCCGCGCCGGGAAGAGCCGCCAGCGGCAGCAGCGCGAGCAGCCCGCCGATCACGTGGGCGGTGCGCTGCTCGGCGACCCTCTCCAGGAGGACCTCGATGCCGCAGGCCAGCGCCGCGCTGGTGAGCAGGACCGCCGGCGCGATCCACTTCTGCCCGTCCCGCAGGACACCTGTGGCCGGCACGTGCACCACTGCCCAGCGCAGCGCCTCACTGAGCCCGGGGAGCCGGCCGAGCAGCGCCAGGACCAGTCCGAGCAGGGCGAGCGCAGGCAGCCGCGGGCCGAGCCGGGCCTGCAAGCGACGGAGCCCGACGGCCGCCACCACCACGGCCAGCAGGGCGAGGGTCGCGCCGGCCGCTCGGCCGGCCGGCACGGCGTCGCGGCTCCACACACCGCCGCCGGTCAGCAGCGACCCGACGACACCGAAGGGGCTGTCGCTGTTGGCGGCGAAGGCGCTCACCCCACGTGGGTCGCCCGCGACGACGTGCTGCAGCACGCCCGGCAGCAGCCAGGGCAGTGCCAGCACGGCTGTGGCCGCCGCCGCCCGGACCGGTCGGCCGCAGACGACGACCGCCAGACCGACGAGCAGCAGCGCGTTGGCACCGGCGCACGCGGCCACTGCCAGGGCGCCGACCGCCCACCATCCCGGAGCCCCGCGCCGCCAGTCGAGCGCGGCACGCACCGCCCAAGGCAGCACCGCCCAGCCGACGAGCAGCGCCCACTGCCCGAGGAGCAGGCGCTCATGGAGGTACGGCGACCAGCCGTAGCTGGTGGCGGCCGCCAGCACCCCTGTCCGGCGGGTCGTCGGCGCGAGCCGTCCGGCCCCCCACGCGCCCGCGATGACGAGGGCGAGCAGCACCCCGTCCTGCAACCAGCCGGACGGCACGACCCGACCGGCGACGGTCACGAGCAGGTCGCTCGGCGTCCCCCGCGGCACCGCGTCCAGCCCCAGCAGCTGGCCGCCGAGCGGTGCGCGCGGCACGAAGACCATGTCGCGCACGAGCACGAACCCCGGGCCCAGGAGCGGCAGCAGCAGGAGCAGGGCGAGCAGGACCCCCACCGCCAGCCCGAGCCGGGAGCGGTTGCGCAGGTCCAGCACCCGCTCGACGCTAGGCCATACACGCCTTCTCAGTGGCCGGCGTCGTCCCAGGTGCGGCCGACGCCGACGGAGACGTCGAGCGGCACCGACAGCGGGTAGGCGTTGCCCATCTCGCGGCGGACCAGCTCCTCGAGGGCCTCCCGCTCGCCGGGAGCCACCTCGAGGACGAGCTCGTCGTGCACCTGTAGCAGCAGCCGGCTCTTCATCCCCTGCGTCTTCAGCGACGAGTGCACGTTCAGCATCGCCACCTTGATGATGTCGGCTGCGCTGCCCTGGATCGGCGCGTTGAGGGCCATCCGCTCGGCCATCTCGCGGCGCTGCCGGTTGTCGCTGGTCAGGTCGGGCAGGTAGCGGCGGCGGTCGAGGATGGTCGAGGTGTAGCCGTCACGGGACGCCTGCGCCACGACGTCGCGCAGGTAGTCGCGCACCCCTCCGAACCGCTCGAAGTACGCCTCCATCTGCTCCTTGGCCTCGTCGCGCGTGATGCGCAGCTGGGCAGCGAGCCCGAAGGCGGACAGGCCATAGGCCAGCCCGTAGGACATCGCCTTGACCCGCCGGCGCAGCTCCGGGTCGACCTGCTCGACAGGCAGCCCGAAGGCGCGGGACGCGACGAAGGTGTGCAGGTCCTCGCCGGTCGTGAACGCCTCCTTGAGGCCGGCGTCGTCCGACAGGTGCGCCATGATCCGCATCTCGATCTGGCTGTAGTCGGCGGTCATGAGCGACTCGAAGCCCTGGCCCGCGACGAACCCCTGCCGGATCTCGCGACCCTGCGCGGTGCGGATCGGGACGTTCTGCAGGTTCGGGTTGTCCGAGGAGAGCCGGCCGGTCGCGGCCACCATCTGCTTGAAGGTGGTGTGGATGCGGCCGTCGTCGGCGACGGTCGGCAGCAGCTGCTTCTCGACCACCATGAGCAGCCGGGTGTACTCCCGGTGGGTCAGCAGCGCGTCGATGACCGGGTGCGTGCCGATCAGGTTCTGCAGCGCGTCGGCGTCCGTGGTGTAGCCCGTCTTGATCTTCTTCGTCTTCGGCAGGCCGAGCTCGTCGAACAGGAGCGCCTGCAGCTGCTTCGGCGACCCGAGGTGGAACTCGTGCCCGACCGTCGCGTAGGCCTCCTCGGCGGCCAGCTTCACCTGGTCGCGCAGCCGGCTCTCGAGTTCCTCGAGGTGGTCGACGTCGGCCGCGATGCCGACCCGCTCGCAGTCGGCGAGGACCCGCACCAGTGGCAGCTCGACGTCACGCAGCAGCTTGGTGCCGCCCCGGGTGTCGAGGTCCTTGTCGAGCGCGACGGCCAGGTCGGCGACCGCACGCGCGCGCAGGGCGGCGTCCCGCGCGGCGGTCTCGTCCTCGCCACCGTCGATGCCGGCCAGGATGGACAGCTGCCCGTCGCCGTCCTGCTCCGCCCGCAGCTCCCGGCGCAGGTAGCGCAGCGAGAGGTCGGCCAGGTCGAAGACGCCCTGCCCAGGAAGGGCGAGGTACGCCGCGAGCGCCGTGTCGGACGTGATGCCCTCGACCTTCCAGCCGCGGCACTCCAGCGCGTGCAGCGGCCCCTTCGCGTCGTGAAGCGCCTTGGAGACCTGCGGATCTGCCAGCCAGGCCGCCAGTGCCGCGTCGTCCTCGGGCGTGACCTCCTCGAGGTCGACGTACCCGGCCGGGCCCTCCCCCTCGACGGCGATGCCGAGACCGTTCGCGTCGCCGGTCCCGCGACCCCAGGTGCCCCTCACCTGCATGCCGACGCGCACGCCGCGCGGCAGGCTGTCCAGGAACGCCTGGACCCCACCGGGGGTGACGATCTCGACGTCGACGTCGAAGCCCTCCTCGGCCTCTGGCTCGGCGGCCGACAGCGTCTGCCACAGCCGCTCGCGGAGCACCCGGAACTGCAGGGCGTCGAAGACCTTGTGCACCTCGTCGCGGTCCCACTGCTGGACACCGAGGTCGTGCGGGCCGACCTCGAGCGGGACGTCGCGGACGAGCTCGGTGAGCCGCCGGTTCATCATCACGCTCGACAGCCCGGCACGGAGGTTGTCGCCGACCTTGCCCTTGACCTCGTCGACGTGCGCGACCAGCCCCTCGACGTCGCCGAACTGCTGGATGAGCTTGGTGGCGGTCTTCTCACCGAGCCCTGGGATGCCCGGCAGGTTGTCCGACGGGTCGCCGCGCAGGGCGGCGAACTCGGGGTACTGCTGCGGCGACAGGCCGTACTTCTCCTCCACCGCAGCCGGCGTCATCCGCCGCATGTCGGAGACGCCGCGTGAGTTGTACAGCACGGTGATCCGGTCGTTGACGAGCTGGAACGCGTCGCGGTCACCGGTGACGATGAGGACGTCCATGTCGTCAGCCGCCGCCTGCGTAGCGAGCGTCGCGATGACGTCGTCAGCCTCGAAGCCCTCAGCCGTCACGACTTGGATGCGCAGCGCGTCGAGCACCTCGCGGACCAGCGACACCTGCCCCTTGAAGTCCGAGGGCGTCTCGGAACGGGTGGCCTTGTAGTCGGCGAACGCCTCGTGCCGGAAGTTGGACTTGGAGACGTCGAAGGTGACGGCGACGTGGGTGGGCTCCTCGTCGCGCAGCACGTTGATGAGCATGGCCGTGAAGCCGTACACCGCATTGGTCGGCTGGCCGTCGGTGGTCGAGAAGTTCTCGACCGGCAGGGCGAAGAAGGCGCGGTAGGCGAGCGAGTGCCCGTCGAGCAGCAGCAGGCGGGACCGGGTGTCGCTCACCCCCCGGAGTGTAGGAGCCGGGAGCGTCAGTCCTGCGACTCGGCCGTGCCGAGCGGAACTGCGGCCCGCACCGGGCGGCGCCGGGTCTGGCGCACGATCCGCTCGACACCTCGCTCGCCGGCACTCAGCCGGCGCCGGACGACGGTCACAGGGGCGGTACGGCGGACGGCCTGGGGCGCGAAGCCGAGGCGGGCGAAGAAGCGGGCAGCGTCGCGGGAGCCAGGGTGGACGCTGACGACCAGCTGCTCGATGCCCTGCTCCTCGGCGTACGCGGCGGCCGCGGTGACGAGCGCCTTCCCGGCCCCGCGCTTGCGGTGCCGGTCGGCGACCACGGCGTGGCTCATGTGGACGGCCGGGATGTCGACGAGCGCGTTGGCCGTCGACACGGTGAACAGGGCCATCCCGAGCGCGACCTCGGACGCCCCCTCCTTGCCTCCGACGGCGAGCACGAGGTGCCGGGTGGGGTCGTTGATCGCCTCGCAGTACCGCTGGGCGAGGGCGGCCCGGTTCGCCATCGTCGCGCCTGCCCGACTGCGCCCCTCGACCGGCAGCACCTGGTCGCGCAGCTCGTCCCCGAGCTCGAGCAGGACCGGCAGGTCGGCCTCGGTCGCAGCTCGTACGCGCACCGCACTGCTGAGCACTGCAACTCCCCGGGGACGGGCCGGCGAACCGGCTGCTGCCGAACACCTCCGCACCCACATTGGGGGACGCGGCGAGCACTGGGTGGCGGCCCAAGGGAGAACTTGGGCTCCCCCCCGAGCTGTGATCACCCTACTCAGAGGTCGCCCTCGCGCCAGTGCCCCGGACGGGTGCAACTGCCTCGAAACACCTGGTCGGGACCGGGTGGCCGGGGCGTCTCGCCGCAGCGGGATCGGCGTGCCGGTGGAGTGATCTGTGGTCGAGAGGAGGTCACCCGCGTTGACCCCCTCTCGACCACAGGTCTAGGGTTTGCGGCTGAGTGGAGCCCGGGAGCGCCCAGTAGAGAACGTGCAGGGTCGGGGAAGACCTGGACGGAGCCAACAGCGCTTCCGGGCTCTGCT
>JAOPVZ010000259.1 GCA_025965935.1 Frankiales bacterium | reverse complement strand
CACTCTTGACTTCCTAATGCCATTAGGCGCACTCTGCTTTCATGACCATCTCGAGCACTCCCGTCGATCGTCGTCTTCGGCGGCGCCTCGAGACGATCGAGGAGATCGTCGACGTGGCGATCAACGTCATGACGGAGCAGGGCGTCGGTGGTCTGTCGCTCGGCGAGGTCGCCCGCCGGATGGGGATGAAGACGCCTTCGCTGTACGTCTACTTCGACTCCAAGAACGCGGTCTACGACGCCGTGTTCGCCCGCGGTTGGCGGGCGATCCACGAGGAGATCGCCCCGCTCTACGCGGGGGTGCAGGACACCGACGACCTGCCGACCTACTTCCTCCAGACCGGGAGGGTCTTCGTGGGCTGGATGCTCGCGCACCCTGCGCAGGCCCAGCTGATGTGCTGGCGGGTGGTCCCCGGTTACCAACCGTCGGCCGAGGCCTACGAGGCCGCCGTCGCGGTGATCGAGTCCTCGAAACGGTGCTTCGACGCGCTGCAGGAGCGCGGACTGTTCCGGACCGACTGCGACACCGAGGTGCTGCTTCGCACCTGGACGGTTCTCACCAGCGGCGTCATGACGCAGCAGCTGGCGAACGCCCCGGACCAGTCCTTCGACGAAGGCGTCTTCACCGCCACGCTGCCTGATCTCGTCTCGATGTTCCTGACCCTGTACGGCCAGCCCGCTCGCTCGCGAACTAAGGGGAAGCCATGAACGACACCAAGGTCGACCAGATCGCCGACCGGATCTATCGCATCTCCACGTGCATCCCCGAGATCGCACCCGGGGGCTTCACGTTCAATCAGTTCCTCGTGGATGCGGAGGAGCCGTTGCTTTACCACACGGGGATGCGTCAGCTGTTCCCTCTGGTGCGGGAGGCCGTGGAGAGGGTCCTGCCCGTCGAGCGGCTGCGCTGGATCGCCTTCGCCCATGTCGAGGCGGACGAGTGCGGCGCGGTCAACGACTTCCTCGAGGTGGCACCGCAGGCGCAGGTTGCGCACGGCGCGATGGGCGTGATGCTGTCGCTGAATGACATGCTGAACCGGCCACCGCGTGCCCTTGCCGACGGTGACGTGCTCGACCTTGGGGGCGCAGGGCTGCGCCGCAGCGTGCTCGAGGTGGCGACTCCTCACGTGCCGCACAACTGGGAGTCGCACGTCTTCTTCGAGCAGGCGACCCGCACCCTGTTCTGCGGTGATCTCTGCACCCAGCTCGGTGATGGCGCGGCCGTCACGGACCAGGACCTGCTCGAAGGGGCCATCGCGGCCGAGGAGATGTTCTGGCAGACCTCGATGGGTCCGGCCATCCCGGCGGCCTACCGCCGACTCGCTGATCTCGAGCCGACGACGCTGGCGGTGATGCACGGGTCGTCGTACAACGGGGACTGCGCCAAGCTGTTGCGCGACCTCGCCGGCGTCTACGAGAGCCGCTTCGGCTGCCGCCCAGCGGCGCAGGCGCTGCCCGCCCACGAGGCTCCCGTCGGAGCAGGGCGATGACGGCGCGACGACCGGCCCTGGACCGTGCAACTGCGATGCGTCTGGCTGCCACGGAGAACGAGCGCTTCCTCGTGCAGCTCCGCCGCCTCCGCGCCGAGGACTGGACGAAGCCGACCGACTGCGCCGGCTGGGACGTGCGCGACCTCGTGGGTCACGTCGTCGGCATGACGGAGATGTCGGCGTCCATGGTGGAGCAGGGCAAGCAGATGAGCGCCGCGCGCAAGGCCGGAGGCGAGTTCATCGACGCGCTGACGGCCGTGCAGGTCGCGAAGCACGCCAAGGACAGCACGGAGGAGCTCGTCGAGCGGTTCGCCGCGATCGGTCCGAAGTCTGTGAAGGGGCGGCGGCGCACCCCGGGATTCGTCCGTGGGCGCACGCTGCCGATCCCGCAGACAGTGGGTGCTCAGACCGAGAGCTGGACCATCGGGTTCCTCGTTGACGTCGTGCTGAGCAGGGATCCCTGGATGCACCGCATCGACGTCGCCCGCGCGACCGGACTGGACCTCAAGCTGACCCGAGAGCACGACGGCGTGATCGTGAACGACGTGGTGACTGAGTGGGCTACCCGGCACGGTCAGCCCTGCACGGTGGAGCTGGACGGTCCCGCCGGCGGCCGCTGGGAATTCGCCGGTGGGGGGCCGACCGTCGCAGAGGACGCCGTCGACTTCTGCCGGGGCCTGTCGGGTCGCGGTGAGCCGGCCCTTGCCACGGCCGTCCCCTTCTAGCTTGGGTTCTGAGGGTCGTCGCAACACCTGACTGATCCAGGGGCTGTGGTGCCTCGGAAGCACAAGCAGGACAGGACTACTGGCCGATCGGCGGTCCCTGACGACCACGTCACGGCAGCCGCCCAGAAGACCGACTCTGTGTGCACTCCCGGACCTCCAAGGACATCCGCTCATGCCGCTGGTCGCGGGTCTTGCCCATGTGGCATCCGAACTCCATCAGTCGCTCCGCGGTGTCTGGCGATTGCAGGTGGTGAAGACGCGCACTTCAAGACCATGGCCGAATGATGTGTGGCGACGCTTCTTCGCACTCTTGCCCGACCCGGGGAACTGATGGGGAGCAGCGTTATCGTCGCGGCGTGGTCCCTCAGTCTGCCGTTTCAACAACGCCCGACGTGGCGGTCAGCCCGGACGACGCGGATCCCGCGGGCCGCTTCTTTGCGATTCCGCGCAATTGCCTGCAGCGGGCGCGTCACGATGGCGGGGAGGCAACCGGGTGGGGAGGCGGGTCCGATGGTGATGCGATCGCTGGAGACCGACTATCTCGTCGTCGGCGCGGGCGCCATGGGCATGGCGTTCACCGACGCGCTGATCGACCACGCGGACGTGCACGTGACGTTGGTCGACCGTCGGCACGCGACCGGCGGGCACTGGCAGGACGCCTACCCGTTCGTCCAGCTGCACCAGGCGTCGCTGTTCTACGGCGTCGCGTCGACCATGCTCGGCGACGGCCGGGTGCAGCAGACTGGGCCAGAGGCAGGACTTCAGGAACGAGCCCGCAAGTCGCAGATCACGGCCTACTACGACGACATTCTCTACCGGCGCTTCATCGGGACGGGACGGGTGACGTTCCTTGGCGGCAGCGACTACCAGGCCGAAGGCGACGCTCACTACGTCACCTCTCGCGTCTCCCGCGAGACGGTGCATGTTGCCGTACGACACCGAGTCGTCGACGCGACAATGCTGTCGCCGACGATCCCCGCGACGACACCGCCACCGTTCGGCGTCGCCGACGATGACGCCGATGTCATCGCGGTCAACGACCTCGCTCGGCGAGACGCCGCGCCGACGAGCTTCGTCATCGTGGGTTCCGGCAAGACCGCGACCGACGGCATCATCTGGCTGCTTGCCAACGGCGTGGCGCCGGACCGGATCATGTGGGTGCGCCCGCGCGACCCGTGGATGCTCAACCGTGCCGTCGTCCAGCCCGCCCCGGCGGTAGCGCTCGGCCTGGCCTCGGACACCATGGCAGCGGCCGCGGCGGCCGAGTCGCTCGACGACCTGTTCCTGCGGCTGGAAGCCGCCGACGTCATGCTGCGGGTCGACCGCGACGTCACCCCGACCATGGCGAAGACACCGACGCTCGCGACTTGGGAACTCGACCTGTTGCGGAGCATCGAGAACGTCGTCCGCCTCGGACACGTCAAGCACGTGACCCGTCGCGAGATCGTCCTCGAGCACGGCTCGGTTCTGCGGCCGCCCGGGTCGGTCATTGTGCACTGTGCCGCGGCCGGGCTGCAGTACCCGCCGCTGGTGCCGATCTGGAGCCCGGACAAGGTCCGATTGTTCACAATCCGCGCCGGCTTTCCGTGCTTCTGCGCGGCGCTGGCCGGTTACGTCGAAGCGACCCGCGACGACGACGGCGAACGAAACCGGGT
>JAOPVZ010000258.1 GCA_025965935.1 Frankiales bacterium | reverse complement strand
TGCCGGGCAGGTACGACGGCAGCTCGGACACCGCGGCCTCGTAGGCCTCGGCGATGCCCGCGGGCGCGATGGGCGCCGCGCAGGTCAGGTCGATGGCGTCGCCGGAGCCGTCGATGCCGGTGGAGCTGGGCGCGAGCAGGTGGTCGCCGCGGTGCCCGCGGGCGGCCGGCAGCGCGGCCACCGTGCCCGAGCCCTGCCGGGCGGTCGCGTACGAGCGCTCGACCAGCAGCGAGTAGGCCCGCGTCACCGTCGTGCGGCTCACCCCCAGCGCGGCGGTCAGGTCTCGCTCACTCGGCAGCCGGGTGCCGGCGGGGACCCGTCCGTCGGCGATCAGCCGCCGGAACGCGTCGGCGATGCCACGGTAGGCGGGGGAGGTGTCGAAGTCGCCCAGCAGGGCGGCGGCGCGTACGGCGGACAGCTGGCGCTCCATGCAGACCACTGTTGCACGATTGGACCTTCCAGACCAGACCACTAGACGCCACCATGGAGACCATGCAGTCCACGTCGACCCTCCTCGCCGACCTCGGCCCGGCCGCCCAGCTCCGCGCCGGCCGGCTGCCCCGCCGGCTGACGCAGCTGGCCGTGGGCCTCGTCCTCTACGGCGTGAGCATGGGCCTGATGATCCGCGGCAGCCTCGGGCTGGACCCGTGGGACGTCTTCCACTCCGGCGTGACGAGCCACCTGCCGCTCAGCTTCGGCGCCGTCGTCACGCTGGTCGGGTTCGTGGTGCTGCTCGCCTGGATCCCGCTGCGCCAGGCGCCCGGCCTCGGCACCATCGCCAACGTCCTGGTGATCGGCGCTGCCACCGACGCCACGCTGGCCCTCGCCCCGCACCCGCAGGGGCTCGTCGTGCGCGTGCTGCTGACGATCGTCGGGGGAGTGCTGCTCAACGGCGTGGCGGGCGCGATGTACATCGGCGCGCAGCTGGGACCGGGCCCGCGCGACGGCCTGATGACGGGCATCTCCCGCCGTACCGGGCTGTCGATCCGGCTGGTCCGGACGGTGCAGGAGATCACGGTGGTCGTGGTCGGCTTCGCGCTCGGTGGCAGCGTCGGGATGGGCACCGTGGTCTACGCCCTGTCGATCGGACCGCTCGTGCAGCACCTCCTGCCCAGGCTGGTGGTCCGCCTTGACGAGGGGCAGGTGCCGCTGCAGCCGACGTGCGGGACCTCTCGGACGGGATCGCTGGCCGCCTGACCGCCGTGCCTGCCTGAGGTGTGGCGCGCGATCACCGCCGCCCTTGCGCGTGGCCAGCGCGCGGAGCTGCGCGAGAGCTCAGGCAGCGGGGTGACCTGCGTCACTTACCGGCGGTAACACCTGGTCTGTAGGCTGGACTCCTCTCATGGGACGAGAACACGTTCCAGTTTCGACAGGAGTGCCGGTGCCAGACAACGCCCGTCGTGTGCCTGGCCTGCACGGAACAGCCGCCGACGGCGGCAGGCCGCTGCGCATCGCCCTGCTGTCCTACCGGAGCAAGCCGCACTGCGGCGGCCAGGGCGTCTACGTCCGGCACCTGTCGCGCGAGCTGGCGAACCTCGGCCACGACGTCGAGGTCCTCAGCGGGCCGCCGTACCCAGTGCTCGACGACGGCGTGCGGCTGACCCAGCTGCCCAGCCTTGACCTCTACCGCGAGCCGGACCCGTTCCGGGTGCCGTGGCCCTCGGAGTTCCGCTCCTGGGTGGACGCGCTCGAGTTCGGGATCATGTGCACCGCCGGTTTCCCGGAGCCGCTGACCTTCAGCCTGCGCGCGTATCAGGAGCTGAAGCAGCGGGACGTGCTCCCGGATGTCATCCACGACAACCAGACGCTCGGCTACGGGATGCTGCTCATGCAGCGCGCCGGCATGCCGATCATCGCCAACGTCCACCACCCGATCACCGTGGACAAGCAGCTGGACCTGGCCGCGAGCCACTGGCGCAAGAAGCCGAGCAAGCTGCGCTGGTACGGCTTCCTCAAGATGCAGAAGCGGGTCATCCAGCGGATGCCCACGCTGGTGACGGTCAGCGAGAACAGCTTCGTCGACATCGTGCGCGACTTCGAGGTGGACGCCGCCAAGATGCGGGTCATCCCCGTGGGCGTCGAGCACGAGGTGTTCGTGCCGCCGACGCTGCCCCGGGTGCCCGGCCGGATCGTCGCGACGGCATCGGCCGACCACCCGCTCAAGGGCATCGTCCCGCTGCTGGAGGCCGCCGCGAAGCTGCGGACCGAGCGCGACATCGAGGTCGTCATCGTCGGCAAGGCCCAGGAGGGCGGTGCCGCGGCCAAGACCATCGAGCGCCTCGGCCTCGAGGACACGGTGCGCTTCATGACCGGCCTGCCGGAGCAGGAGCTCGTCGAGGTGTTCGGGTCCGCGAACGTCGGTGTCGTCCCGTCGCTCTACGAGGGCTTCAGCCTGCCGGCCATCGAGCTCATGAGCTGTGCGACCCCGCTGGTCGCGACCACCGCCGGCGCGCTCCCCGAGGTCGTCGGCGACGCCGCCCTCACGGTGCCGCCCGGCGACACCGAGGCGCTGGCTCAGGCCCTCAAGCGCGTCATCGACGACGACGCCCTGGCCGCCGAGCTCGGGCAGAGGGGCCGCAACCGTGTCATGACGCGCTACACCTGGCCGTCCGTCGCCCGGCAGACCGCCCAGTGGTACCGCGACTACCTCGGCGAGACGGTTCCGCACCCGGCGGACCGGCTGCCCGAGTTCAACCACGCAGACCGCCTCCCCGAGCTCAACCACGCAAAGGACTAGCAGTTGCTGACCGTCGACTTCGACCAGTTCCCGGTCGGTCCTGGTGACCGGGTGCTCGACATGGGCTGCGGCGGTGGCCGGCACGCCTTCTCGCTGTTCAAGCGCGGCGCCGACGTCGTCGCCTTCGACATGAGCTTCGAGGACCTCGTCGAGGTGAAGAGCATGTTCGCCGCCATCCACCTCGCCGGCGAGGCGCCCGAGGCGGCGACGGCCACCACAGTCCGGGGTACGGCGTACGCACTGCCGTTCGAGGACGCGTCCTTCGACCGGATCATCGCCGCCGAGATCATGGAGCACCTGCCCGAGGACGAGCAGGCGATGGCAGAGCTCTACCGGGTTCTCAAGCCCGGCGGGCTGATCGCGGTGACGGTCCCGCGCTGGCTGCCGGAGAAGGTCTGCTGGGCGCTGTCCGACGACTACCACAATGCTCCGGGCGGCCACATCCGCATCTACAAGGGATCGCAGCTGCGCCAGAAGCTCGAAAGGCAGGGCCTGGAGTACCAGGGCGAGCACCACGCGCACGGCCTGCACTCGCCGTACTGGTGGATCAAGTGCGCCGTCGGCGTGAAGAACGACAGCAACCCGTTGGTGAAGGCCTACCACCAGCTGCTGGTGTGGGACATGGTCAAGCAGCCGCTCGCCACCCGGGTGGCCGAGAAGGTGCTGCAGCCGCTCGTCGGCAAGAGCTTCGTCATCTACCTCCGCAAGCCGCTGGGGAGCGTCCGTGCGGCAGCCTGAGCTCAGGGGCCTGCCCGCCGTCCTGTCCAAGGAGCAGCTGCAGCAGACCGTCAACGCGATCGCCGCTGCCCAGCAGCCGTGCGGCTCGCTGCCCTGGCCCGACGGGCACACCGACGCGTGGGACCACGTCGAGTGCGCCATGGTGCTGACCCTCGGCGGCCGGCTCGAGGACGCGCAGCGCGCCTACGCCTGGTTGCGGCGCACCCAGGCCCTGGACGGCTCGTGGGCCACGTCCTACGACCAGCTCGAGATCCTTGACCCGATGGTCGACGTCAACCAGTGCGCCTACGTCGCCGTCGGCATGTGGCAGTGGCTGCAGGTCACCGGTGACCGCGCGCTGCCAGAGCAGATGTGGCCGCACGTCCGGCGGGCCCTCGACCTCGTCTGCGACATGCAGGCCCCGACCGGCGAGATCTACTGGGCGGCGGATGCTGGGATCCCGCGCCGCGAGGCGCTGCTGACCGGGTCATCCAGCCTGTACCAGTCGCTGCGCTGCGGTATCGCTCTCGCCGAGCTGTTCGGCGAACCGCAGCCGGAGTGGGAGCTCGCCGCCGGTCTGCTGCAGCACGCCGTCGCGCACCACCCCGACCTGTTCATGGACAAGAGCCGCTTCTCGATGGACTGGTACTACCCGGTCCTTGGCGGCGCCGTGCGCGGTCGCCTCGCCCGGCAGATCCTCGAGGACCAGTGGGACACGTTCGTCGTCCCGGACCTGGGCTGCCGCTGCGTCAGCGACCGCCCCTGGGTGACCGGCGCGGAGACCGCGGAGCTCGCGCTGGCACTGCTCGTCACCGGCGAGCCCGACAAGGCGCGGCAGCTCCTGCGGGACGTCCAGCACCTGCGGCACGACGACGGCTCCTACTGGACCGGACTGGTGTACGACGAGGACGTCCGCTGGCCGGCGGAGCGCTCGTCCTGGACGGCGGCCGCCATGGTGCTCTGCGCCGACGCGCTCGCCGGCGGGCCGACGCTCGCGCTGTTCGACGGCCGGGAGCTCCCCACCGGGGTGCTGCTGCC
>JAOPVZ010000256.1 GCA_025965935.1 Frankiales bacterium | reverse complement strand
CCTTGACCACGGACGTCACTCATGACCTGCCGCTGCTGCCGGACACCGCGGCGTCACCCGGCAGCCGCCTCCGCATCCTCGAGGCCGGGCTGGTCCTGTTCGCGCAGCGCGGCTACCACGGGACCTCGATCCGCGAGATCGCCGCAGCCGCAAGCCTTCAGAGCGCCAGCCTCTACGGGCACTTCAGCTCGAAGGAGTCGATCCTGGCCGAGCTCGTGCTCGTCGGGCACGACGCGCACCACCGCGCACTCACGCTCGCCCTCATGGAGTGCGGTTCCGATCCGCTCGAGCAGTTCCGCGCACTCGTCGAGGCCCACGTCGGCGCGCACGCCGACTTCCCGGTGCTGGCAATCGTGGCCAACCACGAGCTGATGCACCTGAGCTCCGAGGCCGCGGCCCCCGCGGAGGCGCTGCGGGACCAGAGCCTCACCCTGTTCAGCACCGTCGTCGGTCGCGGCATGGCTGCCGGCCTCTTCGAGATCCCTCAACCGGACGTGATCATCACGGCCATCGCGACGATGGGTTCCAGCGTCGCCCTCTGGTACCCCACCCGGCGCCATGACATCTCCCGCGAGCTGTTGTGCGCCTCCTACGCCGACCTGGCCGTGCGGATGGTCGAGCGCCGGCCATGACCGCGGAGCGGCTCCCTTCGGCCTGGGTGTCGCGCTGGATCTGGGCAGGTCAGCCTGTCGTCGACAACGGGGATCCGTTGGCGACCAACGCAATCGGGCCGGGAGCCCGCGACCGCTACTGCCTGTTCCGAGGCACCTTCGAGATCACCGACCCGGTGGGTACCGCGTGGTTGCGCGCGGCTGGGGACTCACGGTTCAAGCTCTATGTGAACGGGACGAGAGTCGCGCGAGGACCGGTCCGATCTCCGCCCGAGCGTCAGCCGAGCGAGCTCGTGGACGTGGCTGAGCACCTGGTGCCCGGCAAGAACGTCGTCGCAGCGCTCGTGCGGTTCTACGGCACGGCGACCTCGACGTGGATCCCGGCCCCTCTCACCCTCGGCCTCGGCGGTGGCTGCTTCGGTGCCGAGCTCCACCTGGACGACCGCTTTGCGCTCGTCACGGACAACAGCTGGAAGGCCCTCGTCTCGGAGGCGTGGAAGCCCTCTGCCCACGAGACCGCGCTCTCCGGGTTCCTCCCTGAGGACCTGGACGCCCGACAGCTCGCTGCCGACTGGGCCTCCCCCGAGTTCTGCGATCTCCACTGGCCTGACGCCGCAGTCCTGGACGCAGGCAACCTGGGCAGCCGTGACCGCCAGGTCATGCAGACCGTGCCCTACGGTCGGCTGCCCGCGCGACCAGTGCCCGCCCTGCAGGGCAGGACCAGGACGGCCGTCGCCCGACGGATCTATCGCATCGACCGGCAGGGTCGCTGCGAGACCGCGCTCGAGCAGGTCGCGGCCGGGCAGCAGGGAGCACTGCGCGAGACCGCCGTACCAGGAGCTGGGCCTGTTGCGCTACAGGAGGCCGGCCGGCACCTGGTCTGCCTGGACTTCGGGGAGACCGTCGCCGGTGAGGTCCTGCTCCGGTTCACGGGGCCGGCCGGCACTGTCATCGACCTCGCCTTCGGGGAGGAGGCCCGCGCCGACGGGACGCTGCGCATGTCGTTCGCGCACCACCAGCTCCGGTACACCGCTCGCGCCGGGCGGCAGGACTTCGAGAGCTTCGAGCCCGTCGGGGGTCGCTACGCCGTGGTCGCGGTCGACGCCGAGGCGGAGTGCGCCCTCGAGCTCGCTGTCCACGAGCGGCTCTTCCCGCAGCTCGACACCGCCACGTTCCGCTGCAGCGACCCGGACCTGGACCGCATCTACGAGACCGGCCTTCGAACGGTGGCGCTCTGCTCGCAGGACTCCTACATCGACTGCCCCACGCGTGAGCAGCGCGCCTGGGTCGGTGACGCTGTCGTGCACCAGGCCGTCCACCTCACAACCGGGTCGGACTGGTCGCTTGCCCGCTGGCACATGGAGATGACCGACGCGCCCCGGTCCGACGGCATGCTGCCGATGACGGTCGCTTCGAACCTGGGCGGCCTCCCTGGTTCCGCCACGTACATCCCCGACTGGGCGTTGCACTGGATCAGAGGTCTGCGGAACCTCATGGACTACACCGGCGACAGGGACCTGGTCGCTCGGCACCTGCCGACGAGCGAACGCGTCCTGCGCTGGTTCGAGCCGTTCCAGGGCGAGGACGGGCTGCTCAAGGACGTCCTGGGTGCAGTGCTCGTCGACTGGAGCAACCTGCCGCTCGAGGACACCAGCGCCGCACTCAACGGCCTGTGGGCCCGCGGCCTGCGCGACCTCGAGGAGATGACCACCTGGGTCGGCGACGGCGCACGTGCCGCCTGGGCGAGGGACCGACGACACGAGGTGGCGCTCGGCTTCGAGGTGTTCTGGGACGAGCAGCGGGGCGCCTACCGCGACCAGCGCCTCAACGGCACGGCAGTACGCCGATTCAGCCGGCACACCAACGCCGCCGCGTTGACCGGCGGCCTCGTGCCACCTTCCCGGGTGCCGCGCGTCGCCGAGTTCCTGGCTCGTCGCGACCACCTCGTCGACGATGCCCCGGTCCCGGCGGCACTCGCCGCCGGAGATGTGGAGCTCAACGCGCGGCTCCTCGTCCGAGGGAACCCAGAGCCCACCTGGGACGTGGAGGCACTCGTCCTGGAAGCACAGCCCTTCTTCCGGTACGTCGTGCACGACGCGCTCGCCGAGGCCGGCCGCGCGGACGTGATCGCTGATCTGTGCCGGGACTGGCAGACGTTCCTGGACCGGGGCGAGACCACGTGGCCGGAGGCCTGGGTCGGCGGCACGCACTGTCATGGCTGGAGCTCGACACCGACCCGGGACCTCATCCGCTACGTCCTCGGGATCTCACCCGGTGAGCCGGGTTTCGGGACCGTCCAGATCGAGCCCGCCCTCGGGGACCTGCACTGGGCGGAGGCGGAGATCCCGCATCCTGCCGGGAGGATCACGGTGCGCGTCGACGGCGACCGTCTCGACGTGCACAGCCCGGTGCCGGTGCGGGTGAGGACAGGCAGCGGCCCGGTGCATCTCGCACCCGGACCGCAGCAGCTCCTGCTCTAGCTCTCCGCGCCGCCGGCCGGCATCGGGACCGTCATGGTGAGCGTGCCTCGCAGGTCCAGGTAGGCCGTGCTCGGCGTGCGGACGTAGCGCAGCACGGCGGCGTGACAGCCGGGGCACCGCGCGACGACGCCGGGACCGCCCAGGTAGGTCTCCAGCTCGGCGACCGCGGCGCGTTGTCCGCAGCCGACGCACTCGGTGCGAGCGCTGGTCATGTCGACGGCGAACAGCTCGCGCAGCGGTCCTGCGAGCACGTTGCCGTCGAGGTGAGCAGATCCAGGGTCGTGCGGGGTCGTGACCACGTCACCCTCCTGAGGGGCCGAACCGTTCGGTGCGGATGCGTTGCGGGTCGTGTCCGAGGTGGACGAGTGCTTGGGTGACGGACTCGACGAAGCCGGTCGAGCCGCAGACGTAGCAGCGGGGTCCATTGCCGGCTTCCCAGCCGGGCGCCTGCAGGTCGGCCGCCATGACGCGCTGCGCCGACCGTGCAATGCCGGGCGGCGCGACGCGGGAGTAGACGATGACTGTCTCCACATCGCGTCCTGTCGCGGCGATCTCCCCCAGCTCCTCGGCGTAGTAGACGTCCGCCTGCTGGCGCACCGAGTAGACGAGCCGGAACGGCGCCTTGCTGTCCGAGGAACGTCGCGCCCGCAGCATGGCCATGAGGGGAACCACGCCGGAACCGCCGGCCACGAGCAGCACCGGATCGGTGTCCGCCGGATCCCAGACGAACCAGCCGCCGACGGGGCCGCGCAACTCGATCTCGTCGCCGATCGCGAGCTCGTCGGCGAGAAAGGGCGAGACCTCTCCGTCGGCAAGCCGTTGGATCGTGAGCCGCACGCGACCGCTGTCGCCGACCTCTGCGAGCGAGTAGCTGCGCTGGGTGCTGTAGCCGTCCTCCGCGGTCAGCCGCAGGTCGACGTGCTGACCGGGCAATGCGCCCGGCCAGCTGTCGAGCTCGAGCGTGAGGGTGCGGGCCGTGGCCGTCTCCGGATGCGCGTCGACCAGCCGGGCGAGCTGCCACCTCACGGGCTCAGTCGCCTGCGTACCGCTGCTCGCGCCACGGGTCGCCGTACTCGTGGTAGCCGAGCGTCTCCCAGAACCCCGGCTCGTCCTGCTCGAGCAGCTGGATGCCGTTCACCCACTTCGCCGACTTCCAGAGGTACAGGTGCGGCACGAGCAACCGGACCGGGCCACCGTGCTCCGGTGGCAGGTCCTCCCCGTCGTACTGGTGGACGAGCCACGCCTGCCCGTCGAGGAGGTCCTGCACGGGGAGGTTGGTGGTGTAGCCGCCGTGCGAGTGCACCAGCGCGTAGTCCGCGGTCGACTCCACCTGCTCGAGCAGCACGTCCAGCGAGACCCCCTGCCACGCGGTCCCGAGCTTGGACCACTTGGTGACGCAGTGGATGTCGACGGTCGGCTTGTCTTGCGGCAGGGCGAGCAGCTGCTGCCACGCCCAGCTGTGCGTCGCCCCGGCCTCGGTCGTGATCGTGAACTCCCACGAGTCCCGATCGATTCGTGGCGTCGGACCGGCCGACAGCACCGGGAAGTCCTGCGTCAGGTACTGCCCTGGCGGCAGCTCGACATCGGCGTCCAGTCGCCGACCGCGGAACCCGCGAGTGATCGCCATGGCCGATCTCCCTCCGCCACCTCCGTGCTGGGAGTCACCCACCCTGCCACCACACGCCCTGGGGAACCACCGGCAGTCGAGCCCGGGCAGAGGTCAGCAGGTCTTGTAGTCCACGGCGGTGCTGTTGTAGGCGCAGGCGTGGACGGTGGTGCCGGCAGCGCTCTTGAGGGTGGCGCGATCGGTGTCGTTGTTCCAGACGTAGCTCCCCAGCCCCCAGTAGCGGTTCGCTGCGGTGTTGGCGCCCTTGCCGGTGTGCACGGTGACGCTCTTGCCGGCACCGAGGGTGAAGGTCCCGAAGGTGTAGACGTGGTTCGCCAGGTCCCGGACCGTCCAGCGGGTCAGGCTGCGACTCGTCGAGGTCGTGTTCTTCAA
>JAOPVZ010000244.1 GCA_025965935.1 Frankiales bacterium | reverse complement strand
CGGTCCGCACCAGCGAGGCCCGTGACCTCACGACATACGCCCGGAACTGCTCCTCGCGGCTCGTCCGCATCAGGGCTGGTCTCTGCTCATGCCATTAATACGGAAGCCGACCTGGCTGAGGTTGCATGGGTCTGCAAGCGATGAGCGACCACCCCGGCCTGCACCTGGTCTACTGCCTCGACGAAGACGTGGTCTTCTGTGGCGCCGCCGCGAGGCTGGGGAACACTGCCACCACAGACGCAGATGCAAGCGTCCGGTCTCGTCCGGTCACGGGAAGTGGGAAAGCAGAACCTGTACGCGGATGTCCGAGGGTCAGTAGGCGAGGGACGGCCCGGATCTCGTCCCGCAACTCTTTGTAGTTGTCTGATTACTCTCCGTTACGGTGCCCCCGGCAGGATTCGAACCTGCGCCCCTGCCTCCGGAGGGCAGTGCTCTATCCCCTGAGCTACGGGGGCTCGGGATCGGTCGAGGCTATCAGGAGAGGGCGGCCGGACCGGACTGTGTAGGTTCCCTTCCGTGCCAGGCAGCCTCGGTCGAGTCCTCGTGGTCGACGACGACGACGTCATCCGGCAGCTCATCACGGTGAACCTCGAGCTGGAGGGCTTCGAGGTGGCCACGGCGGTCGACGGCCAGGACTGCCTGGACAAGGTGAAGGACGTCAACCCGGTCGTCATCACCCTCGACATCATGATGCCGAGGCTCGACGGCTGGGAGGCCGCCGGCCAGCTCCGGGCGGACCCGGAGACGGCCGGCATCAAGGTCGTCCTGCTCTCGGCGCGCGCCCAGGAGGCCGACCTGGAGCGGGGCAGCCGGATCGGCGTGGACGCCTACCTCACGAAGCCCTTCGACCCGGACGAGCTGATCGGGACGGTCCGCAGGCTGGCCGGCCTGCCGGAGGCCTGACCACTACTTCTTGGTCGGGGTCGGGGTCGGCGCGATCGTGGCGGTCGCCGCGGGCGGGGTCGACGGCGGGGAGCCCGGCTTCGCGGCACCGGAAGGCGTGCCGCTGGCGGACGCGTGGCCGTTGAACGTCGCGTCGGCGGCGGTCTTGTCACCGGTGTAGTCGACGCAGCTCGCACCCGTCTCAGGGGTCTGCGGGCCCTGCGTGAAGCCGTTCAGGAACGCTTTGACGCGGGCGTCGGAGGGCTTGTCGACGAACAGCTGCTCGCCCCAGGCCTGCAGGCTGATGGGGGACTTCAGGCCCGGGTACGGGCTCATCAGCCGGTACGGATCGCCGCTGACGAGGGCCTTGAGCGCGGTGATGTTCGCGGCGGACAGCGTGCTGGGGTTGTAGGTCACCCAGACGGCGCCGTGCTCGAGGGAGTGGACGGCGTGCTCGCTGGCGATCGCCGTCGTGTAGACCTGGCACGACTGCCAGTTCGGGTTGTGGTTGCCCCCGTCGGGCGGTGTGGTGCTCTGGTTCGGGTAGTCGATGAACTTGCCGTCGATGTGGTTGCGCGACAACCCGTGGTTGCTCTTCAGCCCGGAGATCGAGTGCTCGAGGTGCTTCAGGCTCTTCGTGTCACCGAGGCTGACGTTCATCGCCGCGTAGGTGATGATGCCGCCCAGGAACAGGGCCAGCGCGAGCACGCCGGATGCGAACCCCCAGGGGAACGGCTTCTTGACCGGAGCGGGCTTGCGCCCACGGGCCCGAGCGACAGGGTCCTTGCGACTGGCCATGAGGAGTGCATCCGTCCGATCTCGAAGGTTCAGCGGGGAGATAGTAGGTGGAACGGCCCTAGTAGCCTCGCACCGTGACTCCCGCAGAGCTCCAGGCCGCCGTTCGCGCGGCCGTGCAGGCTTGCGTGGACAACGGCTCGCTGAGCGTTCAGGTTCCCGATGTGGTGGTCGTGGAGCGCCCCAAGGTCAAGGAGCACGGCGACTACGCGACCAACGTCGCGCTCACGCTTGCCAAGGCCGCCGCCAAGCCGCCTCGGGACGTCGCGACCCTGCTGGCCGCCGAGCTGCAGAGAGCCGACGGCATCGACACCGTCGAGGTGGCTGGGCCGGGCTTCCTGAACGTGCGCCTCGCCGGGGAAGCGCTGGCCTCCGTCGTACCCGCCGTGATCTCTGCGGGCTCGGCGTTCGGGACCAACGACCAGGCGTCGGGGCACAGCATCAACCTGGAGTTCGTCTCGGCCAACCCGACCGGTCCGATCCACATCGGCGGTGTCCGGTGGGCGGCGGTCGGCGACGCGCTTGCGCGGCTGCTGCAGGCCAGCGGTGCGAAGGTCAGCCGCGAGTACTACTTCAACGACCACGGCGCACAGATCGACCGGTTCGCCCGGTCGCTGCTCGCCGCAGCGCAGGGCGAGCCGACACCCGAGGACGGGTACGGCGGTGAGTACATCCACGAGATCGCCGCGCGGGTCCTTGCTGAGCACCCGGACGCGCTCTCGGCGGTGGACCCGCAGGAGGTCTTCCGCGAGCACGGCGTGGAGCTGATGTTCGGCGAGATCCGGCAGTCGCTGCACGAGTTCGGCGTGGACTTCGACGTGTACTTCCACGAGAACTCGCTGCACGAGTCCGGCGCTGTCGAGCGGGCCGTCGACCGGCTGCGCAACCTGGGCCGGATCTACGAGAAGGACGGCGCGGTCTGGCTGCGCACGACCGACCTCGGCGACGACAAGGACCGGGTCGTCATCAAGAGCGACGGCGAGCCCGCCTACATCTCCGGAGACCTCGCGTACTACCTCGACAAGCGGGAGCGCGGCTTCGACCGCTGTGTGATCATGCTGGGCGCCGACCACTCCGGCTACGTCGGCCGGTTGATGGCGATGTGCGCGGCGTTCGGCGACACCCCCGGCGTCAACCTCGAGATCCTCATCGGCCAGCTGGTGAACCTCGTCAAGGACGGCCAGCCGCTGCGGATGAGCAAGCGCGCCGGCACCGTCGTGAGCCTCGAGGACCTGGTCGACGCGATCGGCGTCGACGCCGCGCGGTACGCCCTGGTGCGGTCCAGCGCCGACAGCCAGATCGACATCGACCTCGACCTCTGGGCCCGCAAGAGCAGCGACAACCCGGTCTTCTACGTGCAGTACGCCGCGACCCGGGCTGCCTCGGTGCTGCGGCACGCCAGGGACCTCGGCGTCGAGCCGGGCGGCGACCTCGGGCTCCTGACGCACCCTCGCGAGAACGAGCTGCTGCTCGCCCTCGCCGAGTTCCCCCGGGTCGTCGCCAACGCGGCCGACCTGCGCGAACCGCACCGGGTTGCGCGCTACCTCGAGGAGCAGGTCGCGAAGTCGGCGCAGCGGTTCTGGGACGACTGCCAGGTGCTGCCCAAGGGCGACGAGGTGGTCCTCCCGACCGCCGGTCCGCGGCTGCAGCTGTGGCAGGCCACCCGCATCGTCCTCGAGAACGGTCTCGGCCTGCTCGGCGTCACCGCACCGGAGCGGATGTGAGCGATCTGGTCGACGGGGTGTGGCCGGCGACGGCGGCCCGGTCCAGTGAGGGCGTGCTGACGCTCGGCGGCATCGACGTGCGAGACCTGGTGGCCGAGCACGGCACGCCGCTGCTGGTGCTCGACGAGGACGACCTGCGGGCCCGCTGCCGCTCCTGGCGGCAGGCGTTCGACGCGTGGCCCAGCGGCGCCGACGTGGCGTACGCAGGCAAGGCGTTCCTGTCCAAGGCGGTCGTACGGATCGTCCAGGAGGAGGGCCTGGGGCTCGACGTCTGCACCGGCGGTGAGCTCGCAGTCGCGCTGGCGGCGGGCTTCGACCCGAAACGGCTCTGGTTCCACGGCAACAACAAGTCGGTCGCTGAGCTCGAGCGGGCCGTCGAGGCGGGCGTCGGCACCGTCGTCGTCGACTCCTTCGAGGAGATCGTCCGGCTCGCCGCGGTGGCCGAGCGGGCGTCGATCCGGCAGCGGGTCTACGTGCGGGTCACCCCGGGCGTCGAGGCGCACACCCACGAGTACGTCCAGACCGGCCAGGAGGACCAGAAGTTCGGGTTCTCCCTGGCGTCGGGGGCGGCGGCCGAGGCCTGCCGCCGGGTCATCACGCTGCCCGCGCTGGAGCTCGTCGGCATCCACTGCCACATCGGCAGCCACATCTTCGACACGCACGGCTTCTCGCTGGCGGCCCACCGGATGGTCGAGCTGCTGGCCGCGATCCGCGACGAGCACGGCGTCGAGCTGCCCGAGCTGGACCTGGGCGGTGGGCACGGGATCGCCTACACCGCAGCGGATGACCCGATGTCGATCGCCGACCACGCAGCCGGCCTTCGTATGATCGTCGAGAAGGAGTGCGCCAACGCCGGTCTCGCGGTGCCGCGGGTCGTGGTCGAGCCGGGTCGCGCGGTCGTCGGCCCCACGACCGTCACCGTCTACGAAGTGGGCACCGTGAAGGACCTGCCGGGACTGCGCACCTACGTGTCGGTCGACGGCGGGATGAGCGACAACATCCGCACCGCGCTCTACGACGCCCGGTACACCGCCGTCCTGGCCAGCCGCACCTCAATGGCCGAGCCCAAGAACGTGACGCTGTGCGGGAAGCACTGCGAGAGCGGTGACATCGTCGTGCACGACGTGCCGCTGCCGGCCGACCTCGCGCCCGGAGACCTGGTCGCCGTTCCGGCCAGCGGCGCCTACCACCGCTCGATGGCGTCGAACTACAACCACGTCCCGCGGCCGCCGGTGGTCGCCGTCAAGGACGGTGCCAGCCGTGTCCTCGTCCGGCGCGAGACCGAGGACGACCTGCTTGCCCTGGACGTCGGATGATCAGGCTCTTCGCGGTCGCCCTCCTCGCCGTCCTCGCGGCCGTCGGAGTGGCGGTCAGCGCGCTCGGTGGGGTCGCCCTCTCGGCGTACCTCTTGATCGTGGTGACCGCGCTGGGACTGGCGGTACGGCGGCAGCGCCCGCAGCAGGCAGGCCGCACCTGCTCGTGCTGCACGAGCACCGTCTTCGACCCCGTGGAGCTGCTGTGAGGGTCGCCCTGCTGGGCTGCGGCACCGTCGGGTCTGAGGTCGTGCGGATGCTCCAGGCCAACGCCGACGACCTGACCGCCCGCGTCGGGGCGCCGCTGGAGCTGGCCGGCATCGCGGTGCGCCGGCTGCAGAAGCGTCGCGACCTCGACATCGACGATGCGCTGTTCACCACCGACGCAGCCGGTCTGGTGGCTCGCGACGACGTGGACCTGGTCGTCGAGGTGATCGGCGGGCTCGAGCCCGCCCGGACGCTGATCGTCAGCGCGCTCAGGGCGGGGAAGGGCGTCGTCACCGCCAACAAGGCGCTGCTCGCCGAGGACGGCGCGACGCTGCACAAGGCCGCGCTCGAGGGCGGCGCGGACCTCTACTACGAGGCCTCGACGGCCGGCGCGATCCCGATCCTGCGGCCCCTGCGCGAGTCGCTGGTCGGCGACGACGTCAGCCGCGTCATGGGCATCGTCAACGGCACCACCAACTACATCCTGACCCGCATGGACGAGCTCGGGATGGGCTTCCAGGAAGCGCTCGACGAGGCGACCGCCCTCGGCTACGCCGAGGCCGACCCGACCGCCGACGTCGAGGGCTTCGACGCGGCCGCCAAGGCCGCCATCCTCGCCGGGCTGGCCTTCCACACCAGGGTCACCGCGGCCGACGTGCACCGCGAGGGCATCTCCGACGTCAGCGCCGCCGATGTGGCCAGCGCCAGGGCGATGGGCTCGGTCGTGAAGCTGCTGGCGATCGCTGAGCGCGAAGGGGACGGCGTCAGCGTCCGGGTGCACCCGGCGATGATCCCGCGCACGCATCCGCTCGCCTCGGTGCGCGAGGCCTACAACGCCGTCTTCGTCGAGGCCGCCGCGGCCGGGCAGCTGATGTTCTACGGCCGGGGTGCCGGAGGCGCACCGACCGCGTCCGCTGTCCTCGGCGACCTCGTCGCGGTGGCCCGCAACACGCTGTCCGGCGCACGCGGTGCGGGGGAGTCGGCCTACGCCGACCTCCGGGTGCAGCCGATGGGCGAGGTGATCACCCGCTATCACGTGAGCCTCGACGTCGCGGACAAGGCAGGTGTCCTCGCCGCCGTGGCCAACACCTTCAGCGCGCACGACGTCTCGATCCGCACGGTGCGGCAGGAGGGTCACGGCGACGACGCGTCGCTGGTGGTCGTCACGCACACGGCACGGGATGCTGCACTGCAGGCTGTCGTGGAGGAGCTGCGAGGCCTGGACGTCGTGCGCGACGTCGCGAGCGTGATGAGGGTGGAGGGGCAGTAGCTGTGGGTGCTGGGTGGCGGGGGCTGATCGAGGAGTACCGGGACCGGTTGCCGGTGACCGACGAGACGCCGGTGATCACGCTGCTCGAGGGCGGCACCCCGCTCGTCCCGGCACCGCACCTGTCGGAGCTGACCGGTTGCGAGGTCTGGCTGAAGGTCGAGGGCGCCAACCCGACCGGGTCCTTCAAGGACCGCGGCATGACCATGGCCATCAGCAAGGCCCTCGAGGAGGGCAGCCAGGCCGTGATCTGCGCTTCGACCGGCAACACCTCGGCCTCCGCAGCGGCCTACGCGGCCCGGGCCGGCATGACGTGCGCCGTGCTGGTACCGCAGGGCAAGATCGCTCTCGGCAAGCTGGCCCAGGCCCTCGTGCACGGTGCTCAGCTGCTTCAGGTCGAAGGCAACTTCGATGACTGCCTCGACCTGTGCCGGGACCTGTCGAAGAACTACCCCGTCACCCTCGTCAATTCGGTCAACCCGTTCCGCATCGAGGGGCAGAAGACGGCAGCGTTCGAGATCGTCGACGTGCTCGGCTCGGCACCGGACGTGCACTGCCTGCCGGTCGGCAACGCCGGCAACATCACGGCCTACTGGAAGGGCTACACCGAGTACGGCACGCGTCCTCGGATGCTCGGCTTCCAGGCCGCTGGCGCCGCCCCCATCGTGAACGGCGCGGCGGTGAAGTCGCCGTCGACCATCGCGACGGCCATCCGGATCGGCAACCCGGCCTCCTGGAACGAGGCGCTCGCCGCCCGCGACGAGAGCGGCGGCGACATCCAGGCTGTCACCGACCGGCAGATCCTGTCGGCCTACAAGCTGCTCGCCCGCAAGGAAGCCGTCTTCGTGGAGCCCGCCTCCGCGGCGTCGGTCGCCGGCCTGCTGCAGGCCCGCGACTCCGGCCACGTCGAGCGCGGCGAGCGGGTCGTCTGCACCGTCACGGGCAA
>JAOPVZ010000222.1 GCA_025965935.1 Frankiales bacterium | reverse complement strand
GCCGCGGCGGCGGACAGGTCCGCCCGCAGTGCTGCGACGTGGGGGGACAGCTCCATCAGGACCCCGCGCCTGATGTCGAAGTGGTGTCGCACGATGTCGTCATGACGTCACTGTGACACCATGCTGGCATCACGTCAACCCGGCGCGGCTGCCACGCCGGCACCGTCGCCGGCGGCTACCCTGGGTGCCAGCCGCTCTTCCTCACCCGCGGCCCGCACCAAGCCCCGGAGAACCGCTCGTGGTCGCGCTCGCCCCGCTCAAGGTCCAGGTCATCGGCTACACCCACTTCGACCCGCCGGTGGACGTGCCGTGGGAGACCGATGTGGACGGCGGCCAGGCGCTCGCGGAGTTCGCCGGCCGGGCGTGCTACCAGAGCTGGGCCAAGCCCAACCCGTCCACGGCCACCAACGAGGGCTACCTGCGGCACATCCTGGAGGTCGGCCACCTGTCCGTGCTCGAGCACGGCAGCGTGTCGTTCTACCTCACCGGCATCAGCCGCTCGCTGACCCACGAGCTCATCCGGCACCGGCACTTCTCCTACAGCCAGCTCTCGCAGCGCTACGTGCCGGAGCGCGACGCGGCGATGGTCGAGCCCGGTGTCATCGCGGAGGACCCCGAGCTGCACGCCCTGTTCGAGCAGGCGTCGGAGGCGGCGCTGTCGTCGTACACGAAGCTGCTCGAGGGCCTGGAGAAGAAGTTCGCCGACGTCGAGAACGTCACCGCGCGCCGCAAGCAGGCCCGCCAGGCCGCCCGCGCCGTGCTGCCCAACGCGACCGAGACGCGGATCGTCGTGACCGGCAACTACCGCGCGATGCGGCACTTCGTGGCGATGCGCGCCAGCGAGCACGCCGACGTCGAGATCCGCGAGCTGGCCATCGCGATGCTGCGCGAGCTGCAGCGGGTCGCCCCGCACGTCTTCAGCGACTTCAGCATCAGCGCGCTGCCGGACGGCTCCGAGGTCGCGTCGAGCCCGCTCGTCGCCGAGGGATAGCGTTTCCCGCATGACTCCCTTCGGCCGCGTGCTGACCGCCATGGTCACGCCGTTCACGGCCGACGGCGCGCTCGACGCCGATCGGGCGGCGGAGCTCGCCGTCCGGCTGGTCGAGCAGGGCAACGACGGTCTCGTCATCAGCGGTACGACGGGAGAGGCCCCCACCACGTCGGACGCCGAGAAGGAGCAGCTGCTGCGTGCCGTCATCGACGCGGTCGGCGACCGCGCCTCGGTGGTCGCCGGCGTCGGCACCAACAACACCGCGCACAGCGTCGAGCTGGCCCGCACGGCCGAGAAGGCCGGCGCCGCAGGCGTTCTCGTCGTCACGCCCTACTACAACAAGCCGCCGCAGGAAGGCGTGATCGCCCACACCCGCGAGGTCGTCGAGGCGGTCGACCTGCCGGTGATGCTCTACGACATCCCGGGTCGCAGCGGCATCGCGCTCGCGACCGAGACCATCGTGCGGCTGGCCGAGCACGAGCGGGTGGTCGCCCTCAAGGACGCCAAGCTCGACCTCGAGGCCACCTCGTGGGTGCTGTCGCGCACGGACCTCGCCTACTACTGCGGCCACGACCCGTGGACGCTGCCGATGCTGTCGATCGGTGCCGTCGGCGTCGTGGGCACGTCGACGCACGTCAGCGCCACCCGCACCCGCGAGCTGGTGGAGGCGTTCGTCGCCGGTGACGTGGCGCGCGCCCGGGCGCTGCATGAAGAGCTGCTGCCGATCTACTCGGGCATCTTCCGCACCCAGGGGACCATCCTGGTGAAGGCCGCCCTCGACCTGCTCGGCTTCCCGGTCGGCGGGGTGCGGCTGCCGCTGGTCGCCGCCACCGACGCGGAGCGCGACGTGCTGCGCGCCGACCTGGTCGCGGCCGGGGTCCTGGCTTGAGTCACCCGCACCCGGAGCTCGGTCCGCCACCGCCGCTGCCGGCGGGCGGTCTGCGGGTCGTGGCGCTCGGCGGGCTCGGCGAGATCGGCCGCAACATGACGGTCTTCGAGTACGACGACAAGCTGCTGATCGTCGACTGCGGCGTGCTCTTCCCGGAGACCGAGCAGCCCGGTGTCGACCTGATCCTGCCGGACTTCGCCTACATCCGGGACCGGCTCGACGACGTGGTCGCGGTCGTGCTGACGCACGGCCACGAGGACCACGTGGGTGCCGTCCCGTACCTGCTGCGCGAGCGCCGCGACCTGCCGATCGTGGGTAGCCGCTTCACCCTCGCGCTGCTGAAGGCGAAGCTGCGCGAGCACCGCATCGACCCGGTCGTCGACGAGGTGGTCGAGGGCGACCACGTCGCTCTCGGGCCGTTCGACGTGGAGTTCTTCGCGGTCAACCACTCGATCCCCGATGCGATGGCCGTGGCCATCCGCACGCCGGCTGGGCTCGTGCTGCACACCGGTGACTTCAAGATGGACCAGCTGCCGCTCGACGGCCGGCTCACCGACCTCGGCGGCTTCGCGCGGCTCGGCCAGGAGGGCGTCGACCTGCTGCTGTCGGACTCCACGAACGCCGAGGTGCCGGGCTTCGTCACGCCCGAGCGCGAGATCGGCCCGATCCTCGACGACGTCGTCCGCACCGCGCGCGGCCGGGTCGTCGTGGCCTGCTTCGCCTCGCACGTGCACCGGGTGCAGCAGGTCCTCGACGCCGCCGAGAGGCACGGCCGCAAGGTCGCCTTCGTGGGCCGCTCCATGGTGCGCAACATGGGCGTCGCCTCCGACCTCGGCCTGCTCCGCATCCCCGACGGCATCGTCGTCGAGATGAAGGAGGTCGAGCGGCTGGAGCCCTCGAGGGTGCTGCTCGTCTCCACCGGCTCGCAGGGCGAGCCGCTGTCTGCGCTGTCCCGGATGGCCAACCGCAGCCACCACCAGATCCGGATCGACGAGCACGACACGGTCGTCCTCGCGTCGTCGCTCATCCCCGGCAACGAGAACGCCGTCTACCGGGTCATCAACGGGCTGTCGCGGTGGGGCGCCCGCGTCGTGCACAAGGGTGTCGCCAAGGTGCACGTCAGCGGACACGCGCCGGCCGGTGAGCTGCTGTACCTCCTCAACGCCGTCAAGCCCTCGAACCTGATGCCGATCCACGGCGAGTGGCGGCACCTGCGGGCGCACGCCGAGCTCGGCCGGCTGACCGGCGTGGACAACGTCGTGCTCGCTGAGGACGGCGTCGTCGTCGACCTGGTCGACGGCCGGGCGTCGATCGTCGGCAGCGTCCCGTGCGGCTACGTCTACGTCGACGGGCTCGAGGTCGGTGACGTCGGCGAGTCGACGCTGCGCGACCGCCGGATCCTCGGCGAGGAGGGCTTCATCTCCCTCACGCTGGCGGTCGACTCGGTCACCGGCAAGATCACCGGCGCGCCGCAGATCGGTGCCCGCGGCTTCACGGACGACCCCAAGGCGTTCGACGACGTGCTGCCGCTGCTCGAGGCGGAGCTCGACCGGGCGGCGGGCGAGGGCGTCTCCGACGCCTACCAGCTCGGCCAGCAGTGCCGCCGGGTCCTCGGCCGCTGGGTCAGCGACACCTACCGCCGCCGCCCGATGATCATCCCCGTCGTCCTCGAGGTCTGACCCC
>JAOPVZ010000190.1 GCA_025965935.1 Frankiales bacterium | reverse complement strand
CTGTGCCGGTCGAGGGCGCGACCGAGCCCAACGCGCTGACTCCGCCGGAGGTCGCGAAGGCCCAGAAGCAGCTGAAGGCCCTGCAGTGGGCCATCCCCGGGCTGACCGGCGCGGTGCTCGCCTCGTCCGCCCTGCACGAGGAGCAGCAGAAGCCGTCGCAGGTTCTGCGTGGCACGGTGCGAGGCGCAGGTGCACGGGCTGCGGAGGTCGCCGGTCCGATCGCCGCCCTCGCGGGTGCCCGCGCGCTCACGGCCGCGCACTCGGCCGGACCCGCTCTGGAGCGCGCGCGTGACGCCGCGGTTCCCGCCCTCGAGAAGGCCCGCGCCTCCGCCGGCCCGGCAGTCGCCAAGGCAGCCGAGCGGGCCAAGGAGGTCCTGCCGGTCTGACCCGGTCGGGCGAGGGGACGGCAGCCGCCGCCGGCGTTACCTTGCACGCCATGGGCAGCCCCTTGGGTCGGTACGCCAGAGACGACGGGGACGCTCTGGTGACGGTCGTGCTGCTGGACGCGCCGCTCAAGCTCTGGCACCGCGCCGCGGAGCACCACGACGAGCTCATGCGCGAGATGGCACTGCTCGCCCTCGCCCCCGACCCGCCGGCGCTGCCGCAGCGGCTCACCGAGCTCGTGCAGGTGCTCGGACAGCAGTACGGCGCGGCGGGCCACCGGCCCGACGACGACCGCGAGCAGGCCCTCGCCGCCGGCCGCGACCGGATGGACCTGACCTACCAGGTGCCGCGGTCCGTCGGGCCCGACGCGGCGAGCATGCGGGCCCTGCTCGACGAGGCGGAGGAGTACTGCCGCTCCGAGCTGCTCACTCTCGCCCAGCCGAAGGAGCAGGCCGACTTCTCCCGCTGGTACATCGAGGAGTTCGTGCGGCAGACCCAGGGCGAGGCCCCCACGCCGTGGCCCGGTCCCTGGGACTAGAGGGAGCCGCCGACGATCACGGGCTCGTTCACCAGCGTGATCCCGAAGAGGGTCTGCACACCGTCGCGGATCTCGCGGGCGACGGTGAGCAGCTCCGCTGTGGTCCCGCCACCGCGGTTGACGAGCGCGAGCGTGTGCTTCGTCGACAGCCCGACGCGGCCGTCCCCCCAGCCCTTCTGGAAGCCGCTCTGCTCGATGAGCCACGCCGCGCTCACCTTGACCAGCCCGGACGGGTCCGGCCAGCAGGGGGCTCCTTCGGGCGCCACCTCGACCAGGGGGTTGGTGAAGAAGGAGCCCGCGCTCACGCTGTCGGGGTCGGACGGGTCGAGCACCATCCCCTTCGACCGGCGCAGGTGCAGCACGGCCTCGCGGACGGCCATCGCGGGCGCGGCCTCACCGAGGTCGACGCCGAGGAGGCGGGCCAGCTCGGCATACCTCACCGGCTCGGGGTCGGTGCCCAGCTCGAGCTCGACCGAGAGCACCACCCAGCGGGCCGGTGACTGCTTGAAGGCACTCGTCCGGTAGGCGAACCCGCACGCCGCCGCAGGCAGGTCGGCGACCACACCAGTGGTGCGATCGAGCACCCTGACGGTGCGGATGACGGAGGCGACCTCCGCGCCGTAGGCCCCGACGTTCTGCACCGGGCTCGCCCCGACGGTGCCGGGTATGCCCGACATCGCCTCCAGGCCGGTGAGGCCGGCCTCGAGGGTGCGGACGACCAGCTCGTCCCAGGTCACCCCTGCGTCCACGACCACCTTCCCGCCGTACCGCTGGAAGCCGGTGGTGCGCACCAGGGCGACCTCGTCGAGGCCGTCGTCGGGCGGTACGACGTTGGACCCGCCGCCGAGGACCAGGACGCCGTCGCGGGCGGCCTCGACGAGCTCGGCCTCGGACTCGCACACGACCAGCGAGCGGGCCGGGCCGCCGAGCCGCAGCGTCGTCAGCTCGGAGAGGTTCACGCCGCCGCCACGACGACGGGCCGGCGATGGGACCGCACCAGGTCGGAGGTGAACAAGATGAGCGCGACCCACACCAGCCCGAAGCCCACCGCCTGCGGGACGCCGAACGCCTCGTGGGCCACGAACAGCCCGCAGAACAGCTGCAGCGTCGGCGCCAGGTACTGCAGCACGCCCAGGGTGGACAGCGGGATGCGGGTGGCCGCGGCCCCGAAGGCCAGCAGCGGCACCGTGGTCACGAGTCCGGCGGAGGCGAGCAGCAGCGCATGGTCGGCGCCGTGCGAGGCGAACGTCGAGTCGCCCACCGCGGCGAGCACCAGGACGTACCCGAGGGCGACCGGGGCGAGGACCGCGGTCTCGACCGCGAGCGAGGCGACCGCTCCCACGTTCGCTTGCTTCTTCAGAAGCCCGTAGGTGCCGAACGAGAACGCCAGCACCAGGGCGAGCACCGGCGGGTGGCCGGCCTCGATCGTGAGGACCACGACCGCGACGCAGGCGATGCCGATCGCGACCTGTTGGACAGGCCGCAGCCGTTCGCCGAGCACCACGACCCCGAGCCCGACACTGACCAGCGGGTTGATGAAGTAGCCGAGGGAGGTCTCCACGACCTGCCCGCTGTTGACGCCGTAGATGTAGGTGCCCCAGTTGACCGCCAGCAGGACGGCCGCCACGGACAGCCGGAGCACCTGGTCGCGGCGCAGGCCACGGACCGATGCGGCGCCGAAGGCGAGCAGCGCACCCACCACGACCAGCGACCAGAGCACCCGGTGCGCCAGGACCTCGAGCGGACCAGCCGGCTCGAGCAGCGGCCAGAAGAGCGGAAACAACCCCCACAGGGCATAAGCCGCGATCCCGTACGCAGTACCGGATCGCGAGGGGCTCACCGGGTCAGACTAGGGAACCCGCTTCGCGTCGCGGGCGGAGGAGCGCCGACGCAGCACCACGGCGCACCCGATCAGCACCAGGGCAGCGAGCGGGGCAGCGCCCCCCAGACCGGTGGCGGCCAGCGGGCCCTCTGCCTGCCCAGGCTTCGCGGGTACGGCGGGAGTGCTCGGCTTCTTCGGAGGCGGGACCGCCGTCGAGGGCAGCGTCTCGGCGAAGGCGCTGGGGCCGGCGACCTGGCGCGCGTACCCGACGCCGGTCTTCGCGTCGCCGCCGACGCGGTTGTTGTCGCTCCACGTCACGGCGGGCATGCCGTCCGGTGCCACCGCGACCTTGAAGAAGTCGAGCAGGCTCCGGTCGGTGCTGGAGCCGGGCAGGATGCCGCAGAAGGTGCCGAGGGTGCAGATCGGGCCGTGGTGCACCGAGTGGTTGCTGGCGAGGCCGTAGACGACCGAGGGTTGGCCCGTCGTCAGGCCGCGGACCTGCGCCACCGGGACCGTCCAGTCGATGCCCGCGGCGTCCTTGTTGCCGGCGGTCGTGTGGTACCAGCTGACGACGGCGACACCCTTGCCGCCGCCGGCGACCCAGCCGAACAGGTCCTGCCCGACCGGGCCGGGGAGCACGTCGTCGACGGCGAACGGCTTGGTCCACGTCTTGCCGTGGTCGGTCGACTCCTGGAGCCACACGTGCATCGGCTCGCCCTTGTGCGCGTAACCGCTGTAGACGGCGTAGACGTTGTCTCCGCGGTCGACCCCGGTGGCCATCCAGAAGTTGCCGTAGTTCGCGTCGTCGGCGCCGGGGTTGACCGGGTAGTCGTGCCAGGTCGAGGACTCCGGCTCCAGCACAGACACGTGCACGCTGTCGACCGGCGGCGTGCCGTAGGTGGTGTCGGTGGTCGTCATGCGGCTGGTCGCGTAGCTGACGAAGACCCGGCCACGGCTGTCGGTGCTGACGCCGCCGATGGCCGTGCCGTCGTGCACGCTCTCGGCCGTGGTGCCGGCGTTGCTGTAGAGAACCTGCGGCACGCCGAACGTCTTGCCCGAGTCGTGGCTGATGGCGCCGAGCATGGTGCCGGTGGCGATCTCGTGCCAGACGACGTAGACGTTCTCGCCGTGCGGGCCGGTGACCGCCAGCCACTCGCGGTCCGAGGTCGAGTTGATGAAGGCCTGCTGCGGGAAGTGCGCGCCCTTGTCGGTGGAGCGGAACACAGTGATGCCGTCGACGTTCAGGTCGGCCGCGAAGACGGTGCCGTCCTTCGCGACGACCACGTCGGAGTCGCCTCCCTTGAGCGCCGCCTGGGTCGCGGTGCTCACGGCGGTCGGCAGCTTCGTCCAGGTCCGGCCCTTGTCGTCGCTGCGGGCCAGCACCGCACCACCGTCGCCCGGCGTGCTCGCGTAGACCGTGCCGTCGGGAGCGATCGCGATGCTCGGCTCGCCGTAGTCGGCGACGTAGGCGTAGGTGTTCGGGCCGAAGACCAGCCGCGGGGTCGCGGGAGCGCCGCTCGACGGGGTGACCAGTGCGGCGGAGGCTGCTGCGGCGAGGGCCGCGGCGCAGAGCAGGGGACGGCGCATGCCGACTGGTTCGCCGCCCCGGTGCCGGTTCCTGCTAGCGGTGCCAGCCGCTCGACGCAGTTCCCGCGATCTCTCCGGTCGCGAGCCCGCTGACGGCGGAGGCCAGGACGGCGAGGCGAGGCTTTCCGGCGTACCCGTAGGCGTTGACCTCGCGGGTGTCCCAGAGCCGCCGGAACAGCCCGCCGGAGACGACACCGACGCCGGTCTTGTAGGCGCTGACGAGGGTACCGTCGCGCAGGCCGAGGTCGGCGCCCTGCGTGGGCAGCTGGGTGTCGGCGGGCAGGTCGACCGCGTCGGCCGCCTTGAGGCCCCAGGACGCCGCGGCGAACGCGCCGACCCGGTGCAGCGCACCGTCGTCACCGACCTGCTGCAGCAGACCGCCGACCCTGACCAGCAGCCCGGGGAACAACGGCGACTCCGGTACGGCGACAGGGCGCACGCCGCCGAGATCGGTGCCCTCGACCGGGCTGACCGCCTGGCCGGGAAGCGGCACGGCCGGGAAGCGGGTGCTGCCCGACACCCGCCAGACGGCGCCGGTCGGGTCCTTGACGAGCGCACCGGAGCGCAGCGGCAGACGACCGGCGTACGGGTACAGCCCGATCTCGGGCCAGGAGACCGCGACGGCGGAAGCCGCGCTGAGGGCGTTCGCGGTGCGCACCGCTGTGCTCACGCCGTAGGACTTGCCGCCCTGCACGACGTAGTAGCCGCCGGCCGGGGTCTTGAGCAGGGTGCCCTCGGGGTGCGGTCCGCTCGCCGTCGGTGCTGCGATGTGGTGCGCGGCTCGCAGCGTCGCGTACGGGTTGTAGACCGTGCCGTTCCAGCCGGTGCCCTTGCGCAGCTCGAAGTGCAGGTGCGGGCCGGTGCTCTCGGCGTCGCCGGAGTCGCCGCGCCACCCGACGAGCTGGCCCTGCAGCACCCGGACGCCCTGCGCGATGCCGGCGGGGAACGACCACTGCCCGGTGCCCTTGCCGTCGTCGGTGCCGGGGGTGTCGTTGTTGACGTGCAGGTACATGGCGCTCCAGCCCTTGGCGGCGCCGGTGTCGCAGGCGATGCCCAGGTAGTTGCCGCCGCCGACGTGGGTCTCGCGCTGGAGCGTGACGACCGTGCCGCTGCAGGCAGCGACCAGCGGTGACATCTTGGCGCCCATCAGGTCCTGGCCCAGGTGCTTGCGGGCGCAGCCCGACCGGCACGCCAGGAAGGTGTCGCTGAAGCTGGTCGCGCCCAGCACCGGGAAGGTCATCGGGACGACGACCCGGTCGGTGCTGTAGGCGTTGCCGGTCGTGTCGACGCCCGTCGCCGCGGCAGCAGGCGAGGCGAGGAGGGCGACGAGGGCCGCGGCAGTTGCGCCGAGAAGGACACGCATGTCCGATTTCTCGACGGACGATCAAGGAACCGCGTCACCCCATCGGGTGATGTGTCAGGAGCTGACCCCCATGGACACCCGGCCGCTCAGTCCTTGGCTGAGGTTCTTGAACAGGTCGTCGACCAGCGCCTTCACGTCGACGCTCGAGACGCCGTCGGCGGGGGCCGTCACCTGGTCGGCGCTGTCGTCGACGTCGACGACGACGCTGCTGCCCGCCAGGCTGTCGGAGCTCTTGTGCGGGTCGAGGGCACGGATCGACTCGAGGTCGAGCGAGACCTGGGTGAGGTGCCCGTCGGCGAGGGTGATGGTGCCGTGCACCTTGCCGTCGGCGATGTTCTTGTCGATGGCGGACGCCTGCACGTCCTGCAGCGCACTGGCGAAGGGCAGGCCCTTGGAGCGCTTGAGGACGGCGAGGGCCGCCTTCAGCGCCGGACGGGCAGCGACGTTGACGTCGAGGACCCGCTTCGAGGAGCTGTCGTTGGCGTCGGTGACCGAGACGTAGGGCTTGAGCGCAGTCATCAGGTCGTCGCGGGTCTTCTGCAGGTCGCCGCTCTTGCCCGGCGACGGCGTCGGCAAGGAGCCCACGGCGTCCTTGAGCTTCGCGAGGTAGCCGGCCAGCGGGAGCTTCAGCCACTTGCCCGCCTTCAGGTCGCGCAGCGCGGGCCGGTACTCGGCGGGCGCCGAGGCGATCGCGTCGTCGAAGGAGGCGGCGACGCCGTCGCTGCCCGCCTCCTTGGCGACCCGGTCGATCTCTGCGATGTCGACCCGGGCGAACAGCGTCGAGTCCACGAGGCGGAGCTCGGCGACCGTCGCCTTGGCATCCTTGACGGCCAGCGCGAACCGCACGCCCGCGAGCGCCTTCTTCAGCTCCGCTGTCGAGGAGGACGGGTCGACGCCCTTGAGCTGCTGGGCGCTCTTCGCGTCGAACGTGTAGGTCACGCTGCCGCCGAGCAGGTCCTTGACGGCGGCGTCCGGGACGTCACCGCTCTTCTTGGCCAGCGCGGCGAGCGAGCCCTGCTTGTCCTCCAGGCGCAGCGTGAACGAGGCGGCGGAGCTGTCCGCGAGGTGGCTGCGGGCCGAGGTCAGCTCCTGCTTGATGCTGCGCTTCTTCACGGCGCCGCAGCCGGCCGCTGCGGCGAGCGGGAGGGCGAGCACGAGCGTGCCGGCGACGAGTCGGGCGGGGTGGAAGGGCACGGCGGGATCCTCCTCGGGGTTCACGGCAAACTGGCAGGAAAGCGACAGTGTGCCCCCTTACGGCAGACTGATGCGCCCGTCTGCAGGTCCGGGCGGACGTACCGTGAGCGCTTTGAGGTGGGTGGCTGGTGTCGGAGCTGACGCGCGAGGTCGAGCGCGAGCAGGCCGTGGTGGACCGCGCGCTCGCCCGGCTCGACGTGCTCCGCGTGGAAGCGGCGCAACGGGAGCGCGACTCGCTTCGGGCGCCGGGCGTCCGCACGCCGCAGGCGGTCTACGAGCGCGACGTCCAGGCGCTGGCCGCTGCGGCGCGCCGCGTGGACCTCGACGCCGCGGGGGAGGGGCTGGTCTTCGGGCGGCTGGACGTCCTCGAGGGAGCCGCGCTGCACATCGGCCGGCTCGGGCTGAGGACGGAGGACCAGGAGCCGATCGTGGTGGACTGGCGCGCGCCGGCGGCGGCGCCGTTCTACCGGGCGACCGCGGCCGACCCGCTCGGCGTCGTCCGGCGCCGCACCATCACGTGCCGCGGACCGCGGGTGGTCGGGGTGGAGGACGAGCTGCTCGACCCGGGTGCCCAGCTCGACGGGACCGTGATCGGCGACGGTGCCTTCCTCGCTGCGGTCTCCCGCGAGCGCGGACCGCAAATGCGCGACATCGTCGCCACCATCCAGCGCGAGCAGGACCTGGCCGTGCGTGCGCCGGACGACGGTGCCCTGCTGGTCACCGGTGGCCCGGGCACGGGCAAGACCGCCGTCGCCCTGCACCGGGTCGCCTACCTCATGTACGCCCGCCGCGAGTGGTACTCCCGGCGGGGCGTCCTGGTCGTCGGCCCCTCGTCGGTGTTCATCGACTACATCGGCGCCGTCCTGCCCTCGCTCGGCGAGACCAGCGTGCGGCTGTCCGACCTGGGCAGTGTGCCGGTGCTCCCCAAGGGGCTGACCCTGGACGGGGACGACGACGCGGCGGCGGCCGCCGCCAAGGGCAGCGAGCGCATGGTCAGCCTGCTCAAGCGCGCCGTGCGGCACCTGTCCGGCGCGCAGCGGCTGCGCGACGTCGAGCTCACCCGGTGGGGACACCCGATCGTGCTCTCCGTCGAGGAGATGCTTCGCCGCAAGACGCAGGTCAGCCGCTCGCCACGCAGCCACAACGCGGGCCGGGCCGCCTACCTCGCGGCTCTCGTCGACGTGCTGTGGCGGCAGTGGGACCGGCGGCCGGGCGCCCAGAAGGAGGAGCCCGGCGACCGTGAGGACTTCGGTCGCTGGCTGCGGGAGGAGCCGCAGTTCGTCCGGGAGGTCGACCGGGCCTGGCCGGTCCTGCATCCCGTCGAGGTGCTGACTGCGCTGCGGACCGGGGACGTCCCGCTCGGCAAGGTCGCCAAGGGCCTGTACGACGACAGGGAGCAGGCGGTGCTCGCCCGGAGCTGGCCGGAGTCGTCGCTGAGCGCAGCCGACGCGGCGCTGCTCGACGAACTGGCTGCGCTGCTAGGCCCGCCGCCCGACCCGGAGCCGTCAGACGACGACTGGGACGAGCTGGCCGAGCTCGAGGCGCTCGCCGCCGTGCACGAGGTCACGACCTTCGCCGACCGCACCCGCTCCTCGGCGCGGGTCCCGGTGCTCGAGGCCGACTACCGCACCTACGCCCACGTCGTCGTCGACGAGGCGCAGGACGTGACTCCCATGCAGTGGCGGATGCTGGGGCGCCGGGCGAGAGGCGCGACCTGGACGATCGTCGGTGACTGGGCCCAGTCCGCCTGGCCGGACCTCGACGAGGTGCGGCGCGCCATGGACGGGGTGCTGGGAAAGGCCCGCATCCGAAACACCGAGCTGTCGACCAACTACCGCACCAGCACCGAGATCGCCGAGCTCGCTGCCCGCGTCCTGTGGCGGATCGACCACAACGCAATCGCTCCGGCGGCTGTCCGCGCAACGGGCGTAGATCCCTTGTGGATCAAGGGAACTCCCGATGACGTGCCGGCAGCCGTGACGACGCTGCTCGGCCAGGTCACCGGCACGGTGGGGGTGGTCGTCCCGCGGTCGCTGCGGTCGGCGTGGACCTTCGAGGACCCACGGGTCGCCCTCGTCGACACCTGGCAGGTGAAGGGCCTCGAGTACGACGGCTGCGTGGTCGTGATGCCCGAGCTCGTGATCGAGGAGGCGCTCAACGAGGTGGCCGGTCTGCGCACGCTCTACGTCGC
>JAOPVZ010000093.1 GCA_025965935.1 Frankiales bacterium | reverse complement strand
GTCGTGCGCGGGCGGACCGAGGTGCTGCACGGCCTGGACTTCACGCTCGAGCCGTCCCGCATCACCGGGCTGCTCGGCCCGTCGGGGTGCGGCAAGACCACCCTGATGCGGGCCCTGGTGGGGGTGCAGTCCGGGATCTCGGGGACCGTGACCGTCCTCGGCTTCCCCGCCGGCACGGCAGAGCTGCGGCGCCGGGTCGGCTACGTGACCCAGGCCCCCGCGGTCTACACCGACCTGTCGGTCGGCGAGAACCTCGACTACTTCGCGCGCGTGCTCGGCTCGGACCGCGCGGACGAGGTCCTCGAGCAGGTGGGCCTGGCCGATCGCAGGGGCCAGCTCGTCCAGACGCTCTCGGGCGGCGAGCGTGCCCGCGTCTCGCTCGCCACCGCGCTGCTCGGCGAACCCGAGCTGCTCGTCCTCGACGAGCCGACCGTCGGCCTCGACCCGGTCCTGCGCCGTGACCTCTGGCAGCTGTTCCGCGTCCTCGCGGACGGCGGGACGACGATCCTCGTCAGCAGCCACGTCATGGACGAGGCCACCCGCTGCGACCGGTTGCTGCTGATGCGGGACGGACGGCTCGTCGCCGACGACTCCCCCGCGGGCCTGCTGAGCGCCACTGGCGCCGAGGACGTCGAGGGCGCCTTCCTTTCCTTGGCCCTGGCGTCATGAGCACCCGCGTCACGCTCGCCACGGCCCGGCGCGTGCTCAGTCAGCTGCGGCGCGACCACCGCACGGTCGCCCTGCTGCTCCTCGTACCGGTGCTGCTGCTCACGCTGCTCCGCTACGTCTACGACGACAAGCCACTCGTCTTCGACACCGTCGGCGGACCGCTGCTCGCGCTGTTCCCCTTCATCACGATGTTCCTGGTCACCTCGGTCGCGATGCTGCGCGAGCGGACGAGCGGCACGCTCGAGCGGCTGCTCACGACCCCGCTCGGCAAGGGCGACCTCCTCGTCGGCTACGCCGTCGCGTTCGGCGCCGTCGCCGTCGTGCAGACCACGATCGCCTCGGCCGTCGCCCTCGGCCTGCTCGGCCTCGACCTCACCGCAGGCCCAGGGCTCGTGGTCCTGCTGGCCGTCCTCGACGCCCTGCTCGGCATGGCGCTCGGGCTGTTCCTCTCGGCCTTCGCGCGCAGCGAGTTCCAGGCCGTGCAGTTCCTGCCGGCGGTCGTGCTGCCCCAGCTGCTGCTGTGCGGACTGTTCGCGGCGCGCACGACGATGGCCGCACCGCTGCGTTGGGCCTCCGACGTGTTCCCGCTGACCTACGCCGTGGACGGCATGCAGGAGCTGGCCCGCACCTCCTCGGTGACGGGCGACCTGGCGCGCGACCTCCTCGTCGTCGCAGGCGCCTCGGTGCTGGCCCTCTGCCTGGGTGCCGCGACCCTGCAGCGGCGCACCGCGTGACCGGCCAGCCTGCCGGCAGGCGGCCCGGCGAGAGCGGCACCCGCGAGGCGATCCTCGCCGCGGCGAAGGAGGCCTTCGCGACCCAGGGCTACGCGGCCACCTCGCTGCGGAGCGTGGCCCGCACCGCGGGCGTCGACCCGTCGCTGGTGACGCACTTCTTCGGCAGCAAGGACGGGTTGTTCGAGGCCGCCATCGAGCTGCCGGTGGAGCCCGGCGCCCTCGTCGACGGGCTGCTCGCCGGAGGGGTGGGCAGCCTCGGTGAGCGGATCGTGCGCACCTTCCTGCTCGTCTGGGACAGCACCCCCGGGCAGGGGCCGATGCTCGCGATGCTGCGCAGTGCCGTGTCGCACGAGGACAGCGCCGCCAAGCTCCGCGAGCTGCTGCTGCGCGTCATCCTGCGGCCACTGGCGCACGGTGCCGGCGGCGACCAGCCCGACCGGCGGGCCGCTCTCCTGGCCTCCCAGGTCGTCGGTCTCGCGATGACCCGCTACGTCCTCAAGCTCGAGCCCATCGCCTCCGCGAGCCCGGACCAGCTCGCGCCGGTGATGGGAAAGACACTGCAGCGCTACCTCACGGGTCCCCTCTGAGAGGTCTCGACTCGGTTACGGTGGCACCCCCGGCGGCAACTCAACGCATGCCGCCGGCGTCTACGGGGAGTGACCACCACGATGCGGACGACGCGCCGCCTGTCCCTGGCCGCCCTGGCCCTGCTGCTCGCCGCCGCGTGCAACGACACCGGCGCCGCGCAGGTCGCCGGCCCGACCGCAACCCCACCCGTCGTGACGACCCCGGCCGCTCCCGTCGTCACTGACGCACCCACGACCGCACCGACGACGCAGCAGCCCTCCTCGTCACCGACCGCCAGCCCGTCACCCGCGCGTCCGTCGTACGACGTCAAGAGCATCCAGCGCCAGCTGGCGGGGCTGTTCTACCTCGGCCCGATCGACGGGGAGGCCGGCGCCGGCTTCGCCAGCGCGGTGGCCGCCTTCCAGAAGGTCAACGGCCTCTACGGCGACGGGGTGGTCGGCAAGAAGACGCTCGCCGCGCTGAAGAGCCCCGCTGCTCTGCCGAAGCTCAAGGGCAGCGGATCCGGCGTCCGCGTCGAGGTCGACCTCACCAGGCAGGTGCTCTACCTCGTCAAGGACAACCGCATCTCCGAGGTCCTGGCGGTGAGCTCGGGCAGCGGCGCCCACTACTTCACGAAGAGCGGCCACCGCGCCACGGCGCTCACCCCGGTCGGGCACTACGTCATCCAGCGCCGCATCGTCGGCGTCCGGGTCGCGGACCTCGGCACGCTCTACGACCCGGAGTACTTCTACAAGGGCTGGGCCATCCACGGCTCCGGCAGCGTCCCGGGCTACCCCGCCTCGCACGGCTGCATCCGCGTCTCCCGAGCCAACGGCACCTGGCTGCTCGGCCAGATCGGCGTCGGCACCCACGTCTACGTCTACGGCGGGACGCACGTGTTCCAGGC
>JAOPVZ010000087.1 GCA_025965935.1 Frankiales bacterium | reverse complement strand
TCGGGCTGCCGCACGTGGGCGTCTGGACCGTCACCATCGACCCGACCGACGTCCGCACCATCTACGTGACGCTGAACGAGAACAGCCTGGTCGGGCTCGACAAGCGGGTGGTCGGCTCGGCGAGGCTCATGGTCAGCCACGACGCGGGCGACCACTTCACCGACATCACCGGCAACCTGCCTGGCAGCAACACCCGGGACGTCGTCGTCCGCAACGGCCAGCTCATCGTCGCCACCGACAACGGTGTCTTCATCGGTCCGCGAACCGGCAAGTCCTGGGCGCGGCTCGGCAAGGCGCTGCCCCAGGTGCGCATGTTCGACCTAGACCTCGATCGGTCCGGCCGCTACCTCACCGCCAGTGCGTACGGGCGAGGGGTATGGGTCCTGGACTTCGGCGGCAAGGCCACGACCAGCTCGAGCGGCCCCGGGCTGCACGGTGGCCCGACGCCCACCAAGGGGGTGGCGTCCGGCAGCCCCGGCGGCCGGCTGGCCGCGACCGGCCTCGACGGCAACCTCGCCGTCGTCGCGGTGCTGCTGCTGGTGGCCGGAGGTGTGACGCGCGCGCGCAGGAGTCGCAAGGCCTGAGCCCTGTGCTGTGGCGCGGTCCTCAGCTGGGCTCCTCCGGGAGGGTCAGCAGGTCGTGCTCCATCAGGGCTGCGGGCAGCACCAGCGCCAGCAGCTCCTCGCGGGCGACGCCGAGCGACTCCCCGACCAGACCGGCCAGGGACTCGAGGACGGTGAGCCCACCAGTCAGGACGCCGCGCCGGCTGCCCTTGGCGGCCTGACGGGTCGCATCGCCTGGCGTCATCACCGAGGGCAGGAAGGGCCGCAGGTCGGTCGCCGCGGGGTCGTGCTCCGGCGCCTCGGACAGGCAGGCGATCATCAGCCAGCGCGCGCTCTTCGGCAGTGCGTCGAGCAGCTCGGGGATGCGGGCGCCGACCGTCTCCGTGGGCTCGTGCGGGTCCAGCTCGACGAGCAGCTGGGCGGTCGCGCAGACACAGGCCTCCAGGACGTCTGCCCCGTCGACGTCGGCCTCGAGGAGCTCGTCGAGCAGGTCGACGGCGACGTCGGCGGACAGGCCGCGGGCCAGTGCGGTGCCCACCGCCTGGGCGGCGGACTCGACGGGCACCTGCCGCCAGGCCCCTGGGCCGATGCCGGCGCGCGAGCGCACGAACCGGGCGAGCGACATGCAGTGCCGCACGGCCGACACCGCGGTCTCGGCAGGCACCGACTCGCCGGCCCGCAGGCGCGTGCTGAGGAACGCGTCGAGCTCCCGCACCGGTTCGGTGACGCGCGCGTTGTTGCGGCCGCTGACCTCCAGGGCGTACGCGCCCAGGGTTGCCGCCGTGCTGCGCAGCCACGCCCCGGCCGGCGGACCCTCGGCCTCGATGCGGCTTGCGAGGTCTGAGGCCAGCAGCACGTCGGTGTCGGACTGGCTCGCGGCCGCGACCGCGAGGTCGACCCAGAGCCCCGCGAGCCGGGCCTGCCCCGCGTCGCTGACCATCGAGAGCCGGCGCAACAGCTCCTCGTCGGCGACGCCGTCACCCAACGCGACCCGGGCCAGCCGGGCCACGCACGCGACGGCGGCCTTCACGGCCTCACCGTGGTCACTGCCCGCCAGCAGCACGTTGGCCGTGGCGTCGGCATCATCCGCGGTCGGGTCGTCCGGGCGCAGGACAGCGGGTACGCCGGTGAGCAGCCGGCTGACCTCCGGCTCGAAGGGCCCGGTCTGCTCGAGCACCTGCTCGACGCCTTCCTTGCCCGCGAGGACCACAGCGGTGGCGAGCGCGACGCAGAGCCGGGCGCCGAGCTCGCCGGCGTAGTCCTTGTGGGCGTAGTCGAAGGCGCGGAGCAGCCGTGCCGTGGACTCCTCGGCCGCGAGGTCGCCGCGGTAGTGCGCCAGGACGGCCGTCGCGAGCGTCTGGGCGGGGGAGCGGTCGGCGGCGTGCTCGTGCGCGTCGTCGTGGAGCAGCAGGTCCACGTCGTCGGCGAGCCAGGGCGTGAGGCGGCCGTGCAAGGCGTCCGCCAGGTCGGTGACGGGGATCTGCAGCTCGGCAGACAGCCGCTCGCAGTCCACCGGCTCCGCCCAGAAGTGCTCCTCCGGCTCGGCGTCCATGATGGCGAGCAGGACCATCCGGCCCTCGTCGCCCGGCTGGCCGGGCAGGGCCGCCACGAAGGGCGCGATCGGCAGCTGCCAGGACAGGGACTGCCCCTCCGCTAGGACCCGGACGGTCAGCGTGGACGCTCCGGGGCCGTCGCTGTGCACGTCTACTCGCGCTTCCAGGCCGTCCACCCGGTCGCTGCTGCCGCTCGGCAGGAACGTCCACAGCACCACGGCTGGTTCCAACGTGTCGGCCGAGTGCGCGTGCAGCACCGCTCCCGCATGGCAGGCGTAGATCGGTGGTCGGTGCAGCTCGGGCGTGCTCACGCCGACCATTCTCCCTGATCAGCCAGTTCGCCGTACCGGCTGTGGACCGGGAGGTCGGGACGCTCGCCGCTAGGGCGTGAGAACGACCTTCTCGCAGTCGTCCTGCTTGCGCTTGAAGATGTCGTAGCCGTACGGCGCCTGGTCGAGCGGGAGCCGGTGGCTGATGACGCGAGTCGGGTCGATCTCGCCCTTCTCGATGCGCTCCAGCAGCGGCCACATGTACTTCTGCACGTGGCACTGACCGGTCCGCAGGGTCAGGCCCCTGTTCATCCAGGCACCCGCCGGGAACTTGTCGATCAGACCGCCGTAGACACCGATGACGGACACCGTGCCGCCGCTGCGGCACGACAGGATGGCCTGGCGCAGCGCGTGCGGTCGGTCCGACTCCATGCGGGTCGCCTGCTTGACCCGGTCGTAGGCGGCGATGTGCCCGCTGCCGTGGGTGGCCTCCATGCCCACGGCGTCGATGCACTTGTCAGGCCCGCGGCCGCCGGTGAGCTCGAGCAGCTGCGAACGGACGTCGACCACCTCGAAGTCGATGGTCGTGTACCCGGCCTCGGCGGCGAGCCGCAGCCGGTACGGCTCCTTGTCGATCGCGATGACCTGGCCGGCGCCAAGGACCC
>JAOPVZ010000049.1 GCA_025965935.1 Frankiales bacterium | reverse complement strand
GGCCCCGGCACCGACGGCCTCACCTTCTTCACCAGTCTTGTCAGCAGCGGCCTGAAGGCGACAGCGTGATCGACTCCGTCAAGAACGCCGAGGCGTCGGCCCAGGAGCCGATGCCGTACGCGGAGCTCGGGCTCAAGGACGACGAGTACGCCCGGATCGTCGAGCTGCAGGGCCGCCGGCCCACGCAGTCTGAGCTGGCGATGTACTCGATCATGTGGAGCGAGCACTGCTCCTACAAGAGCTCCAAGCTGTACCTGCGCCAGTTCGGTGCGATCCCCAAGGGCGATCGGATGCTCGTCGGCATGGGCGAGAACGCCGGCGTCGTCGACGTCGGCGAGGGCCTGGCGGTCACCTTCAAGGTCGAGTCGCACAACCACCCGTCGTACGTGGAGCCGTACCAGGGCGCGGCCACCGGCATCGGCGGCATCGTCCGCGACATCCTCACGATGGGCGCCCGGCCGATCCTCGTCATGGACCCGCTGCGCTTCGGCGACGCCGACCACCCGGACACCAAGCGGGTGCTACCGGGCATCGTCGCCGGCATCGGCGGCTACGGGAACTGCCTCGGGCTGCCCAACGTCGGCGGCGAGGTCGTGTTCGACCCGAGCTACCAGGGCAACCCGCTCGTCAACGCGCTCTGCCTCGGCGTCATGCCGAAGGACCGCATCCAGCTTTCCGCCGCCAAGGGGGTCGGCAACGTCGTCGTCCTGCTCGGTGCCAAGACCGGCCGCGACGGCATCGGCGGCGTCTCGGTCCTGGCCAGCGCCACGTTCGAGGAAGACGGGCCGGCCAACCGGCCGGCCGTCCAGGTCGGCGACCCGTTCACCGAGAAGCTGCTCATCGAGGCCTGCCTGGAGATGTTCGACGCCAAGCTGGTCGACGGCATCCAGGACCTCGGCGGCGCTGGCCTCACGTGCGCGCTCACCGAGACCTCCGCGGCCGGCAAGTCCGGCATGCGCGCGCACCTGGACCGGGTGCCGCTGCGCGAGGCGAGCATGGAGCCGCACGAGGTCCTCGCCAGCGAGTCGCAGGAGCGGATGCTCGCGATCGTCACGCCGGACAAGCTGCAGCAGGTGCTCGACATCGCCGACAAGTGGGGCGTGCTCGCCACCGCCATCGGCGAGGTCGTCGAGGGCGACCGGCTGCAGGTGCTGTGGCACGGCGAGGTGGTCGTCGACGTCCCGCCCGGCGCCCTCGCCGACGACGGTCCGGTCTACGAGCGCCCGATGGCCCGCCCCGCGGACCTCGACGCCCTCAACAGCGCCGCGCTGCCGCCGTACCCCCAGGTGACCGCGGAGCTGCTGACGGAGATGGTCGCCAGCCCCAACCTCTGCTCCCGCCGCTGGGTCGTCGAGCAGTACGACCGCATCGTGCTCGGCAACTCGGTGCTGGCGTGGCCGGAGGACGCCGGCGTCGTGCGGCTGTCGGAGGAGACCGGGCTCGGCATCGCGCTCGCCACCGACGGCAACGGCCGCTACACCCGGCTCGACCCGTTCACCGGCGCGCAGCTCGCGCTGGCCGAGGCCTACCGCAACGTCGCCGCCACCGGCGCCGTGCCCATCGCGGTGACGGACTGCCTGAACTTCGGCAGCCCCGAGGACCCCGAGGTGATGTGGCAGTTCGCCGAGGCCACCCGCGGTCTCGCCGAGGCGTGCACCTTCCTCGAGACGCCGGTCACCGGCGGCAACGTGAGCTTCTACAACTCCACAGCCGGTACGCCGATCAACCCCACGCCCGTCGTCGGAGTGCTGGGTCTGTTCGACGACGTGTCGCGTCGCACGCCGATGGGCTTCCAGTCCGAGGGCGCGAGCCTGCTGCTGCTCGGCGACACCCACGACGAGCTGGGCGGTTCGGAGTGGGCCTGGGCGATGCACCAGCACCTGGGTGGTGTGCCGCCCAAGGTGGACCTCGCGAGGGAGAAGCTGCTCGCCGAGGTGCTCGTCGCCGGCAGCCGCGACGGCATGCTCGACAGCGCGCACGACCTGTCCGACGGCGGGCTCGCGCAGGCGCTCGTCGAGAGCTGCCTCGACAAGGGCATCGGGGCCCGGGTGGTGCTGCCGCAGGGGCTGACGCCGTTCGTCCAGCTGTTCAGCGAGTCGGCCGGGCGCGCGCTCGTCAGCGTCCCCCGGTCGGAGGAGCTGCGCTTCACCGAGATGTGCAGCGCGCGTGGCCTGCCGTGCACCCGCATCGGCGTCACGGACGGCACCACGTTGGACGTGCAGGACGTTGTGACGGTCGGCCTCGACGAGCTCCGGATCGCTTACGAGTCAACGCTTCCGGCGCTCTTCGGCCCGCTCGCTGGCGCCTCCGCCGCGGCCCCCGCGGCTCCCGCCCTCCCCTGAAAGGTAGAGGTGCACGCGGTGGCAACGTCGTACGGCGAGCTCGGGAAGGCGTTGCTGGCGCAGTACGCCGTGCTGCTGCCGGCGTTCGCGGCCCTCGACCCTGCCGGGCCCACGGACTGCGTGGGCTGGACCGTGGCAGATCTCGAGACGCACGTGGCCGTCACCGCCCGCAGCCTGGCCAGGATCGCGGGCCAGGCCACCGGCGGTACGGCGGACGGCGGCGGCGTCGCGCAGTGGGCGGCCAAGGTGCCCGAGCTGTCGGAGCAAGCGGATGCGACCGCGAGGAGCGAGCGGCTCGCGCTGGCCGATCACGTCGAGCCGGTGCGGGGCGCCCTGCAGCAGCCGCCGGGCCTCGTCGTCGAGCAGGTCACCGGGCGGCACACGCTGCGGGACGCGGTCGCGTTCCGGCTGATCGAAGCCGTCGTGCACGGGCTCGACGCCGGCATCCAGCCCGACCGTGCCGCCCTGAAGGCGGTCGTCAAGGAGCTCGCCGCGGCGCTGGCGGAGCGGCACCCGGGCAAGTCGGTCGAGGTCCGCATCCCGCCGTACACGGCCGTGCAGTGCCTGGCCGGACCGCGGCACACCCGCGGGACCCCGCCGAACGTCGTCGAGACCGACGGCATCAGCTTCGTGCGGCTCGCTGCCGGCCGCGAGCGCTGGGCCGACCTGGTTGCTGACGGGCGCGTGCGAGCCAGCGGCGAGCGCTCGGACCTGTCGGGCCTGCTGCCCCTGCTGTCCTGACGGGGCCCTAGCGAAGAGCGACCGGCGAGCTGGCGTAGCGCTCGCTCATGTCGACGTCCTGCAGCACGACGTAGTAGGTGCCGCCGAGAGCGGGCTGGTCGATGTGCGCGTTGCCGTTGCCCTGGTTGTTGGTGGTGAGCATGCCGGCCGGCACGCAGTTGCCGTCCTGGGCGAGGAACACCGAGAAGACCTGGCTGGGCCCGGCCTTCTTGAGCGCGACCTCCCCGGTGACGCGGTCGGTGGCGCCGGAGCGGCCCGGGGCGTTGAGGATGACGAACCCGAAGGCCGCTCCCGTGGTGGCGTCGGAGCTGCCCGACTCCTGGCACTGGTCGGTCGCGTCGGTGGTGACGGCGTCGAGCGGGCGCTTCTGCGCGCCCTGGCCGTCGGCCGTGCCGGCCGAGGCAGCGACGGCCGCGCCGCAGACGAGGGTGACGGCAGCAGCGCAGGCGAGGGTGGTCTTCACTGGGTACCTCCGAGGAGAGGGGGCGAATGACGCGACCAATATGCCCCAGTTGCCCCGATGTCGCACTTGTGTGGCGTTTACCGATCCCGACACCGGTTCGGCCGCGCCCTGCCGCGGGGTCCCGGAAACCGCCGCCGGTATGCTTGAGCTTGCCTTCCCGCCCCCTCTTCGAGGAGCCAGAACGTGGCCGTCAGTGACGACCCGGTAGAGAAGCCCATCGGCGAGGAGTGCGGCGTCTTCGGCGTCTGGGCCCCTGGCGAGGACGTCGCGAAGCTCACCTACTACGGCCTGTACGCCCTGCAGCACCGCGGGCAGGAGGCGTGCGGGATGGCCGTCAGTGACGGCGCCGCGACCGTCGTCTACAAGGAGCTCGGCCTGGTCGCCCAGGTCTTCGACGAGTCGATCCTCGGGTCGATGCGCGGGCACCTCGCGATCGGCCACTGCCGCTACAGCACCACCGGCTCCTGCACGTGGGAGAACGCCCAGCCGTCCTTCCGCAACCTGCCCACCGGTGGGTCCCTGGCCCTCGGCCACAACGGCAACCTCACCAACACCAGCGAGCTCGCCCGACGCGTCGAGGAGCTCGGCCTGGAGAAGGACGCGATGGGGGCCACGAACGACTCCGACCTCATCACGGCGCTGCTTGCCGCGTCCGCCGCCGACGTCTCCGTCGAGGAGGCCGCTCGGAAGATCCTCCCGACGCTGCAGGGCGCCTTCAGCCTGGTGTTCATGGACGAGCACACGCTGTACGCCGCCCGCGACCGGCACGGCGTGCGGCCGCTGGTCATCGGCAAGCTGGAGACCGGCTTCGTCGTCGCGAGCGAGACTGCGGCCCTCGACATCGTCGGCGCGACGTTCATCCGCGAGGTCGAGCCCGGCGAGATGATCATCGTCGACGACCACGGCTACCGGACCACGCGCTGGGCCGAGCCGACGCCGAAGGGCTGCCTGTTCGAGTACGTCTACCTCGCGCGCCCGGACACCACGATCGCGGGCCGCTCGGTCTACACGACCCGCGTCGAGGTCGGTCGGCAGCTGGCGTTCGAGGCCCCGGTCGACGCCGACCTGGTCATCCCGGTGCCCGAGTCCGGCACACCGGCGGCCATCGGCTACGCCGAGCAGAGCGGCATCCCCTACGGCATGGGCCTGGTGAAGAACGCCTACGTCGGACGCACCTTCATCCAGCCGTCGCAGACCATCCGCCAGCTCGGCATCCGGCTGAAGCTCAACCCCCTGCGCGAGGTCATCAAGGGCAAGCGGCTCGTGGTCGTCGACGACTCGATCGTGCGCGGCAACACCCAGCGCGCGCTGATCCGGATGCTGCGCGAGGCTGGCGCTGCCGAGGTGCACGTGCGGATCTCGAGCCCGCCGGTCACCGACCCGTGCTTCTACGGCATCGACTTCGCGAGCAAGACCGAGCTCATCGCGAGCGGCCTCACCGTCGACGAGATCTGCGCGCACATCGGCGCCGACTCGCTCTCGTTCGTCTCGCTGGAGGGCCTCACCATGGCATCGGCGCAGCCCGCGGACCGGCTCTGCCGGGCCTGCTTCACCGGCGAGTACCCGATCGCGCTGCCGGAGCAGGACCTCATCGGCAAGCACGTCCTCGAGGGCATCAACCGGGCGGTCCAGCCCGAGGAGGTCGTGCACAACGGCGTCGCGCCCTCACCCGACACGCTGCTCGCTGGCCAGGGCGCGGCCGACGCCCTGGCCCGGCCGTGACGAGCTACGCGGCCGCCGGCGTCGACATCGAGGCGGGTGACCGCGCCGTCGAGCTCATGAAGGACAAGCTCAAGCGTGCCAGCCGGCCGGAGGTGGTCGGCGGCCTGGGCGGCTTCGCGGGCCTGTTCCGGCTGGACCTCAAGAAGTACCGCGAGCCGCTGCTCGCGTCCTCCACCGACGGCGTAGGCACCAAGCTGGCGATCGCGCAGGCGATGGACAAGCACGACACCGTCGGCGAGGACCTGGTCGGCATGGTCGTCGACGACCTCGTGGTGTGCGGCGCCGAGCCGCTGTTCATGCAGGACTACATCGCGGTCGGCCGGGTCGTGCCGGAGCGGGTGGCCGAGATCGTCGGCGGCATCGCGATCGGCTGCGAGAAGGCCGGCTGCGCCCTCGTCGGTGGCGAGACCGCGGAGCACCCCGGCCTGATGGCCGACGACCACTACGACATCGCCGGCACCGGCGTGGGCGTGGTGGAAGCGGATGCGGTGCTCGGCGCCGACCGCGTCGAGCAGGGTGACGTCGTCCTCGCCCTGGAGTCCAGCGGCGTGCACTCCAACGGCTTCTCGCTGGTGCGGCACGTGCTGCTCAACGGGGCCCGGATGCGCCTCGACGCGCACGTCGACGAGCTGGGTACGACGTTGGGCGAGGCGCTGCTGACGCCCACCCGGATCTACGCGAAGGACTGCCTCGCCATCATCGCGGAGACCGACGTCCACGCCTTCTCGCACGTCACGGGCGGCGGGC
>JAOPVZ010000029.1 GCA_025965935.1 Frankiales bacterium | reverse complement strand
CGACTTGAGCTGAGGTTCGACCGTGGGTTCCGTCATCAAGAAGCGCCGCAAGCGGATGGCCAAGAAGAAGCACCGCAAGCTGCTGAAGAAGACCCGCGTCCAGCGCCGCAACAAGAAGTAGCCTCGGAGTGCTCACAGCGTCGTGAGCGTACGGAGGTTCGCGTGATTCTCACGTTCCTGTCCGACCTGGGGTACGAAGACCCCTTCCTCGGCCTGTGCAAGGGCGTGATCGCTCGCATCGCCCCTGACGTCCGGGTCCTCGACGTGATGCACAGCGTGGGGCCGCAGGACATCGAGATGGGTGCCGCGATGCTTGCGAGCTCGCTGCCCTTCCTGCCTGCGCCCGCGGTGCACCTGGCGCTCGTCGACCCGTTCCGCACGATCCCGGCGCGCGGCATCGCCGTGCGCACTGGCGACGGCTCGATCTTCGTGGCCCCGGACAACGGCCTCACCAGCCAGGCGTGGGACGTCGCCGGCGGGGCCGTCGAGGCGCACGTGCTCGACGACAAGTCGCTGTGGAACGCCAACGCCGCCCGCACCTTCCGGGCCAGGGACGTCTTCAGCCCGGTCGCCGCCCGGCTCGCCGACGGGCTGCCCATCGCCGCTGTGGGCTCGCCGGTCCCGATCGCGGAGCTCCAGAGGCTCGAGCTGCGCGCTGCCCGGCTGCACGACGACCACGTGCACGGCGAGATCGTGCAGGTCGACCACTTCGGCAACCTCACGCTCAACATGGAGCGCCACCACGTCGAGGCAGCGGGCATCAACCTCGGCGACATGGTCGAGATCCGCTGCGGCGGCAAGACGCTGCAGGTCTGCTACACGCTGACCTACGGCGAGGTGCCGAGCGGCCGGGTTGCGCTGTGCGAGGACTCGTTCCGCACGATGTGCGTCGCGGTCAACCAGGGCAGCGCGGCCGCGCAGCTGCGCTCGACCCGCGGCGAGCCCATCGTGATCGCGCGGGTGCATGACGTCGCCGCCTCAACGGAGCAGCCTGCGCGGGTCGAGAACCAGGCGCCGTCGACACTTACGGCGTAACAACCCGTCGGTAGGCTGCTGCCCGTGAAGCCGCGCGTCGTGCTCGTCACCGGTGTCAGCCGGTACCTCGGCACGCGCCTGGCCAGCACGCTGGCTGCCGACCCGTCGATCGAGCGGGTCATCGGGGTCGACACCGTGCCGCCGCGCGCTGAGGCGCTGCCGCAGCTCGGCCGCACCGAGTTCGTGCGCGCTGACATCCGCAACCCCCTCATCGCCAAGGTGATCGCCCAGGCCGAGGTCGACACGGTCGTGCACATGAACGTCATCGCCACGCCGCTGGGCGCCGGTGGCCGCACGGCGATGAAGGAGATCAACGTCATCGGGACGATGCAGCTGCTGGCCGCGTGCCAGAAGGCGCCGTCCATGCGCAAGCTCGTCGTGAAGAGCACCACGGCGGTGTACGGGTCGTCGCCGCGCGACCCGGCGCTGTTCACCGAGGACGCCGAGCCCAAGGCGCTGCCGAAGAGCGGCTACGCCAAGGACGCCGTCGAGGTCGAGGGCTACGTCCGTGGCTTCGGACGCCGCCGGCCGGACGTGACGCTGTCGCTGCTGCGGTTCACCAACTTCATCGGACCGGTCATCGAGACCCCCTTGACCCGGTACCTGTCGCTGCCGGTCGTGCCGACGGTGCTGGGCTTCGACCCGCGCATCCAGCTCTGCCACGAGGACGACGGCATCGAGGTGCTGCGGCGGTTCGCCCTCGGCGACCACCCGGGCATCTTCAACGTCGGCGGTTCCGGCGTACTGCTGCTGTCCCAGGCGATCCGCCGCGTGGGGCGGCCCTCCTTCCCGGTGCCGGCGCCCGCGGTGTCGCTGGTCGCCGGGACCTTCCGGCGGGCCGGGCTGGTCGACTTCAGCCCGGAGCAGATGCGGTACCTGGAGCACGGTCGCGTCGCCGACGTCAGCCGGCTGACGCGCGAGGTCGGCTGGTCACCGCGCTCGACCGCCGAGGCGATGCAGACGTTCGTGGAGCGCGCCCCGCGCATCCTCAACCCCGAGACCGTCGCCGCCGCCGAGACCAGGTTGCTGCAGGCGCTCACCCGCACCAAGGAGCCCGTCCGTGCCTGAGGCTCGCGTGATCCCGCTCCGCTCCGACGAGGAGCTCCCGCCGGTCCTGCCCCCGGCGGCTCCCGCCCCTGTCGTCGCGTCGGACTGGGAGCATCGGCTCGCCGGTGGCCTGGCGTTCCTGCGCCGGCGCATCACCGGCGACTACGAGATCGACGACTTCGGCTACGACAAGGACCTCACCGAGCACGTGCTGCTGCCGCCGCTGCGGCCGCTGTACGACAAGTGGTTCCGGGTCGAGACCCGCGGCCTCGACAACGTGCCAGACGACGGTGGCGCGCTCATCGTCGCCAACCACTCGGGCACCGTCCCGGTCGACGCGCTCATGACCACGCTCGCGCTGCACGACCACCACCCGGCCAAGCGCAACCTGCGGCTGCTGGCCGCCGACCTGGTCTTCACGCTGCCGGTCGTCGCGCCCATCGCCCGCAAGAGCGGCAACACCCTCGCCTGCAACGCCGACGCCGAGCGGCTGCTGTCGTCCGACGAGCTCGTCGGCGTGTTCCCCGAGGGGTTCAAGGGGATCGGCAAGCCGTTCTCCGAGCGGTACAAGCTGCAGCGGTTCGGCCGCGGTGGCTTCGTGTCGGCCGCGCTGCGTACCGGCAAGCCGATCATCCCGGTCTCCATCGTCGGCGCCGAGGAGATCTACCCGATCCTCGGCAACTCCAAGACGCTCGCCCGGCTGCTCGGCCTGCCCTACGTCCCGATCACGCCGCTGTTCCCGTGGCTCGGGCCGGTCGGCGCGCTGCCGCTGCCGTCGAAGTGGCTCATCGAGTTCGGCGAGCCGATCGAGACCGCGCACCTCGGCGGTCAGGCTGCCGCCGAGGACCCGATGCTCGTCTTCAACCTCACCGACCAGGTGCGCGAGACGATCCAGTCGACCCTCTACACCCTGCTCATGCAGCGCCGCAGCGTCTTCTTCTGAGCTCCCCCGCGCCGATCTCGGAAGCCTGAGCACGTCCTGACGTGTCACGGTTTCCGACTTCGCCGGCGGTGGGTCCGCCGTCGATCAGCGGTACGTCGATGGGCGCGTGCGCTCATCGCCGTACCCGCCTGGTGGCCGGGCGACAAAGTGAGCTCGTCCGCACTCTGACGCGGAGGAGCTCACTTCGTTCAGCGGCGGAGGGTACGGACGGCGCGGGCGAGCGGTCTGCCGCGGGCGACGTGGCGGCGGTGCAGCTCGAGGCCGCCGAGGACCGCGGCAACGGCCAGGCCGGTGCCGGCCGTGGCAGGGACGCCGACCTTCGCCGCCTTGCGCCCGGTGCGGAAGTCGCGGATCTCCCAGCCGTTGGCGCGGGCGGCGTTGCGCAGGCCGGTGTCGGGGTTGATCGCGACGCCGCGGCCGACGGTGGACAGCATCGGGATGTCGTTCGCGGAGTCGCTGTAGGCGGTGCAGCGCGACAGGTCGAGGCCCTCGCGCTCGGCGAGCGCCTTGACCGCCTCCGCCTTCGACGCTCCGTGCAGGGGCTCACCCACGAGCCGGCCGGTGTAGAGACCGTTCTCGACCTCGGCAACGGTGCCGAGCGCGCCGGTGAGCCCGAGCCGCTTGGCGATGATGCGGGCGAGCTCGACGGGGGTGGCGGTGACGAGCCAGACCCGCTGACCGGCGTCGAGGTGGGCCTGCGCCATCGCCCGGGTGCCAGACCAGATCCGCTCGGCCATCAGCTCGTCGTAGATCTCCTCGCCGTAGGCCACGATGTCGGCCACGCTCTTGCCGGCGACCAGCGACAGCGCCTTCTCGCGTGCCTCGGCGACCGCCGCGAGGTCCTCCTTGCCGCGCACCCGGAAGCGCAGCTGCTGCCAGCCGAAGCGCAGCAGGTCCCCCGTGGTGACGAGCCCGCGCCCGGCCATCCCCTTGCCGAAGAAGTAAATCGACGCCCCGCGGATCATGGTGTTGTCGACGTCGAAGAACGCGGCGGCCGCGGGGTCGGCGGGTACGGCGAGAGAGGCCTCCACCTCGGCGGCGGCCGCTGCGGCGGCACCCGCGAGCACCGCGCTCACGCCGTCGTCGGAGCGTCTGCCGAACCTCATCAGTGCGTCACCACAGCCTCACCACAGCGCACACCCTAGGGGCGTGGAGGCGGACAAAGGGCGAAGCCCCGCCCCTCACGAGGAGGGACGGGGCTTCGTCAGTGCTCGTGAGCTACTCGGCGTGCGCGCGGCGGCGGCGGCGAGCCACGAAGGCCAGACCCATCAGGCCAGTGGCGATGGTGGCCGTGAGCGGCAGGTTGGCACCCGTGCGCGGCAGCGCCGTGACGGCGACCGGCTGGCTCGGGGTGGCGGACTGCGCGATCAGCTTGTCGCCGACGGCAGCCTGCGCGCCGACCAGCTCGACCGTCAGGAGCTTCTCGCCCTTGGGCAGCAGGCTCGCGATGACCGGCGGGTTGAGGATGAGCTTGGCGGCGGACACCGTGGTGGCGGCCGACGTGCCGTCCTTGGCGACGCTCTCCACCGCGGAACCGGGCTGGAAGTCCAGACCGAGGGTGTCGCGCAGCAGACCGAGGACGGTGGCCAGCGTGCTGCTGACCGTGTCCTGCAGCGCCGGCGGCAGGGCGTCACCGAGGGTGCCGGTGAGCTCGATCGTCTTGCCGATCTTGAGCGTGAGGGCGTCGGCGACGTGGACGGTCAGGACACCGGGGGTGTGCAGGACCGATGCGGTGCCGGGCGTGCCACCAGCGGTGGCGGACGCCTGCGAGGCGAGGGCGTCGACGGAGACCAGCCCACCGAGGAGCGAGAGGCCCGCGAGGCTGTTCTTGACGTCGGAGGTGACGGCCATGCCCTTGCGGGTGATGGTCTGCTGCGACGTCATGATGCCGAGGTCGACGAGGCCCGTGCCCGCGGTCAGGCCGTTGATCGCGGACTGGATCGTGGCGACCAGCTGGTCGAGGGCGGTCGTCACGGTGGCGACGGCGTCCTTGACCGGCTGCGACACCGGGGCGGCGGCGTTGTTGGTGGCGCTGTTCAGCGAGTCGACGGCGGTGTTGACGACACCCGAGATCGTGTTGGTGGCCGTGCTGGCCGTGCCGTCGACGGTGCCGAGGACGCCGTTGAGGCTCGAGCCGACCGAGTCGGTGGCCTTGGACATCGCCGGCAGCGTGAGCGTGCCGAGCTTGACGGCGGCCACGGTGGACTCGGAGTGCGAGACGACACCCTGGAGGTTCGGGGCCTTGACGTTGCTCTTGGCGACGAGCGCCTTCAGCGTCAGGCCGAGACCCGCGAGGTTGTCCTGGTCGACCAGGGCGACCGAGTCGCTGTGCTTCCCGGCGAGGTCGGAGACCGCCTGGCCGTTGAGCAGGTCGGAGATGATCGGGGTGGCGCCCTTGCCGATGGTGCCCACGCTCTTCGCGCCGAGGTTGGTGACCGTCGTGACGGTGCCATCGGTCGTGGAGATGTACTGGTCGATGATCTGGCCGACGCCGGGGACGGAGGCGGGCAGGGCGATGTGCAGGTGCACGACGGCGCCGTTGCCGAGGGCCTGGATCTGGTTGGTGAGCTTGCTGGTGGAGGTGGTGGCAGCGGCCGCGCCGCCGGCTCCGGCGGCGACGAGCGTGCCGGTGGCGAGGGCCAGGGCGGTCAGCCGCGCGACCCGTCCAGTGGTGGTCATGTAAGTCCCCTTGGTCACGTGATCTCGATGGCGTGGAACGACTTTCGACGTTGCGGACGCTTCGCTGGGACCGGGGTAGCGGTCCTGGGGCTCGCCGTCTCAGCCCTGACAACGACGTGAGTGACGACAGGTGACGCGCTGCACACCAGAATTTTTTGGCCAACAACGGACAAACCGGACACATACCGACGTGCACGGGAACTTTTGCCGGCTGCCGGGTCCCGGCGGGCGCCCCAGAGCGCCTGTGATCCACGGAGAGTTACCGCGTTCAGTAGGCCCCCGAAAGTGCGCCAACTCTCCGTGGATCACGGCCGAGAGGCGGCGGTACGGCGGGGAGAGCGGGAGCGGTACGGCGGGAGAGCGGGCGGGACGGAGCGCCTGCTCAGCTCTTGGGCGCGGGCAGCCCGGGCAGCGCGCTGGCGATGGCGCCGGGCAGCGACGGCAGGATCGGCAGCGCGGGCACTGAGGGCAGCGGCACCGGCAGGGTCGGCGTCGGGACCGGCACGGGCAACGAGGGCAGCGGCACGGGAAGCAGCGGCGTCGGCGTGGGGGTGGGTGACGGCGCGCCCGCGGACGGCTCCGGCGTGGGGGTGGCCGAAGACCCGGAGTCGGTGGGCTGCGGCGCCGGCTGCGCCGCCGGCTGGGGCGCCGTCGAGGGCTGGCCGCAGGTGCACGGGGGGACGCCGTTGTCGGCCGGTCCGCTCGGGGTGGCGGTGACGCCCGGGGCGGGCACCGGCTGCGTGGGCAGCTGCGGCCCGGCGTTGCCCGGGTAGCAGGCACCGCCACAGGTGCCGAGCGCCAGCAGGTCGGTGGCCTGGGTGCCGGCCGTCGTCACCAGCGCCAGGGAGCTCTGTGCCTGCGGCTGGACGGCCGCCGGCAGCACCGGCAGCAGGGCGGTCAGCTTCGCCTTCTGCTGGCTGGTGAAGCTGGTGATGATGCGCAGCGGAGCCGGCTTGCCGGTCTGGCGGTAGACCTTCGTGAGCAGGTCCGTGCCGGCCTTCGTCTCGCTGTCGAAGTCGTGCAGCGTGTCGGCGATCCGCCTGTCGGTGGAGCCGCCGAACGCCAGTCCCGCGGCCGTCGGCGTACCAGCCGTGCCCAGCGAGAGGGACCCGTCGTGGTGCGCGAGCGCCTTGACCTCGCGCAGCCGGGTCGCGGCGAACTCGAGGTGCTTGGTGCCCTTGGCCGTGTCGCCGCTGGCGAGGTCGAGCTGCAGGCCCTCGCCGACCCGCTTGACGGCGTAGAACGGCTGGCCGGGCAGTGAGCGGGACGCCGCGACGCCCACACCGGTGAGGGCGATGACCGACGCCATCGCGCCGGCGGTGACGCCGATCCGGCGCTGCGCGGGCCGGCTCTGCGCCCAGGAGACCGCTCCGTCGAGGGCCCGGGGGGGCGTGACGGGCTCGGCATAGGGCACGGCAACGCCCTGAGCAGCGCCCTGAACGCTCGCCACGGCCACCAGTCGCTGCCGCAGCGCCGCGCGGAACTCAGCCCGCGGGACGGCTCCCGCGTCGAGCGTCGGCGCGAGCCCGTGCAGCCGGGTCGCGAGGGCCGCGTACGGGGACACCGTGCCCATCCCGGTGCCCATCACGACCGCCCCGTCGAGCAGCGCAGCGAGCTCCTCGGCGCGAGCGCGGGTGCCCAGCGGGTTCATGCCAGGACTCCTTCCACGCTCGGGGGAGCGGCCTCGTCGCCGCCCTGTCCCAGCAACGACACAGGACCCTCAAGGGTGACGGCTGGATGTCCGGAAAGACCCGATCCGTCCGTCACAGCTCGACGCCCTCGGGGAGCAACCGCCCCAGCGTCCGGATGGCGCGGTACTGCAGCGCCTTGATGGCTCCCTCGTTCTTGCCCATGATCTGCGCCGTCTCGCTCACGGAGAGGCTCTGCAGGAAGCGCAGCACAACGCACTCCTGCTGCTCGGCGTTGAGCTTCTTGATCGCCTCGAGCAGCACCTTGTTCTGCATCGCCTCGAGGACCTCGGCCTCCGGGCCGGAGATCGTGGGGGCCCTGCCGACCGACTGAGCCGACTCGCTCACGTCCTCGGTGGTGAGCTCGAGGCGGTAGCGGCCGCTCTTGTAGTGGTCGGCGATGAGGTTGCGCGCGATGGTCACGAACCAGGCGCCGACGTCGCGCCCTTGCCACGTGAAGGACCCGATCCGGCGCAGCGCGCGCAGGAAGGTCTCGCTGGTCAGGTCCTCGGCCAGCTGGGTGGAGCCCACCCGGTAGGCGATGTAGCGGTAGACCTGGTCGACGTACCGGTCGTAGAGCTCGCCGAACGCCTCCGCGTCACCGGCCTGCGCCCGCTCCACCAGACCCATCGCGACGGCGGTCTCGCCCTCAGGGGCGGCCAGGCCGTCGTCGTGCTCGGGCACGGACGGGGCGGGTACGACGGCAGGGACCCGCGCGGTGGAGGCGACCGCGTGGTGTTGGGACGCCCGGTCGAAGGGATCGGTGGCGGCCGCGGCGGCGCGCGCGACCCGCTGGGTGGCCGCTTCGCGCGCCTCGGCGACGGTGGCGCTGAGCGGGCTGGTCACGCTCTGGCGGTCGCGCTCAGGTCGGCTCACGGGCACGCCTCAGCGTCACGGGGCGCGGGGGTGTGGTCCCCCCACGATCCCGCGTGGCACACCAGCGTCACGCGCATCGAGCTCCGTCCCACACCGTCGCGTCCGGCGGCGTGATCTTCACATGGTAGGGGCCAAGTCCCGTGCGGCGGTCAACTTCCGTCGCTTCGTCCATCGGCAGGGTGCCTGTCCTGCCTGAGTGGTCCCCCGGGCGTGGGGGCGACGGCGAAGTCAGCCGGCTCGCCCGTTTCGTCCCCCCGGCACCGACGCGGGCGGGGCCCAGGCGCAGCACGTACCCTCCCCCTATGGTCGCCCGAGGTCCTGTTCCGCCGGGGGCTCGAGGGCCGGCGGCAGCGCGGCCCGCGGCCCGGCCGGGCGCGGCGAACAGGAGACGGCGCCGCCGTCGTACCCGGCTCGTCGCGCGGGTCATGCTCGTCGGCGTGCTCGCCCTGGTGGTCGGGATCGGCACCTTCGTCGGCGGGCTGCTGTCCGCTCCGATCAACCTCGCCGTGGCGCCGCCGCCGGCCAGCGCGCTGCTGCTGGCGGCCGACGGGCGGCAGTTCGCGACCGTCGCGCCGCCGGAGAAGCGCGAGGAGGTCAAGGCCGCCGACATCCCGGACGTCATGCGCAACGCCATCATCAGCGCCGAGGACGAGCGGTTCCTCAGGCACAACGGCGTCGACCCTCTGGCGACGATCCGGGCGCTGTTCCGCGACGTCACCGGCGGCAGCACGCAGGGCGGCTCGACGCTGACCCAGCAGTACGTGAAGAACGCCTACGTCGGGAACGAGCGCACGGCGCTGCGCAAGATCCGCGAGGCCGCCCTCGCCTACCGCCTCGAGCAGCGGCTGTCGAAGCAGCAGATCCTCACCGACTACCTCAACGCGCTCTACCTCGGCAACGGGCTCTACGGCGTGCAGGCAGCCTCGAAGTACTACTTCGGCGTCGGCATCAAGGACCTCGACTGGAACAAGGCCGCCAACGACCACAACGACCAGAACCTGGCGCTGGCCAGGGCCTCGATGCTGGCCGGCATCGCCCCCGCGCCCTCGGCGTGGAACCCGGTCAAGGACTTCAAGCAGGCCCAGGTCCGGCAGATCTACACGCTGAACCGGATGGTCGCCAACAACCTCATCTCGGCCGAGGACGCGACCAGTGCCCTGAAGCGCGACGTGCACCCGCTCCGGATCTCCCCGCCGGAGGCCAAGAACCTGGCGCCGGAGTTCACCGACTACGTCATCCCGAAGCTGAAGGCCAACCCCAGCTACGACGAGGACACCTTCTTCCGCGGCGGCCTGCGGGTCAGGACGACCCTCGACCTCGACCTCCAGCAGGCCTTCCAGATGGCGCTGCAGGAGGTGCTGCCCAACGCGACCGACCCGCAGGCAGCGCTGGTGGCCGTCGACTACCAGACAGGTGCCGTCAAGGCGATGGCGACGCTGCGCCGGGTCCCGCCGAAGGTCAAGGACGGCAAGGTCGTCAACGACCCGACCGCTGCCTACCGGCCGCACGGCTTCAACCTCGCCACGAACGCGGCGCGCTCGAGCGGCTCGACCATCAAGACCTTCACGCTCGCCCAGGCGCTCACCGACGGCATGAACCTGAACGACAGCGTGCCGGGCCCGGTCACCCTCACGTTGAAGTGCGCAAGCTGCAAGGGCGGCAGCTACACCGTCCACAACGCCGGGGACGGCGAGGGCGGCCGGAGCTACACGCTCCGCAACGCGCTCGCGAGCTCCATCAACACCGTCTACCTCCCGCTGGCGAACAAGGTCGGCCGCGACAAGGTCGCCAAGCTGGCCGAGCGCGCCGGCCTCGCGCCGGCACCACCGTCCAGCGCGAGCCTTGAAGGACGCTCTGGTGCCCCCGCCAACTTCCTGTCCTTCGGCATCGGCGGCGGCGTCGACGTGTCCCCGCTCGGCGAGGCGGTGGCGTACGCCACGATGGCCAACGGGGGCCGGCACGTGTCGCCGATGGCCTACACCGAGGTCCGCACCGGCGCGTCCGGCACCAGCCAGGGGCAGGTGCTGTTCAACCAGAAGCCCTCCGGCATCTACCGCGTGGTGAGCAAGGGCGTCGCGCAGGACGTGGTGCAGGCACTCACCAGCGTGGTCGACAACGGCACCGCGACCTCGGTCCAGGCCGCCGGGGTCCCGGTGTTCGGCAAGACCGGGACCACCAACGACTCGACGGACGCCTGGTTCACCGGCTGCATCCCGTCGGAGCGGATCTGCGTCTCGAGCTGGATGGGCTACGAGTACGCCAGCTGCAACGTCGGCACCGGCGTGCATGTCAACGGTCCCTGCGGCGGCATGCACGACATCGGCGGCGTCAAGGGCCAGATCTACGGCGGGACGCTGCCCGCGAAGATCTTCACCCGGGCGCAGCAGCTGCTCACCCAGATCAAGCGGGACCGTGCTTTGAGAGCGCAGGGCAAGCTGCCGGCGTCGTCGCCGACGCCGAGCCCGCGCCCCCGGGTCCCCGTGGGGCCGGTCACCCCTTCGACATCGCCGACCACCCGCCGTACCGCCCTGCCGAAGCCGAGCCGCACGGCGTCCCCGACCCCGCTGCCGGTCCAGACGAGCCGGCCGCCGGTGATCCTGCCGCCGCAACCGACGCCCACGCCGACTGCGTCTTCTCCCTAGCCGATCAGGCGGTGGCCTGTGGCATGCTCCGCCGCGTGACGGCTCACAACCTGTCGGACCTCGTGCGTGACGCGGCGACAGCGACGCCGGAGAAGCCGGCTCTGCTCTTCCATGGCGAGACCCTGACGTGGGCGGAGCTCGACGCGCGGGTGTCCGCGGCGGCGCGTGGCCTGCAGGCCCTGGGGGCCGCCGCCGGTGACCGGGTCGCCGTCCACCTGGGCAACACCCCGGACTTCGCGGTGGCGTACTTCGGCGCGCTGCGCGCGGGCTGCGTCGCGCTGCCCGTCAACACCGGCTACACCGCCGACGAGCTGGCGTACGTGCTGTCCGACTCTGGTGCCTCGGTCGTCATCACGTCGGTCGGGACCGCCTCGCTGGTGACGGCACCGACCGTCGTCGTCACCGCGTCCGCGGAGTGGCGCCAGCTGCTCTCGGACCGCACGCCGCTGGACTCCACCGGCGGCGGTGAGGACCTGGCCGTGCTGCTCTACACCTCCGGCACCAGCGGCCGGCCCCGGGGCGCGATGCTGACCCACCGTGCCCTGCTCGCGAACCTCGAGCAGACGTCCCGGATCGACCCGCCCGTGGTCACGGCCGACGACATCGTCCTGCTGGTGCTGCCGCTGTTCCACGTGTTCGGCCTCAACGCCGCGCTCGGGTCGGTCGCCCGGCACGGCGCGACCGGTGTCCTCACCGAACGGTTCGACCCGGTCGAGACCCTCGAGCTGGTACGGCGGCACGGCGTGACGAACGTCGTCGGCGCACCGCCGATGTACGTCGCCTGGTCCATGCTGCCCGATGTCGGTGACGCCTTCTCCTCGGTCCGCCTCGCGCTGTCCGGCGCCGCGCCGTTGCCGCCGAACGTGCTGCACCGCGTGCTCGAGGTCACCGGCCACCACGTGTTCGAGGGCTACGGGCTGACCGAGACGGCGCCGGTGCTGACGACCACGCTGATGAGCGAGGTCGCGAAGCCCGGCTCGATCGGGCGCCCGGTGCCGGGCGTCGAGCTGCGGCTCCTCGACGAGCGCGGTGCCCCGGTCGAGGAGGGCGACCCGGGGGAGATCGTGGTCCGCGGAGCGAACCTGTTCAGCGGCTACTGGCCGGACCACCGCGAGGGCCCCGACGCGGACGGCTGGTTCGCCACCGGTGACGTCGCGGTGCTCGACGACGAAGGCGACCTGCACCTCGTCGACCGCCGCCGCGAGCTCATCCTGGTCAGTGGCTTCAACGTCTACCCGCGCGAGATCGAGGAGGTCCTCGCGCAGCTCGAGGGCGTCCAGGAGGTCGCGGTCCTCGGCATCCCGCACCCCTACACCGGCGAGTCCGTCAAGGCGCTCGTCGTCCGGGCGCCGGGCGCCGAGCTGACGGCCGACGACGTGATCGCGTTCGCGGCGCAGCGGCTGGCCAGGTTCAAGTGCCCGACGGCGGTGTCGTTCGTCGACGAGCTGCCGCACGGCGCGACCGGCAAGGTCTCGAAGGGCCGTCTCCGCGAGCTCAGCCCCTGACCCCTCTTGGCGACTCATGAGGGGTGAGGGCGGGTGCTGAGGAGGCGGCGCAGACCGGAGCGCGTCACGTTCGTGACGAGGCTCGGCTGCACCATGTGCGCGGAGGCCCAACCGGTCGTCGAGCGGGTCGCCGAGCGGGCGGGGGTGCCGCTGACCGTGGTGGACGTCGACAGCGAACCGGCGCTGTCCGAGCACAGCGACCACGTCCCGGTCGTGCTGCTCGACGGCGTCGTCCACAGCCGGTGGTGGGTCGACGAAGCCGCCCTCCGCAAAGCCCTCCGCTGAGCCCGCGCCCGGCCCGCCCCCCGCCCGCCCCCCGCGCTGGTGATCAACAGGGCCTTGGCAGGCCGAGACACCGGCGTGTCGGCCACGCAACATCCTGTTGATCACGGAGGGGCGCGGACGGGGGAGATCAGCAGGCGTTCTGGCGGCCGACAGGCCGGCGGTTCGGCCGTCCGATCCCCTGGTGATCACCGCGGGTGTGACGGGGTTCACTGACTTTGTGCGCGCGTTCACAAGCGCGTACCGTCGTGTTACAGCAGGCCCTGTGACGGCCCGCCGCCAGGAGCGCCCGTTGACCACCAGTGAGCTCGCCGAGCCGCGCGTTCCGCGCCGTCGTGAGGTCATTCCCGAGGCGACGGTGGCCCGGCTCCCGCTCTACCTGAGGGCGCTGCACGCACTGGCCGACGACGCCACCCAGACGATCAGCTCCGAGGCGCTCGCCGAGGCGGCCGGCGTCAACTCGGCGAAGCTGCGCAAGGACCTGAGCCACCTGGGCTCCTACGGCACCCGCGGCGTCGGCTACGACGTCCAGCACCTCATCAGCCAGATCTCCCGCGAGCTGGGCCTGTCACGGCGCTGCTCGGTCGTGCTGGTCGGCGTCGGCAACCTGGGCCGGGCGCTCGCGGGGTACGGCGGCTTCGCGAGCAGGGGCCTCGGGATCGACGCGCTGCTCGACGCGGACCGGGCGCTCACCGGCGAGCAGATCGCCGGCCTCACCGTGCGCCACGTCGACGACCTCGCGGAGGTGGTCGTGCCCGGCAGCATCGGCGTCATCGCGACGCCGGCGAGCGCGGCCCAGACGGTCTGCGACCAGCTGGTGCGCGCCGGCGTCACGAGCATCCTCAACTTCGCGCCGACGGTGCTGACCGTCCCGGCGCACGTGGACCTCCGCAAGGTGGACCTCTCGATCGAGCTGCAGATCCTGTCCTTCCACGAGCACCGCAAGTCCCTCGCCGAGGGGGTGACCGCATGAGCGTCCTCGTCGTCGGCATTAGCCACCGCAGTGCGCCGGTGTCACTGCTGGAAGAGGTCACCCGTGGCCTCGGCGACACCAGCGGCGTGCTCGAGGAGATCAAGGCGGGCACGGTCAGCGAGGCGGTCGTGCTCTCGACCTGCAACCGGGTCGAGGTCTACGCCGACACCGACGGGTTCCACGCCGGGGTCGATGCGATCACCGACCTGCTCAGGCGCCGGTCCGGCGTACCTCTCGAAGAGCTCTCCAAGCACCTGTACGTGCACTGGGAGGCGCAGGCGGTCCTGCACCTGTTCCAGGTGGCGAGCGGCCTCGACTCAATGGTGGTGGGCGAGTCGCAGATCCTCGGGCAGCTGCGCCGGGCCTACTCCGCGAGCGGTGAGTCCGTGGGTCGCACCCTGCACGAGCTCTTCCAGACGGCCCTTCGCGTGGGCAAGCGGGTGCACTCGGAGACCGGCATCGACGAGGCCGGCCAGTCGCTGGTCACGGTCGGACTCGAGCACGCCGTCGCCGCGGTCGGGGACCTGACCGGTCACTCGGTCCTCGTGGTCGGCGCCGGTTCCATGGGTGCGTTGGCCGGTACGACGCTCCGGCGGGCCGGTGTCGGCGACGTGGTCGTGGCCAACCGGACCGCCACCAACGCCGAGCGGCTGGCCGCCACCCTCGACG
>JAOPVZ010000026.1 GCA_025965935.1 Frankiales bacterium | reverse complement strand
CGCAGCACACCCTCGGCATGTACCTCGACGGGCGCGGCATCAAGACCCGCGGTCCGCGTGGCGAGGAGGTCGTCGACGACAGCTTCCTGCTCGTGCTGCACATGGGCGCCGATGACGTCGACGTGACGCTGCCGCCATCCCCCTGGGCGGAGGGCTACGACGTGGTCGTCGACACCGCCGGCGAGCTGTGGGGCACGCACTCCCCCGGCAAGCACCTCAGGATGACCGGCCGCTCGGTCCTGGTCCTCCGCGCGGCCCGCTGACCTCCTGAGCTCTCGCGCGGCCAGAGCTGTCGCTCAAGCTCACGAGACGGAGTCGTCGCGCGTCAGACTTCAGGCACTGGTGAGGAGGCCGAGGTCGGCGTCGTTGGGCAGCAGCTCGTGGTGCGGCAGCACCCGCACCGTGTAGCCGAACGACCCGGGCCGCTCCAGTGGCACCTCGCCCTCGTACCGGGGGAAGCCGTCGTCACCGACGCCCACCTCCGACAGCGGTACGGCGACCGGCCGGTGCAGCACGTCGTGCTCGTCCACCCGTCCGTAGACCGCCTGCACGACGACGTCGTCGGACGACAACCCGTCGAGGTCGACTGCGGCGCGCACGGTCATGCGCGAGCCGACGGCCGGGGTGTCGTCGATGCCGCCGCCCTCGACGTGCAGCACGCGGACGCGCGGCCACGCCGAGGTCACCTTAGAACGCCAGGCAGCCAGTTCGCGGGCGGGCGCGAACCCCTGCGCCGCAAGGGATCGTGACGCCGCGGCCGCGGGCGTGTAGAGCACGTGCACGTAGTCACGGACCATCCGGCTGGCGAGCACCTTCGGGCCGAGGGTCTGCAGCGTGTGCCGCACCATGTCGACCCAGCGCTTCGGCACGCCCTGCTCGTCCACGTCGTAGAACCGGGTGCGCACCTGCTTCTCGACGAGCTCGTAGAACGCCGCGGCCTCGAGGTCGTCACGGCGCGCCGGGTCGGAGACGCCGTCGGCGGTGGGGATCGCCCAGCCGTTCTCGCCGTCGTACATCTCGTCCCACCAGCCGTCGAGGATGGACAGGTTGAGACCGCCGTTGAGCGCAGCCTTCATGCCGGACGTGCCGCACGCCTCGAGCGGCCGGAGCGGGTTGTTGAGCCAGACGTCGCAGCCGCCGTAGAGGTAGCGCGCCATGCCGATGTCGTAGTCGGGCAGGAACACGATGCGGTGCCGGACATCCGCCTGGTCGGCGAACCGCACGATTTGCTGGATGAGCTCCTTGCCACCGTCGTCGGCCGGGTGCGACTTGCCCGCGATGACCAGTTGCACCGGCCGTTCGGGGTCGAGCAGGATGCCCTTGAGCCGCTCGGGGTCGCGCATCATCAGCGTCAGCCGCTTGTACGACGGGACGCGGCGGGCGAAGCCGATGGTGAGGACGTCCGGGTCGAAGACGGAGGCCGTCCACCCGAGCTCGGCCGCGGTCGCGCCGCGCTGCAACCAGGACTCGCGGACCCGCCGGCGGACCTCGTGCACGAGCCGTTCCCGCAGCACCCGACGGGTCGCCCACACCGAGGTGTCGGCCACCCGTGCGATGTCCTCCCACCCGGACGCCTCGGTGGTCAGGGAGGTGCCGACCTCGCGCTCCGCGAGCTCGAAGACCTCACGCGCCACCCAGGTCGGCGCGTGCACGCCGTTGGTGATCGAGGTGATGGGGACCTCGGCGGTGTCGAAGCCAGGCCAGAGGTCGTTGAACATGCCGCGGCTCACGACCCCGTGCAGCTTCGCGACGCCGTTGCGGCGCTGCGCCAGCCGCAGTCCCATGTGCGCCATGTTGAAGACCGTCGGGTCCTCCTCGGCACCGAGCTGAAGCACCCTGTCGAGCGGGACGCCCGGCATCGCGCCGCCGCTGAACACACCGGCGATGAGGTCGTTCGGGAAGCGGTCGATGCCGGCCGGCACCGGTGTGTGGGTGGTGAAGACGGTGCCCGCGCGCACGGCCTCGAGCGCCTCGTCGTAGCTCAGCCCGTCCGCGACCAGCTCGCGGATCCGTTCGATGCCGAGGAAGCCGGCGTGCCCCTCGTTGGTGTGGAACACCTCGGGCGCCGCCTCACCGGACAGCGCGGTCCACGCCCGGATCGCGCGGACTCCACCGATTCCCAGCAGGAGCTCCTGTGCCAGGCGGTGGTCGGTGCCACCGCCGTAGAGGCGGTCGGTGATCTGCCGCTCGGGAGGTGCGTTGGACTCGATGTCGCTGTCGAGCAGCAGCAGGGAGACGCGACCCACCTGCGCCTTCCAGACCTGGGCGTGCAGCGTGCGGCCCTCCGAGAGCGGCACCTGGACCTCGACGGCCGCGCCCTCCGAGGTGCGCAGCAGCTGCAGCGGCAGGCCGTGCGGGTCGAGCGGGGGGTACCGCTCCTGCTGCCAGCCCTCGGCGTTCAGGGACTGCTTGAAGTACCCGGCTCGGTAGAGCAGCCCGACCCCGAGGATCGGCACGCCGAGGTCGGAAGCCGCCTTGAGGTGGTCGCCGGCGAGGATCCCGAGACCCCCCGAGTACTGCGGCAGCACCTCGGTGATGCCGAACTCCGGCGAGAAGTAGGCGATCGAGGCGGGCGCGCCCTCGAGCCCCTGGTACCACTTGTCGTCGTCGAGGTAGGCCTGCAGGTCGGCGTGCACCGAGGCGAGCCGCGACAGGAACTCGGCGTCGGAGGACAGCTCGGCCAGCCGCTCGGGGTTGACCTCGCCGAGCAGCCGGATCGGGTCGTGGCCCACGGCCTCCCACACCTCGCCGTCGATGCTGGCGAAGAGGTCCTGGCTCGGGTGGTGCCAGGACCAGCGCAGGTTCATGACGAGCTCGGCCAAGGGCGCAAGGGGGGCGGGCAGGGCCAAGCGGACCGTGAACCGGCGGAGGGCTCTCACTCCCCTGACCCTAACCCCGAGGCCGCAGCGCTCAAACCTCGGGCAAGATCGCGGCCGGGCTGCTTGCCGCGGCTCGACATGGGTACGGTCGCCACGTGGTGGGACGCATCGTGATCACGCAGGTCGGCCCTGCCGTCTCCTGCGGCGAATACCCGGTCGGCGCCGTGGCGGGCGAGACGCTCGACGTCGTCGCCACGGTGTTCCGGGAGGGGCACGACGCCGTTGCGGCCAATGTGGTCGTCAGGAGACCCGGCGGCGGCCGGTCGCCGTTCCTGCGGATGAGGCAGGGCGACCCCAACAACACCGACCGGTGGTCGGCGCCGCTCACCTTCGACACCGAGGGGGCCTGGACGTTTGCCGTCGAGGCGTGGAGCGATCCCCTCGGCACCTGGTGGCACGACGCGCCGCTGAAGGTCGACGCCGGCGTCGACGTGGAGGTCGTGCTCGAGGAGGGCGCGCGGCTCTACGAGCGCGCCACCGACGGCGTCCCCAAGCCAAGGCGCGGCCCCCTCGAGGGGATCCCGGACGCGCTGCGCGACGTCTCGAGGCCGCCGCGCGAGCGGCTCGACGCCGCGCTCTCCCCCGTGGTGGTGGCGGTCCTCACCGAGCACCCGGTGCGCGAGCTGGTCACCAGCTCACCGCCGTACAAGGTGTGGGTCGATCGCCGGCGGGCCCTCTACGGGTCCTGGTATGAGTTCTTCCCGCGCAGCGAGGGCGCGGTGGGCACCACGAGCGGCAACTTCCGCACCGCCGAGGAGCGGCTGCCGGCCGTCGCCGACATGGGCTTCGACGTCGTCTACCTGCCGCCGGTCCACCCGATCGGGCGCGTGAACCGCAAGGGCCCCAACAACACCCTCACGCCAGGACCCGACGACCCGGGCAGCCCCTGGGCCATCGGGTCGGACGAGGGCGGCCATGACGCCATCCACCCTGACCTCGGCACCTTCGAGGACTTCGACCACTTCGTCGCGCGGGCACAGGAGCTGGGCATGGAGGTCGCGCTCGACCTCGCGCTGCAGTGCGCCCCTGACCACCCCTGGGCCAAGGAGCACCCCGAGTGGTTCACCACCCGGGTCGACGGGACGATCGCCTACGCCGAGAACCCGCCGAAGAAGTACCAGGACATCTACCCGCTGAACTTCGACAACGACAAGGACGGCCTGTACGCCGAGGTCCTCCGCGTCGTGAAGGTCTGGGTGGACCACGGCATCCGCATCTTCCGCGTCGACAACCCGCACACCAAGCCCCTCGAGTTCTGGGAGTGGCTCATCGCGCAGGTCAAGAAGACCGACCCCGACGTGCTCTTCCTGGCCGAGGCGTTCACGCGGCCGGCGATGATGCACGAGCTGGGCCGCATCGGGTTCACGCAGTCCTACACGTACTTCACCTGGCGGGTCGGCAAGCAGGAGCTCACCGAGTACGCCCTGGAGCTGGTCGAGGCGTCGTCCTACATGCGCCCCAACTTCTTCGTCAACACACCGGACATCCTGCACGAGTCACTGCAGTACGGCGGTCCGCCGGCGTTCAAGATCCGGGCCGTGCTCGCCTCGATGCTGTCCCCCACCTACGGCGTCTACGCCGGCTTCGAGCTCTACGAGCACGTGGCGGTCCGACCGGGCAGCGAGGAGTACCTGGACAGCGAGAAGTACCAGCTGCGCCCGCGCGACTGGAGCCAGCCGTCGCTGGCGCCGTACCTGACGACGCTCAACCGGGTGCGCCGCCAGCACGAGGCCCTGCACTGGCTGCGCAACCTCACCTTCCACGACGCCGACAACGACTTCGTCATGGCCTGGAGCAAGCGCACCGGCGACGGTCCGGACGCTGATGTCGTGCTGGTGGTCCTCAACCTCGACCCACACGGCACCCGGGAGGCCACGGTGCGGCTGAACATGCCGGCCCTCGGTCTCGACTGGGAGGACCAGCTGCTGGTCCGCGACGAGATCACCGGCGACGAGTGGACGTGGGGACGGGCCAACTACGTGCGCCTCGACCCGTTCGTCGAACCCGCCCACGTCTTCACGGTGCGGCGGGCCCGATGACGGCGGACCCGCTCGTCAGCCTGGAGGAGTCGCGCGATCCGCTCTGGTACAAGCGGGCCGTCTTCTACGAGGTCCTCATCCGCGGCTTCGCCGACAGCAACGGCGACGGCACCGGCGACCTCCGGGGCCTCACGTCGAAGCTCGACTACCTGCAGTGGCTGGGCGTCGACTGCATCTGGCTGCTGCCCATCTACGAGTCCCCGCTGCGCGACGGCGGCTACGACATCAGCGACTTCATGAAGGTGCTGCCCGAGTTCGGTGACCTCGGCGACTTCGTCGAGCTCGTCGACGAGGCGCACAAGCGCGGGATGCGGATCATCGCTGACCTGGTCATGAACCACAGCAGCGACGAGCACCCGTGGTTCCAGGCATCTCGGTCGGACCCGACCGGGCCGTACGGCGACTTCTACGTGTGGAACGACACCGACGAGCCGTACACCGACGCGCGGGTCATCTTCATCGACACCGAGCGCTCCAACTGGACCTACGACGAGGTGCGCGGCCAGTACTACTGGCACCGCTTCTTCAGCCACCAGCCCGACCTCAACTACGAGAAGGTCGAGGTCCAGGACGCGATGATCGAGGTGCTGAAGTTCTGGCTCGACCTCGGCATCGACGGCTTCCGGCTCGACGCCGTGCCCTACCTGTTCGAGGAGGAGGGCACGATCTGCGAGAACCTCCCCCGCACCCACGAGTACCTCCGCCGGGTGCGCAAGGAGATCGAAGCCAACTACCCCGACCGGGTGCTGCTCGCCGAGGCGAACCAGTGGCCTGCGGACGTGGTCGAGTACTTCGGCCCGGACGGCGACGAGTGCCAGATGGCCTTCCACTTCCCGCTCATGCCACGGCTTTTCATGGCGGTGCGCCGGGAGTCGCGCTACCCGATCTCAGAGATCCTGGCGCAGACGCCGCCCATCCCGGACAACTGCCAGTGGGGCATCTTCCTGCGCAACCACGACGAGCTGACGCTCGAGATGGTGACCGACGAAGAGCGCGACTACATGTACAGCGAGTACGCCCAGGACCCCCGGATGAAGGCGAACGTCGGCATCCGTCGGCGGCTCGCACCGCTGCTGGAGAACAGCCGCGACCAGATCGAGTTGTTCACCGGGCTGCTGCTCTCGCTGCCTGGGTCGCCGGTCCTCTACTACGGCGACGAGATCGGGATGGGCGACAACATCTACCTCGGTGACCGCGACGGCGTCCGCACGCCGATGCAGTGGAACGCCGACCGCAACGCGGGGTTCAGCCAGGCCGACCCGCAGCGGCTGTACCTGCCGCTCATCCTCGACCCGGTGTACGGCTACCAGGGGCTGAACGTCGACGCCCAGTCGCGCTCACAGACAAGCCTGCTGAACTGGACGCGCAAGATGCTCGGGGTCCGCAAGCAGCACCCGGTGTTCGGCATGGGCACCTATGAGGAGCTCGAGGCATCCAACCCGTCGGTGCTCGCCTTCTGCCGTGAGTTCGGCGACGACAAGGTGGTCTGCGTGAACAACCTGTCGCGGTTCCCGCAACCCGTGGAGCTCGACCTGTCGCGGTACCAGGACCGCCGCTTGGTCGAACTCACCGGCGGCGTGCCGTTCCCCCCGATCGGCGAGCTGCCGTACCTGCTCTCGCTGCCGGGGCACGGCTTCCTCTGGTTCTCCGTCCGGGACGTCACATGATGCGACTCGTGCAGGACTGGCTCCCGCGCCAGCGGTGGTTCGGGGGCAAGGGCCGGACGATCGCCGGGGTGGAGGAGAGCTCGAGCGCGCTACTGCTCGACAGCGACCCGGAGGTGCGCCTGCTCATCGCGGAGGTGACCTACGAGGACGGCAGCGTCGAGCACTACCAGCTGCTGCTCGCCTCGACCAAGACCGCCGTCGAGCAGCGGCTGGAGTACGCGGTCATCGGTGAGCACGACGGTCGGCTGGTCTACGACGCCGTGCACGACCCGGTCGCGTCGAGCGCGCTGCTCGAGCACCTCGCCGTCGGCTCCCGGGTCGAGGAGCTGTCGTTCGTCAACACGGCAGAGGTCGACCCGACCTTGCCGGGACGGGTGCTGGGCGCCGAGCAGAGCAACACCTCGGTGGTGTTCGGCGACACCGTGATCCTCAAGATCTTCCGTCGTCTGCAACCCGGCGCCAACCCCGACATCGAGGTGACCAAGGCACTGGCGGACGCGGGGTCGACGCACGTCGCGCCGCCACTGGCCTGGTACGACGGCAGGGTCGGCGGCGAGGTGACGACCCTGGGCCTGCTGCAGCCGTTCCTGCGCGGCAGCTCGGACGGCTGGGCGATGGCGACCGCCAGCGTCCGCGACCTCTTCGCCGAGGGCGACCTGCACGCCGATGAGGTCGGTGGCGACTTCGCCGGCGAGTCCGAGCGGCTCGGCGCAGCGACCGGCGAGGTCCACGACTTGATGCGGCAGGTCCTGCCGTCCGCGACCGCCGGGCCCGATGAGTCCCAGGCCACCGCGCGGCAGCTCCACGAGCGGCTGGACGCCGCGCTGCTCGTCGTACCGGAGCTCGCCGAGCACGCGGACGCGATGCGGGCGGCCTACGACGAGGTCGCCACCCGCACCGAGCCGGTCCAGGTCCAGCGGATCCACGGCGACTACCACCTGGGGCAGGTCCTGCGGACGCAGGAGGGCTGGGTGCTGCTCGACTTCGAGGGCGAGCCCGCCCGGCCCCTGTCGGAGCGGCGGGCCCTGATGAGCCCGCTGCGCGACGTGGCGGGGATGCTGCGCTCGTTCGACTACGCCGCCCGCCACCTCCTCGCCGAGTCCACGATGCGTCACGACCTGGCGTACCGGGCCGAGGAGTGGGCGACCCGCAACCGTGACGCCTTCTGCGACGGCTACGCCTCCGCGGCCGGTGCCGACCCGCGCGACGAGGCCGTGCTGCTCAGGGCGTTCGAGCTCGACAAGGCGGTCTACGAGACCGTCTACGAGGCGCGCAACCGACCCACCTGGCTCAGCGTCCCGCTCGCCTCCATCAACCGGCTGACGGCCTGAGGCGTTTGTTAGTGCAGAAGGAAGGCGGGAAGGTAGACCGCGTGACCTCCCTCTCCACGCACCCCGAAGCTCTCGAGCGCGTCGCAGCCGGGGTCCACCACGATCCGCACAGCCTGCTCGGCATGCACCCTTCCGGCCGGGCCTCGGTGATCCGTGCCCTACGTCCCGGCGCGGATTCCGTGGTCGCGCTGCTCGACGGCGAGCGCGTTCCGCTGACCCACGTTGCGCACGGCGTCTGGGAGGCGACGGTCGACGGTCCGGTCAGGGACTACCGGCTCGAGGTCGGCTACCACGGCACCAGCTACCCCGCCGACGACCCGTACCGCTACCTGCCGTCGCTCGGCGACATCGACCTGCACCTCATCGGCGAGGGCCGGCACGAGCAGCTCTGGGAGGTGCTGGGCGCGCACACCCGCACCTACGGCACGACCACCGGCGTGAGCTTCGCCGTGTGGGCCCCGAACGCGCGCGGGGTCCGGGTCAAGGGCGACTTCAACGGCTGGGACGGCACGTCCCACCCGATGCGCTCGCTGGGCAACAGCGGTGTCTGGGAGCTGTTCATCCCGGACATCGGCGAGGGCACCCGCTACAAGTTCGCGGTCCTCGGCGCCGACTCGGTCTGGCGCGACAAGGCCGACCCGATGGCGCGGCGCACGGAGGTGCCGCCGCTGACCGCGTCGGTCGTCGATGTCTCCTCGTACTCCTGGGGCGACGCCGAGTGGATGACCGACCGGGCGGAGTCGCAGCCGCACGCCTCCCCCATGAGCGTCTACGAGGTCCACCTCGGCTCGTGGAAGCAGGGGCTGTCCTACGTCGAGCTGGCCGAGCAGCTGGTCGACTACGTCAGCTGGCTCGGCTACACCCACGTCGAGCTGCTGCCAGTGGCTGAGCACCCGTTCGGCGGCTCGTGGGGCTACCAGGTCACCTCCTACTACGCACCGACCGCGCGCTTCGGCACCCCCGACGAGTTCCGCTACTTCGTCGACCGGCTGCACCAGGCCGGCATCGGCGTCATCGTCGACTGGGTGCCCGCGCACTTCCCCAAGGACGAGTGGGCGCTGGCCCGCTTCGACGGGACGCCGCTCTACGAGCACCCCGATCCCCGCCGCGGCGAGCAGCTCGACTGGGGAACGCTCGTCTTCGACTTCGGGCGCAAGGAGGTGCGCAACTTCCTCGTCGCCAACGCCTGCTACTGGCTCGAGGAGTTCCACATCGACGGCCTGCGCGTCGACGCCGTCGCATCCATGCTGTACCTGGACTACTCGCGAGACGACTGGGCGCCCAACGAGTACGGCGGCCGGGAGAACCTCGAGGCCGTCGGCTTCCTGCAGGAGATGAACGCCACCGTCTACAAGCGCAACCCGTCGGCGATGACGATCGCGGAGGAGTCCACCTCCTGGCCGGGCGTGTCCCGGCCGACCCACCTGGGCGGCCTGGGCTTCGGCTTCAAGTGGAACATGGGCTGGATGCACGACTCCCTCGAGTACATGCAGCACGAGCCGATCTACCGCGGCTACCACCACCACCAGATGACGTTCTCGATGATCTACGCCTACTCCGAGAACTACGTGCTGCCGATCAGCCACGACGAGGTCGTCCACGGCAAGGGCTCGCTGCTCCGCAAGATGCCCGGCGACCGGTGGCAGCAGCTCGCCAACGTCCGGGCCTACCTCGGCTTCATGTGGGCCCACCCCGGCAAGCAGCTGCTGTTCATGGGCTCGGAGTTCGCGCAGGAGTCGGAGTGGAGCGAGGCGCGCTCCCTCGACTGGTGGCTGATGGACAACTCCGACCACCGCGGTGTCGCGCTGCTCGTGAAGGACCTCAACAGCGTCTACCGCGCCAGCCCCGCGCTGTGGTCACAGGACACCGACGCCGCGGGCTTCTCCTGGATCGACGCCAACGACGCCACCGGCAACGTGCTGTCGTTCCTGCGGTTCGGCACGGACGGTACGGCGATGGCCTGCGTGTCCAACTTCGCCGGGATGCCGCACGAGGGCTACCGCATCGGCCTGCCCTGGGCGGGCGAGTGGCGGGAAGTGCTCAACACCGACGCCGAGGCCTACCACGGCTCCGGCGTCGGCAACCTGGGCGCGGTGACCGCCGTCGAGGAGAGCTGGCACGGGCAGCCGGCGTCCGCGACCCTGCGCGTCCCCCCGCTGGCCACGGTCTGGCTCGCCAGCTCGCGACCGCCCCGCGCCCGCTCCGGCCCTCGCTGACCGCGGCTCTTGGTGATCAACAGGGGGTCACCGGCGGGCACCAGCAGGGGGTCACCGGCGGGGGCCAGCGGAGGGGTCACCGGCGGGCGGCGAGGAACTCCTTGGCGGCTGTCTTCGGGGCCTGCGCCCCACGCCTCCGTCATGAGCTCCCGCAGCAGCGGGGCACGCAGCTTGCTCAGCCGCACCAGCACCGCGGGGTACCCGTTGAAGTGCGAGGTCGTGAAGCACACCTCGGGTTCCTCTGCGAGATAGGCCTCCTTCGCATCGAGGCCGGCCGTGCGGAACCCGAGGACCTCGCCCTGGTCACCGAGCTCTGCGAGGTCCTTCTTGCGGAGCGGGCGCTCCCAGGCGATCAGCTTGCCCTTGACCCGCCACGAGCGCTCCGACTCCTCGACGAGGGGCAGCGCGAGCGCAGCCTTGGAGACCTGCGCCCAGGTGGCCATCAGCCCTGGGCGGCCGGCTGAGGTGCGGTCGTACCGCCGAGCGGCATCGGCTGCATACCGAGCTTGCGATGGTCCCACGAGCGGACCCGCTCGACGTCCATGCGCACCGCCACCCGCTTGTTGAGCATGACCTCGACGAAGGGTCGCATCTCCTCGGAGTAGGGACCGGTGTAGCGCTCCCAGACGCTGACACCGACTGCCCAGAGCGCGTCCGGGTCGTCGACGACGACGGCGCTGCCCTCGAACGAGACGCCGCGAAGCGTGTCGTAGGTCAGCCCGTCCTCGAGGAGCACGGTGGCCCGCGGGTCGCGGCGCAGGTTGAGCGTCTTCTGCGCCTTGGCCTTCGTCTCGAACCAGACCTGCCCGTCGATGACGGCGTACCACATGGCAACCACGTGCGGGTGCCCCGTCGCGCCGAGGGTCGCGAGGTTCGCCGTGCGCTGCCCCTCGACGAACGCCTTGATCTCCTCCGGCGTCATCTCGATCTGGGAGCGCTGGTTGACGCCCATCACGGCTCCCGGACGAGCAGGGGCGTGACCTCGCAGGTCAGGGTCCGGTCCGCGGCGTCGACAACCATGCGCTGACCGTAACAGGAACGTGTTCTAGGTGAGAAGCCCCAACTGGGCGGCGCGCGCCGCCGCTTCCGCGCGACCGGACACCTGCAGCTTGGCGAGGATCCGTGACACGTGCACCGAGGCGGTCTTCTCGCTGATGAACAGCTGCGTGCCGATCTGCCGGTTGGTGCTGCCGGCAGCCACCAGGCGGAGCACCTCGAGCTCCCGGGCAGTCAGCAC
>JAOPVZ010000022.1 GCA_025965935.1 Frankiales bacterium | reverse complement strand
GGCAGCACACCGGCGTACCGGCCGGTCCTCGACGTGCACGGCTGGGGCGACCTGCACGAGGAGCTGCGCCGGCTCACGCGCGAGGGACGCTGGGACCTGCTGCCGGCAGCGGTGCCGGACGAGGTCGTCGACACCCTGGGGCTGGTCGGCTCACCCGCCGAGGTGGCCGCGGGACTTCGACGGAGGTTCGCGCGGTGCGCCCGAATCGCCCTGTCCACCCCATATGCGGTGTCGACCGAAGCACTCGCACAGCTGACAAGCCTTGCCCGCGGATGAGAACACGTTCTAGGTTCGCCGGACCAGACGACAAGGGAGTCGTGACGTGCCCATCCCCGCACAGCGTGATGTCGAGCAGTCGGCCAAGCAGCTCTCCGCATGGCTTGCCGCCAAGGTCGGCGCCGACGGCGACGTGACCCTCGGCGAGTTCGCCGGTCCGGGGGCGACCGGCTTCTCGAACGAGACGATCATCGTGGACGCGTCGTGGACGAGCGGCGGAAAGCCGCACGTCGACAAGCTCGTCGTGCGGGTCGCGCCGACCGGCTACTCGCTGTTCCCGGACGCCGCGTTCGAGGCGCAGCACGACATCCTCGTGACGCTCGCGACGAAGACGTCGGTGCCGGTGCCGGAGGTGCGCTGGTACGAGACCGACCCGTCCGTGCTCGGTGCGCCGTTCTTCGTCATGGGCTTCGTCGACGGCGTGATCCCGCCGGACAACCCGCCGTACACCCTGGACGGCTGGCTGAAGGAGGCTGCTCCCGAGGTGCAGGAGCGGATCTGGTGGGCCGCGATCGACACCATCGCCGAGGTCGCCTCCCTCGACCACGCCGTGCTGGACCTGCCACCGGTGCTCGACGGCCTGCAGGCGCAGCTCGACTACTACGAGGCGTTCATGGCGTCGGTCGAGCAGACCGAGGCGCTCCCCACCGCCCGCCGGGCGTTCGAGTGGCTCAAGGCGAACCTGCCCGAGGATGACGGCAAGGTGTTCTGCTGGGGTGACTCCCGGATCGGCAACGTGATGTTCTCCCCGGAGGGGGAGCGGCTCGCGGTTGTCGACTGGGAGATGGCCTGCCTGGGCTCACCCTCGCAGGACCTCGCCTGGGCGTGGTTCCTCGACCGCCACCACAGCGAGGGGATGGGTTCAGAGCGGTTGCCCGGCTTCCCGTCGAAGGAGGCGACGATCGCGCGGTTCGAGTCGCGCAGCGGCCGGTCGGCCAAGGCGTTCGACTTCTACGAGGTCTTCGCGGGCTTCCGGTTCTGCGTGATCATGGGCCGGCTGGCGGTCATCTTCAAGGACTGGGGCCTGCTCGAGGCCGGTGCCGACATGGCGCAGGAGAACGCGGTCACGCGCGTGACCAACACGATCCTCGATGAGAAGGGCGCAGCCTGATGCTGTCACCGCTGGACGATCTGCCGATCCACCAGGTCGCCGAGACGATGGCGACCGTCGGGACGTCCGACCGCAACTTCTACGACCGCTGCTACTTCAGCATGCACGGCTCGACCGACGAGTTCTTCATGGCCATGGGGCTCGGGCAGTACCCGAACCTCGACGTGACCGACGCGTTCATCTGCGCCAGCTACGCCGACAAGCAGACGGTCGTGCGGTCCTCCCGGCCGCTCGGGCTCGACCGCCTCGACACCCGGGTCGGGCCGCTCCGGGTCGAGGTCATCGAGGGGCTGAAGAAGGTCCGCTTCGTCTGCGAGGAGACCGAGGGCTTCGCCGTGGACGCGGTCTGGGACGGCACCATCCCCGCCCACGAGGAGCCGCGGATGACGATGGAGTCGTCCTTCGGCCGCCAGACCATGAACACCATGCGGTTCCTGCAGACCGGCACCTGGACGGGCACGCTGATGCTCGACGGTCGCGAGATCGAGGTCACGCCCGACCGCTTCGGGGGCAACCGCGACCGGTCGTGGGGCGTGCGGGCGGTCGGTGAGCCGGAGGTCGGCGGGAAGCCGACGATGGCGGCGAACGGCTTCTACTGGAACTACTTCGTCGTGCGCTTCGAGAAGTGCTCGATCGTCTACATGTGCCAGGAGGACGGCCTCGGCCGACGCACGCTGGAGGAGGGCGTCCGGCTGTTCCCGGACGGCCGCGTCGAGCAGCTGGGGCGGCCGGAGCACGAGCTGCGCTTCACCCCCGGGACCCGGATGGTCACCGGCGCGACGGTGCGCTTCCGCGACGGGCTGGTGCTCGAGGGCGAGGCCCTGCGGTCGGTCCACCTGGCCCGCGGCAGCGGCTACGGCTTCGACGCGGACTGGCGGCACGGCATGTACCACGGCGAGGACCTCGTGGTGCAGCGCGTCGACTTCGACCTGTCCGACCCCGCGATGGTCCCGTTCCCCGGGGCGATCGTCGACCACCTCGGTCGCTACACGACCAACCAGGGCGACGGCGAGGGCTACGGACTGCTCGAGGTCATGACGATGGGGCCGCACCCGCAGTACTTCACGGCCTGGGACGACGTCGCTTCGTGAAGCAGCAACCACCTGTCGAGAAGGTCGCGCCGGGTCTCTGGTGCGTGCCGACGGTCGTGCCCGACAACCCGATCGGCTGGACGCAGTCCTACGTGATCGAGTCTTCCCAGGGCCCGTTCCTCATCGACACCGGCTGGAACGCCGACGCCGCATGGGACGACCTCGCCGCCGGCCTGGTCGCCTGTGGCACCAGCGTGGCGGAGGTGCAGGGGATCGTCATCACCCACCACCACCCCGACCACCTCGGACTCGTCGGCCGGGTGCGCGAGGCCAGCGGCTGCTGGGTCGGCATGCACGACGCCGACACCGCGCTCGTGACGCGGCACCGCCAGATCCTCGCGGACGACCCCGAGGTGTTCCACAAGGACACCGAGGACAAGCTGCGTGAGGCCGGTGCGGGGCAGTGCGACATCGACGAGGTGCACGCCGCGTCGAAGACGCTCAAGATGCCGATGCCGGAGCTGCCCGACCGGCACCTGTCGACGCAGGCCCTGACGCTGGGCGACCGGCAGCTGAACCTGCTGCACACCCCTGGGCACACGCCGGGGCACCTGTGCCTGCGCCTCGACGGGCGGCTGCTCACCGGCGATCACCTGCTGAAGACGATCAGCTCCCACGTCGGCCTCTACGGGTTCGAGGGACCTGACGGCGACCCGCTCGGCGACTTCTTCGCGTCGCTGCGGCTGCTCACCGGCGCCGAGCCCTCCGAGGTGCTGCCCGCCCACCGGGGTCGCTTCCACGGTGTGGACGCGCGCGTGGCGGAGCTGCTCGAGCACCACGAGGAGCGGCTGGCCGACATCAAGGAGGCGCTGTCCGGCGGTCCGGTCACGCCGTGGGAGCTGTCGCGGGCGATGACCTGGAACCGCCCCTGGGACGAGCTCCCGCGGATGATGCTCCGCGCCGCCCTCGCCGAGACGATGGCGCACGTCCGGCACCTGGAGCTGCAGGGCGTCGTCGTGGTGGAGCCCCCGGTCTCCGCCGGCGCGGCCGCCCACATCCGACTCGCCTGACCCCGGACCCGCGCGCTCCCGCCGTACCCGGACCTCCCGCTCGCCGTGCCCCGTTCGCCCGCTCGCCGTGCCCGGACCTCCCGCTCGGATGGGCGACCCCGCGCGTGATCAGCAGGCGATCGCGTGTCCGACTCGCCGGCCCTGCTATCCCCTGTTGATCACCAGAAGGGGGCGCGACAAGGGGCCAGGTACGGCGGAAGTGGTGGTGTCCGGCGGCGCGACGGACCCCCTCGCCTCATCGCGCCGCCGAGTCGGGGGCTAGAGCCGCTGGATGATCGTCGCCGGTGCGAGCGCGCCGCCGGCGCACATCGTCACCAGCGCGAACTCCTTGCCGGTGCGCTCGAGCTCGTGCAGGGCCGTCACGATCAGCCGCGACCCGGTCGACCCGACCGGGTGGCCGATGGCGAGCGCGCCGCCGTTGACGTTGATCTTGTCCATCGGGATGTCGTGCACCCGCTGCCAGGACATGACGACCGACGCGAAGGCCTCGTTGCACTCGAAGAGGTCGATGTCGCTGATCGACATGCCGGCCTTCTTGAGCACCTCGCGGGTCGCGTCGACGGGGCCGTCGAGGTGGTAGTAGGGGTCGGAGCCGACGTTGACGCGGGCCACGACGCGGGCGCGCGGTGTCAGACCCTCGGCGTCGGCGCGCTCGCGGTTCATCCAGAGGACCGCAGCGGCGCCGTCGGAGATCTGAGACGACGTGCCGGCGGTGTGGATGCCGTCCGGGAGGACGGGCTTGAGCTTGGCGAGGCCTTCCTTGGTCGTGTCGCGCAGCCCACCGTCCCGGTCGACGATCTGAGTGCCGCTGACGTTGCCCTCGGCGTCGAAGGTCGGCGCCTCCATGGCGAAGACCTCGCGGGAGAACCGGCCCTCGTCCCAGGCGGTCTTGGCGCGGGCCTGCGACAGGACGCCGAGCTCCTCGATGTCGTCTCGCGTGATGCCCCGGTTCTTGGCGATCCGCTCGGCCGCCTCGAACTGGTTCGGCATGTCGATGTCCCAGTCGCTGTCGCGCGTCGTGCCCGGGCCGTTGGCCACGTTGGCGCCCAGCGGCACCCGGCTCATCGCCTCGACGCCGCAGGCGATGCCGACGTCGATGGCGCCGGACAGGATGAGGCCCTCGATCATGTGGTTGGCCTGCATGGCCGAGCCGCACTGGCAGTCGACCGTGGTCGTGCCGGTCGTCCAGGGGAGGCCCGCCGCGAGCCACGCGTTGCGGGTGATCGAGGAGCCCTGCTCGCCGGCCTGCGTCACGCACCCACCGATCGCCTGGTCGACGAGGGCGGCGTCGATGCCGGCCCGCTTGACGACCTCGACCTGCGCCGCCCCCAGGAGCTTCGTGGCGTGCAGCCCGGCCAGCTGGCCGTTGCGCTTGCCGATGGGGGTGCGGGTGGCACCGACGATCACGGCCTCAGGCATGGATTCTCCTCATCGAGAGTGGTCGCACAAATGTAGAACGTGTTCTCATCTGCAGACAAGCACCAACGGCTGAAAACTAGAACAGGTTCTTGACCGGTACGGAACACGCTGGTTACGGTCGCGACATCACTTCCAGAGGAGCTCTGTGACAGACAGGCACGTCGACACTGCCGCCCTCATCACCGAGGCGCGGACTCATCTCGGTGGCCCACCCGGCCCGCTGCGCGTCGGGCGCGACCCCGTCAACCTGCCGATGGTGCACCACTGGTGCCAGGCGCTCGACGACCAGAACCAGGCCTACCTCGACGAGGAGTTCGCCGCAGCCACCCGCGGTCACCTCGTCGCCCCGCCCGGGATGCTGCAGACCTGGACGATGGACGCGCCGCGCGGTGCCGAGCTGATGGGGTCCAACGATCACGTCAACCGGCTGCTCGACGAGGCCGGCTACACCAGCGTCGTCGCGGTCAACTACGAGCACGAGTACGTCCGGGAGCTCAAGCACGGCGAGCGCATCAGCGTCCGCTCGGCGGCCGAGGACCTGAGCGAGGAGAAGCAGACCGCGCTCGGCGCGGGCTACTTCACGACCGTGCGGCACGAGTACGTCACCGACGACGGCGAGGTCATCGGCATCGGCAGGATGCGGCTGCTGAAGTTCAAGCCGCCCGCCAAGGCGCCGGACGTCGGTGCTCGTCCGACGCCCGCGATCGGCCGGGACAACCAGTTCTTCTGGGACGGCGTGCAGGCGGGTGAGCTGCGCATCGGCAGCTGCAACCAGTGCAAGACGCTGCACCACCCGCCGCAGCCGATCTGCCGTTCCTGCGGCTCGACCGACATGGGCTTCACGGTGAGCAGCGGCAAGGGCGTCGTCTACAGCCACGTCACGCACCACTACCCGAAGCTCCAGGGCGTCGAGCTGCCGCACACGGTGCTGCTGGTCGAGCTGGAGGAAGGCGTGCGACTCGTGAGCGAGTGGTCCGCCGCCGCCCGGCCCGGGAGCACCTACGTCGGCCAGCAGGTGCAGGTCGCGTTCACCGAGGTCCCCGGCGGCGAGCTACGCCCGACGTTCCAGGCGGCACCGTGACCACCACCTCAGTCGCTGTCGGGACGGAGCTGCCCGAGCTCGTCCTCGAGGCGAGCGTGCGCAACATCGTCGCCACCGCGATCGCCAGCCGCGACTACCAGGACGTGCACCACGACGTCGCGACGGCACAGGTCAAGGGCAGCAAGACGATCTTCACCAACATCCTCACCAGCAACGGCTACGTCCTGCGCTACGTCACGGACTTCTTCGGCCCGCTGTCGGTCGTCAAGACCAGCAAGCTCCGACTCGGCGTGCCCAACTACGCCGGCGAGGTCATGACGATGCGCGGCACCGTCAAGGCGGTCGAGGGCAACCTCGTGACGGTCGACGTGAAGGGCTCCAACTCCCTCGGTGACCACGTCATCGCCACCGTGACGCTGGAGGTCCCGAAGTGACCACGACGCAGCCCGCCACCGTCGGGGAGGCGGGACAGTGAGCCGCTCCTTCGCGCGGAAGGTCGCCATTGCGGGGATCGGGGCGACCGAGTTCTCCAAGGACTCCGGGCGCTCTGAGCTCCAGCTCGCCGGTGAGGCAGTCCTCGCCGCCGTCGCGGACGCCGGGCTGAAGCCGCAGGACGTCGACGGCCTGACGACCTTCACGATGGAGACCAACTCCGAGATCGAGGTCGCCAAGACCGCCGGTCTCGGAGACCTCACCTTCTTCTCCAAGATCGGGTACGGCGGCGGCGCGGCCTGCGCGACGGTGCAGCAAGCCGCGATCGCCGTTGCGACCGGCGTCGCGGACACCGTGGTCTGCTACCGCGCGTTCAACGAGCGCTCGGGACACCGCTTCGGGTCCGGGTCGCATCGCGGCGAGCCGACGGCCGAGGGCATCGCGATGGGCTGGGTGTCGAGCTTCGGGCTCATGACGCCGGCCTCATGGGTCGCGATGTTCGCCCAGCGGTACATGCACGAGTACGGCGCCACTTCGGCGGACTTCGGCCTGGTCTCGGTCGCCGACCGCAAGCACGCCGCGACCAACCCCAAGGCCTGGTTCTACCAGCAGCCGATCACTCTCGATGACCACCAGAACAGCCGCTGGATCGTCGAGCCGCTGCACCTGCTCGACTGCTGCCAGGAGACCGACGGCGGCCAGGCCCTCGTCGTCACGACGGTGGAGCGCGCCCGCGACCTGCCCAACCCGGTGGCCGTCGTGAGCGGTGCCGCGCAGGGCTCCGCCCAGGGGCAGCAGTCGATGGTCAGCTACTACCGCGACGACATCGCCGGCCTGCCGGAGATGGGCCTGGTGGCCAAGCAGCTCTGGGCGCAGTCGGGCCTCGGCCCGGACGACATCCAGACCGCCGTCGTCTACGACCACTTCACGCCGTTCGTCCTGCAGCAGCTGGAGGAGTTCGGCTTCTGCAAGCGCTGTGATGCCAAGGACTTCATCGCCGGCGGCAACATCGAGCTCGGTGGCGGCCTGCCCATCAACACCCACGGCGGTCAGCTGGGGGAGGCCTACCTGCACGGCATGAACGGCATCGCGGAGGGCGTGCGGCAGGTCCGCCGTACAAGTGTCAACCAGGTGCCGGACGTGGAGAACGTCCTCGTGACCGCGGGAACCGGCGTGCCGACCAGCGGTCTGATCCTCTCGACGGACCAGTAGTAGGGAACCCAGCATGCGCACCGACCTGTCTGACTCCTTCGGGATCGACTTCGCCCTGTTCGCCTTCAACTACCAGCCGGACGTCGTCATCGAGGTCTGCAAGGCCGGCGGCCTCGGTGTGCTCGGTGCGGTGCGCTTCACGCCCGCGGAGCTCAAGGAGGCACTCGAGTACATCGAGGCCAACATCGGCGGCCGCCCCTACGGCGTCGACGTCGTCATGCCCGCCAAGACCGAGGCGGTCGCGGGCATGGAGGTCGGCGAGATGCACAAGATGCTCGAGGACATGATCCCGCAGGAGCACAAGGAGTTCGTCGAGAAGGTCCTCGACCAGTACGCCGTCCCGAAGCTCCCTGAGGGCGAGCACGCGCCCCGTGACCTGCTGTCGTGGAACGACACCGAGGCGCGCGAGCAGGTCTCGATCTCGCTCGAGCGGCCGGACGTCAAGCTCATCGTCAACGCCCTCGGCCCGCCGCCGAAGGACGTCGTCGACGAGGCGCACGAGGCCGGGGTGCGGGTCGCCGCGCTGACCGGCCGCAAGGACCACGCGCTGAAGCAGGTCGCGAACGGCGTCGACATCATCGTCGCCCAGGGCACGGAGGCCGGCGGCCACAGCGGCGAGATCGCGACAATGGTCCTCGTACCCGAGGTCGTCGATGCGGTGGGCGAGCGCCCCGTGCTCGCCGCCGGAGGAATCGGCAGCGGTCGCCAGGTCGCGGCCGCGCTCGCCCTCGGTGCGCAGGGGGTCTGGACCGGCTCGATGTGGCTCAACACCGTTGAGTGCGGACAGAGCGACATCATGCTGAAGAAGTTCCACAAGGCCGGGTCGCAGGACGCGGTGCGCTCGCGCGCCTACACCGGCAAGCCGGCCCGCCAGCTGCGGACGGCCTGGACCGACGCGTGGGACGACCCGACCACACCCGCCCCGCTCGGGATGCCGCTGCAGTACATGCTCTGCGCCGACGCGCAGGACCGGATCCGCCGGGCCGGCAACGAGGACCTCATGGGTACCCCGATCGGACAGCTGGTGGGATCGTTCAGCGAGGTCCGCACCGTGGCTGAGGTCATCGCCGGACTGCTGGCCGACTACGAGCGAGCCGTCACCTCTTTGCCCCGTCTCACCTCTCGCGTCTGACTCGCGCACGACAAGCTTGGAGCCCCCTGCCATGACCGCACCCGTCAAGAGCGACGCGAAGCGCTGCCCCGTCGACATCGACCTCCTCGACCCGGACACCTTCGAGAACGGCGTACCGCTCGACAAGTTCGCCACCATGCGCGCCGAGGCGCCGGTGTTCTGGCACGACCAGCCGGACGGGTACGGCGGCGGCTTCTGGGTCGTGACCCGGCACGCCGACGTCATGGAGGTGTCGCGGACGCCGGAGGTCTTCTCCTCGTGGGAGCGCGGCGCGCTGCTGCTCACGCGCGCCGAGGACGAG
>JAOPVZ010000008.1 GCA_025965935.1 Frankiales bacterium | reverse complement strand
TCGTCGAGGTGGACGTCACCGCGTTCTTGGACGCGGCGGTGCTCCTCTACGGCGGGCCGTGGGTCGCCGAGCGGTACGCCGCGGTCGGCCACCTCGTCGAGCAGGACGGCCCGCACCTCGACCCGACAGTCGCGTCCATCATCCGGGCGGGCGCTGGACTCAGCGCCGCCGACGCGTTCCGCGCCTTCGACCGGCTGGCCGCACTGCGCCAGCTCACGCTGCCGGTCTGGGACCGCATCGACGCGCTGCTGCTGCCGGTCACGCCGTGCCACCCGACGGTGGCTGAGGTGCAGTCCGACCCGGTGGCGGTCAACAGCCGGCTCGGCACGTTCACGAACTTCGTGAACCTGCTCGACCTCTGTGCCGTCGCCGTTCCTGCCGGCCGGCGCGACGACGGGCTGCCCTACGGCGTGCAGCTCATCGCTCCGGCCTTTGCCGACGAGCCGCTGCTCGACCTCGCGTCGACCTGGTGCGGTGAGCCGGTGGTCCCACCGGCGGCCACCACCACGGTCGTCGTCGCCGGCGCCCACATGAGCGGGCTGCCGCTCAACGACCAGCTCGTCTCCCGCGGCGGACGGTTGGTGTGCCGGGCGCGGACCGCACCGTCGTACCGGATGCTCAGGGTGCCCACCGGCGTGCCGCGCCCGGCGCTGGTCGCCGGCTGGTCGTCGTACGAGGTCGAGGTCTGGGAGCTGCGGGCGCAGGGCCTCGGGGAGCTGGTCGGACTGGTCGGCGCACCGCTGCGGCTGGGTCAGGTCACGCTGTCCGACGGCACCTCGACCGTCGGCTTCGTCGGCGACGAGGCGATGCTGCGGGGTGCCGAGGAGGTCGCCGGCACCAGCTGGCGCGACCGCCCCTGACCGCCTTCCTGAGCTCCCGCACGCAGACGAGCCCGGGCCACGCTCGACAACGCGCGGTCAGCCGCCCGGAACGGGACAGAGCTCAGGCAGGCCCGACCGCATCTTCCGTCGAGCTCAGAACGCCCTGACGACGATGACCTCGAACGCCGTCCCAGGCGGCGCTCCCGGTCCCAGGGGCGGCGGGAAGCCGAGGTCGAACTTGGCGTTCACGACGGCGAGGCGGCTGCCGAAGATCGCAGCTGTGGTCGGGAACTCGAACGCCGCGCTGCTGATGGTCCCGACCACCTCGCCGGAGGCCAGGTCGGGTGAGAGCCGGATCTTCACGATGGTGCCGGCGGCGTTCTGTACCACCCACGTCGTGTGACCCCGCAGGACGAGGCCGTCGGGAGTTCCGGGGACCAGGGCGCCGCCGGTCAGCTGCACGAGGCGGCTCGCCCCGGTGGCGGGGTCCACCGTGGCCAGGATGCCCCGGTCGCTGTGGTTGACGAGCAGCACCGACCCGTCCGACGTGGCCTCGATGCCGTTGAGCCCGAACCCGGGCGTGGGACCGCCGGCGGGGCCGGTCACGGTGATGGCCTCGACCGGCCCGAACGAGCCGTCGGCGAGCAAGGGCACTCGGTAGATCACGGGCGAGAAGGAGTCGGTGAAGTACGCCGCGTCGCGCGTGACCGCCACGTCGTTGACGAACGTGGCAGCGGCGTCGGTGAGGGTCAGCGCGGCGAGCGTGGCCCCGGTCCTGGTGTCGTAGACGTAGGCAGTGCCCAGGGCGCCGCCGGCGACGAAGAGCATGTGCCGGCTGCTGTCGACCTCGAGACCGACGGCGGCGCGGCCAGTGACATCGACGAGGAGCGCGCCCTCGCCGGTTCGCAGGTCTCCGCGGTAGATGTCGCCGTCCCGGAGCGATCCCACGTAGAACGTCGTGCCCGTCCCGGCGGCGATGCCCTCCGGCTGGAAGTCGTTCGGCAGTGGCACCGAGCCCGGGAAGGAGTCGGCGGCAGCCGGGCTGAGCGGCGCCAGCGCAAGGCACGTCGCGGCGACAACGGAGGCGAGCAGGCGCGATGTCCAGGTCATATCTGGTATGAGGTCCCTGGCGAGGACGGAGATACTCGCCCAGCACCCGCGCCTAGGCTTCGGCCGTGACTTCCCTGCGCTACGAGGTCCGCGACGGCGCGGCCTACCTGACCCTGTGCCAGCCTGACCGCGGCAACCCTGTCGACCTCACCCTCGCCCGCGAGCTGCGCGACGCCGTGACGCGCGCCCGGGCCGACGACGTCCGCGTTGTCCTCCTCGACCACGAGGGCACGGCCTTCAGCGTCGGCGGTGACATCTCCGCGTTCGGTGCCGCCGAGGACCCGTCCGCCCTCATCACGGAGCTCGCGAACACTCTGCACGAGGCCGTCCTGGGCCTGACCGAGCTCGACGCCGTCGTGGTCTCCGTCGTCAGGGGTACGGCGGCGGGCGCGGGCTTCCCCCTCGCCGCGGCCGCGGACGTGGTGCTCGCCTCTGACGCGGCGAGGTTCACGCTGGCGTACACGAGGATCGGCCTGACGCCTGACGGCGGCAGCAGCCTGCTCACCACAACTGTCGGACTCCACCGGATGCTCCACTGGGCACTGCTCAACCCGCTGCTCTCGGCGGCTGAGCTCCAGGCCGCGGGGATCGTCGCTCAAGTGCACCCGGCCGACGAGCTCGACGCCGCCGTGCACAAGGTCGTCGGCCAGCTGCTCGCCGGTTCGCGCGACGCGCAGGTCGCGGCCAAGCACCTGCTGCGGAGCAAGGCCGCGCCCGACGCCCAGCAGGCCCTCGACAACGAAACAGCCGGCATTGCGCGTGCCGCGGGGGGGCCGGACGGTCGCGAGGGCGTGAGTGCGTTCCTCGACAAGCGACCGGCGCAGTTCCCGTCGGCAAGCTAGGCAGGACGCTCGGGTGACCGGCTACGGGCCAAGTCCTGTCGACTGGGTGCGGGAGGAGGTCGAGCACTACGAGCGCACCGGCACCGCCGCCGACGGCCGCTCCATCGTCGTCCTGACAACGATCGGAGCGAGGTCCGGGCTCACCCGCAAGACCCCGCTCATGCGGGTGGCATCTCGTGGTGTCTATTCGGTCATCGCCTCGCAGGGCGGACGGTCGAACCATCCCCACTGGTACGCGAACGTCCTCGCCGACCCACATGTCCTCCTGCAGGACGGCTTTGTACGACGGCCCTACCTTGCTCGCGAGGTCACCGGCCGGGAACGGACCCGCTGGTGGAACATCGCCTGCGTCGCCTTTCCGTCCTATGCCGACTACCAGAGCAAGACCAGCCGCCGCATCCCCGTGATCGTGCTGGACCCGGTCACATGACGGCGCAGAGGGCGCTAGGGCTTGACCGTCTCGATGTCGATCTCTGTCTCCACTGGCTGGGACGCAAACCCGCCCTCGATTCCCGCCTGCATGGTCGGCATCAGGGTGGTGTCACGGAACTTCTCCCAGCTTCCCCGTGTGTCGTGGACGGCCAGGATCGTCCAGCCGCCGGCTGACGCCCCGGCCGCGTGAAAGATCTGACCTTGGGGCAACGAACCGTCGCTGGGGTGAACCGCAGCGATAGAGGCGTCGTACTGCTCCTTGGTGCCTCCGGGGAAGAAGTGCACGATCCCGAATGCCATTGCTGTCTCCCGTCCGTTCGGGGTGCAGCATCGAAGCGGTCCCAACTCGCGAATCGCGGCGACACCTGCGGCAGTCGACGGTGCGGACCGCCACGGCGGACGCTAGACCTGCGCCCATCAGGTGTCGATCGGGCGCTCGCTCTCGGCCGCCCAGATGGACACGATCCGGGCATCGCGCACCGTGTAGACGGCGACTTGCCGCCAGCGCCGCGCGCCCTTGCGCATGTCGAGCAGCGCTGCGACGTGGCCCGCACCCGGCATGACGTCGACAACCGCCATCGAGAAGTCCGGCCCCTCGCGGGCCGCCCGCTCGCGCGACCACGCCAGGAACGCGTCGAAGCCGACCAGCTCCCGATCGGGCAGCTCGATGGCGCAGTCGTCCGCCAGCACCGCGCGTGCGGCCTCCATATCGCCGTCGCGATGGGCGTCGTACCAGCGGTTCAGCACCTCAAGCGGTCCACCTGCAGGTCCTGGCATGTCTCGTCGTCCTTCCTGAGCGGTCACCAGCCGGGCGGCAGCTTGCTGAAGTCGCCTTGCGGCCCTCGGCGAACGCGGCCAGCGCCTCGGCGTTGGCCGGGCCGCCGAGCAGCCGCTTGAAGTGCTCGACCTCCCGCTCCTGGGCGGCGCGCACCTCCTCGCGGATCGGCGCCCACATGGTGTCCTTGATGGCCGCCAGGCTCGAGATCGGCTTGCTGGCAAGGACTTCCGCGTACCGGCGGGCCGTGGGCAGTAGGTCCGTAGGCTCGCAGAGCTTCCAGGCAATACCCATCTCGTGCGCCTCTGCCGCGCTGACCCACTCCGACGACATCAGCAGCCAGGCAGCGTTCTGCCGGCCGACCAGGTTCGGCAGCAGGAAGCTCGACGCGGCCTCGGGTGCCACGGCGAGGTCGGTGAACGGGCACTTGAGCCGCGCCTCGGTCGACATGAACACCAGGTCCGCGTAGCCGAGGAAGGTGGTGCCCGCCCCGAGCGCCAGCCCGTTCACGGCCATGACGAGCGGCTTGGGCAGATCGGCCATGGCGCGGATCGTGCCGAGGAAGCCGTGCTTGCCCATGACGAAGCTGTCCGGGTCGGCAGTGCGCTGCGTCAGCTCGAACAGGTCGGCACCCACGCTGAACGCGCGGCCGTTGCCGGTCAGCAGCACCGTCGCGACGCCCGGGTCGGTGGCGGCCCGGAGCAGCTCCTCGGCGAGCGCGTCGAGCAGCGCCTCGCTGATCGCGTTGAGGCTGTCCGGCCGATTCAGCGTCAGGGTGCGGACGCGCGCGGCGTCCTCGACCAGGACGAGGCTCATCCGATCGGTGCCGTCGGGGTGAACCGCACCGGCAGCGACTCGTACCCGCTGACGAAGTTCGCCGGCCGGAACGCCGGCTCGTCCGGCTCGACCAGCTCCAGGTCGGGCAGCCGCTCGAGCACGCGGTCGACCATCGTCCGGACCTCCACGCGAGCGAGCGCGTTGCCCAGGCAGAAGTGCGTGCCGAACCCGAAGGCGACGTGCTCGTTCGGTGTGCGCGTGATGTCGAAGCGGAAGGGGTCGTCGAAGACCTCCTCGTCGCGGTTGGCCGACGGGTAGAGCAGCAGCAGCTTCTGGCCCTGCTCGATCTGCTTGCCGCCGTACTCGAGGTCCCGGGTCGCGCTGCGGGCCATGTTCTTGATGGGGCTGACCCAGCGCAGCATCTCCTCCACCGCGGAGGGCAGCAGGGCGCGGTCGGCGCGCAACCGGTCCCACTGATCACGGTCCTTGAGCAGCTGGTAGATCCCGCCGCTCATCACGTGCCGGCTGGTCTCGTCGCCGCCGATGAGGATGAGCAGCGACTCGTGGATGAGGTCCTCGTCGGTGAGCTTGTGCCCGTCGACCTCGGCATGCACGAGGATGCTGATGAGGTCGTCGGTGGGTGTCGCGCGACGCTCCTCGACAGCACCTGTCACGTAGGCGGCGTAGCCCTCGAACGCCGCCATCAGCCTGACGATCGTCTCCTCGTCCTGCACACCGACGAGCGCGGACAGCAAGGTGTCCGACCAGTCGAGCAGGGTGCCGAAGTCCGCGGGGTCGAAGCCGAGCGCGTGGCCGATCACCTCGACTGGGAGCCAGGCGGCGACGTCGCGGACCAGGTCGCACTCGCCCTTCTCGCAGACCCGGTCGAGGATCGCGTCGGTCAGCTCGAGCACCCGGGCTTCCTGCTCGACGACCCGTCGTGGCGTGAAACCGGTCGCGACCAGCTTGCGCCGCATCAGGTGCTGCGGGTCGTCCAGGTCGATCATCATGGCGACCGGTCCCTGGTCGGGGCGGATCCCCTGGGCGCTCGAGAACAGCTCGGGCTGCGTCGAGATCGCGCGCACGTCGGCGTGCTTGCTGATGCCCCAGACCCGACCGTCCCAGTGCACCGGGTCGCTCTCCCGGCACCAGGTCAGCTCGTCGTGCGGATCCCTGCCCCAGAAGGCACCGTCGACGAAGTCGATCTGCACTAGGGCTTCTCCATCTGGTCGGCCGCGAGCCAGGCGAACGCCATTCCGGGGGTGATGCACGACCCCGGCCCCGGGTAGGTGTGGCCCATCATCGAGGCCATCGTGTTGCCGCAGGCGTAGAGGCCCGGGATCGCCGAGCCGTCAGGACGCATGACGCGACCGTGCTCGTCGCAGACCAGGCCGCCCTTGGTGCCGAGGTCGCCGAGCACGACCGGTGCGGCGTAGAACGGTCCCTCGGTCACCGGTGCCAGCGACGGGTTGGCGAACTCGTGCGCGCCGACGACCCCCGGGTACATCTGGAAGACCGACAGCAGCGTGCGCTCGAAGCTGCCCTCCGCTCCGCGGCCGAAGTCCTCGTCGACGCCCTTCTCCGCCAGCACGTTCCACCGCTCGGCGGTCGCGACCAGGTCGGGGGCCTGGAGCTGCTCGGCCAGCTCCTCGAAGCTCGGTGCCTTGTGCAGGTGCCCGCTCGCGACCCAGGCGTCGAGGTCGTCGTCGGGCGCCAGCCCGGACCAGCCGTAGCGGTCGAAGGCCCGCTGGTCGAAGACCAGGTACGACGGGATGCGGCCCGCTTCCTGACGCATCAGCTGCCCGAGCTCGTTGTAGGCGATGCCCTCGTTGACCCAACGCCGACCGGCCTGGTCGACGAGGAAGCCGAGCGGTGCCGTCCGCTCCCAGAGGAGGAACGACGAACCGCCGTCCGGTCGCTCGAACGCCGGCGTCCACCAGCTGTCCTCGAGCAGGTCGGTGGCCGCGCCGGCCTCGATGCCCGCCCGGATCCCGTCCCCGGTGTTGCCCTCGACCCCGAGCGACCAGCGGCCGTGCTCCACCTCGGGCAGCTGGTACTGCCCACGCATGACCGGGTTGTGCTCGAACCCTCCGAGCGCGAGCAACACGCCCGCGGGCGCCGCGATCTCGCCCTTCTCGCTGGTCACACCGACGACCCGGTCGCCGTCCCGGAGCAGTCCGGTGAAGGCGCAGCCGGTCCAGATCTCGACCCCCGCGTCCCGACAGGCGAGCAGCAGCTGGCCGACCAGCGACTGGCCGCCGAAGAGCCGCTGCTTCGGGTCGACGGCGCGGATCGCCGGACCGCCGTCGCCCAGGGTGAGCTTCGGGCGGAGCGGCCACGGGATGGTGTCGGCGTCCTCCCGGGAGACCGGCTTGGGGGCGATCGCCCGGCCGTCGATGCGGCCGCCGGGCTGGTCCGGGGCGTAGTCGGGGAACCCCCAGAGCCGGGTGAAGCGCACCCCCTTGGTGGCGAGCCAGTCGATGGTCGCCGCGGCGGCATGCAGGAAGGCCTGCTGCATCGAGCGCGGGGTGCGGTCGCCGACCGTGTGGTCCAGGTAGGTCTGCGCGTCCTCCAGCGAGTCCTCCATGCCGAGCTCGACGAGCCACTTGTTGGTCGGGGCCCAGAGGCCACCGCCGGTGAGCGCGGCGGTGCCGCCCACGACGTCGGCCTTCTCCAGCACCAGGACGCGCAAGCCGCGATCGGCGGCGCGCAAGGCGCCGGTCAGGCCGCCGGCACCGGTACCCGCGACCACCACGTCATAGCCCTCGATCACGCGCGCACCCTACTTCCCTGACCAAGCGCTTGCTAGGTTCCGAGCCATGAGCACCGAGATCCCTGCGACCGTCGCCGCCTCCGACGTCCCGGAGTGGAGCGATGAGGTCGACGTCCTCGTCGTCGGGTTCGGCATCGCCGGTGGCTGTGCCGCCGTCGAGGCCGCCGCAGCCGGGGCGCGCACCCTCGTCCTGGAACGCGCGGCCGTCGCCGGCGGGACGAGCGCCATGGCCGGCGGCCACTTCTACCTAGGCGGCGGGACCGTCGTACAACGGGCCACCGGGCACGAGGACTCCGCCGAGGAGATGTTCAAGTACCTGATGCAGGTCACGCCGCACCCCGAGCCGGACAAGATCCGGGACTACTGCGAGGGCAGCGTCGAGCACTGCGACTGGCTGGAGGCGCTGGGCTTCCAGTTCGAGCGCAGCTACTACCCGGAGAAGGCGGTCATCCAGCCCGGGACGCAGGGCCTGATGTTCACGGGCAACGAGAAGGTCTGGCCCTACAAGGAGCACGCGAAGCCCGCCCCGCGCGGCCACAAGGTGCCCGTGCCGGGCGACACGCAGGGCGCCTCCCTGGTGACAGGTCTGCTGGAGAAGCGGGCGGTCGAGCTCGGCGTCGAGATCCGCTTCGAGACAGGCGCCATGCAGCTCGTCACCGACGGCGAAGCGGTCGTCGGCGTCGCGTGGCGTCGGTTCGAGGAGACCGGCTTCATCAAGGCGCGGTCCGTCGTCGTCTGCGCGGGCGGCTTCGTCATGAACAAGGAGATGGTGGCCGAGCACACGCCCGAGCTGGCCAAGAAGCCGTTCACCCTGGGCAGCACGTACGACGACGGGCTCGGCATCCGGCTCGGGCAGT
>JAOPVZ010000251.1 GCA_025965935.1 Frankiales bacterium | reverse complement strand
AGTTCGCGGCCGCGGCGCGGAGGGACTCCAGCGAGCGGTCCTCGGGCAGGAAGGCGGCCGCCGTCGGCCAGTCGGGTGCGGGCACGCGCCGAACCTACCCAGCCCGTCGCGCCCGGAACGGAGCCGGCTCAGGGGCCCGTGCTGAGCCAGTCGTCGGTGCGGTCGAGCACCTGGTCGAGTCCGGTGACCAGCTCGTCGAGGACGCCGTCGTCGCTGATCAGCGGAGGCGCGACGACGAGCATGGTCGCGCCACGATCGTCGGGGCGGATCAGCAGCCGCGCCTCGCGGATCCATCGGCCGAGCAGGCCGCCGCGGAGGGCGGCATGCTGCTCGTCGGTCAGCTCGTGGCCGTTGTCGGCGAGCTCCAGCGCGTAGAAGAAGCCGGTCCCGCGGACGTCGCGCACACAGCGGTGAGCTGCGGCCAGCCCGGTGAGGCTGGCCCGCAGGCCTGCCTCACGGCTGAGGACGTTGTCCAGCACGTGCTCGTCCCGCATGGCCTCGAGGTTGGCCACCGCGACCGCCGTGGCGACGGGATGCGAGCCGAACGTCGCCCCATGGACGAAGGTGCGGGAGGGCGACGCGGCGATCGTGTCCAGCACCTGGCCGCGGGCGATGACGCCACCGAGCGGCACGTAGGCCGAGGTGACGCCCTTCGCGAAGGTGATGAGGTCCGGCACGATCCCGAAGCGGCTGCTGGCGAACCAGTGACCGAGCCGTCCGTAGGCGTTGATGACCTCGTCCGCGCAGAGCAGCACGCCGTACCTGTCGCAGATCGCGCGCAGTTGCTGCCAGTAGCCGTCGGGGGGCACCAGCGCGCCACCACCGTTCTGCACCGGCTCGGCGAGAACCAGCGACACGTTCTCCGGACCGGCATCGAGGATGAGCGCCTCGATGTCGGCGGCGCCGGCCAGCCCGCGGTCGTGGGTGTTCGGCGCCCGCAGCACGAAGTCGCCGAGCATCGGCGCGTACGGCTCCCTGACCTTGGGCACTCCCGTCGCGGCCAGCCCACCCAGCGTCACGCCGTGGTAGGCCCACTCGCGGGCGATCACCTTCGTCCGCTGCGGCTCCCCGTTGGCGAGGTGGAAGGTCCGTGCCAGCTTCAGGGCCGACTCCACCGCCTCCGCCCCGGAGTTGACGAAGAACACCCGGTCCAGGTCTCCCGGCGCGAGGGACGCAATGAGCTCGGCCGCCTCGACAGCGGGCGGATGCGCGTAGCCCCACGTCGACGCGAAGGCCAGCGTCTCCATCTGCTTCGCGGCCACGGCGGCGAGGTCGCTGCGGCCGTGCCCGAGGTTGACGCAGAAGAGCCCGGAGAGGCCGTCGAGGTACCGGGTGCCGTTCTCGTCCCAAACCCAAGCGCCCTCGCCCCGCACCAGCACCGGCAGCTGCTCGGACTCCCAAGCGGTGTACGAGGTGAAGTGCGGGACCAGGTGGCGGCGCGCTCGCTCGGAGGTGCTCATGCACGCGACCGTAGCGGCGCGGCGGGTCGAGCGGCAGCCCGGAAACGAGCCCGAAAATCAGCCGTGCAACGCCTTGAGGGCCGCGTCCGCGTGCAGGTCCATCTTGGTCTCGGAGGTGATGACCTCGGCGATGACGCCGTCCTGACCGATGACGAAGGTGGCCCGCTTCACGGGAGACAGCTTGCCCATCAGGGAGCCGCGCTTCACGCCGTACGAGGCCGCTACCGAGCCGCCGACGTCTGCGAGCAGCGGGTAGTCGAAGCCGTGCTTGCTGGAGAAGTCCTTCTGCTTGTCGATGCCGTCCACGCTGATCCCGAGCCGCTGCGCCCCGACTGCCGCGAACTCCGACGCCAGGTCGCGGAAGTGGCAGGCCTCGGCGGTGCAGCCGGCGGTGTTGGCCGCCGGGTAGAAGAACAGCACGACCGGCCCTGCCGCGAGGTAGGACGACAGCGTCCTGGTCGTGCCGGTCTCGTCGGGCAGGGTGAAGTCAGGGGCCTTGTCACCGGTCGTGAGGGTCATCAGGTCGCCTTCTGCTCGTCCACCTGTGCCTGGGCAGTGTGCTCCATGGCGGGCATGGCCCTTCGAGGCCGTGGTCTGCCCGGTGTGGGACAGGGCTGGCCTTGCTGGCTCAGGGCCTTCCCTGACGACCCCAGCCGTGCCACCGGTCGACCTCGATCCACGCGCTGGTGCGCGGCCGCTCCCGGTTTGGGTATGGCCGCCCGCCGTAGTGCCGGGACAACCGGTCGATGTCGGCGAGGCCCTCGTCGGGCCGCATCTCGACGACCCGGCCCTGAATCGAGAGGTGGGTGTACCAGTCCGCCTCGTCCAGTGCGGTGAGGCTGACGCGAGGGTCTCTGCGCAGGTGCTCGAGCCGCTTGCGGCCATCGTCCATGTTGACGAGCACTCGGCCGTCTTCTTCGAGCAGGTACCAGGTCGCGACGCTCACCGGCCCGTCGCTGCCCAGGGTCGCGATGACAGCAGGGTTGGGCTTCTGCAGGAACGCGCGCGCGTCGTCGGGGAGGGAGCTCATGTCGCCATCCTTCCCTTGGTTGGATGTCGGCATGCCGCTGCTGTCGTGGTCGCACGTCGGGGTCTGCTGCTCGGACCTCGAGCGGTCGACCGCCTTCTACGTCGATGTGCTCGGGTTCAAGGAGCTGTTCACCGTCGAGCTGGGTACCGAGGTGGCCGCGACGATGGAGGTCGAGGGCCGGTTCCTGTCGCGCATGCTCCGGCGGGACGACATGCGCCTGGAGCTGCTGCAGTGGCTGACTCCTGAGCCGGCGGGCGACGGCGAGCGACGTGACATGCGGCTGCTCGGGCTGACCCACCTGGCGTTCCGGGTGAGCTCCGTCGATGACCTCTTTGACGCGGTCGAGCGGGCAGGCGGCACCGTGCTCCGGCAGACGCTGTCGACGATGCCGGCGGCGGGGGTCGACGGCGGCGACGTGCAGCTGGTCTACGTCACGGATCCGGACGGCACCCGCATCGAGCTGATGGCCGGCACGCCCGACTTCGCGTGACCCGCCGTCCTTGTCAGGGAGGTCGATGGATCAGGTGGCGCAGGCCTCGAGGAGCTTGGCGGCCAGCTCCGGCCGGCAGATGAGCAGGTCGGGCAGCAGTACGTCGGGCTGGTTGTAGACGAGCGGCGACCCGTCGATCCGGGAGCAGTGCAGGCCGGCGGCCAGCGCCACGCCCACCGGTGCTGCTGAGTCCCACTCGTACTGGCCGCCGGCGTGCACGTAGGCGTCGACCTCGCCCTTCACGACAGCAAGCACCTTTGCCCCGGCGGAGCCCATCGGGACCAGCTCGGCTCCGATGGCTTCGGCGCACCGCGCTGCGACCGCGGGTGGCCGTGACCGGCTCACCACCAGCCGGGGCGTGCCGCCGTGCGCGGGCAGCAGCCTTGGATCAGCGGTGGTGCGGACCCCGTCGGTCATGGCCACGGCGGCGACATCGGGAGAGCCGTCGATGCACAGGGCGACGTGCACCGCGAAGTCGTCCCGGCCCTCGCCGTACTCCCGGGTGCCGTCGAGCGGATCGACCACCCAGACCCGGCTCTTGGACAGCCGCTGCGAGCTGTCCTTCTCCTCCTCGCTCAGCAGGCCGTCGTCGGGCCGGGCTTCGGCGAGCGCGCGCACCAGGAAGGCGTTGGCCACGGCGTCTCCGGCCGCGCCGAGCGGCTTGCCGGTCAGCGTGCCGTCCTGGCGGAGCGCCTGGAGCAGCCGCAGGGCCGTGTGGGCGAGGCGGCCGGCCAGCTCGACGTCACTCATGCGCAGCATCCTTGCTCATGCCCTGCTTGCCGACGCGCTGCTTGCCAACGAAGTGGTAGGCCTCTTCGGCCAGCCCCTCCCAGTGCGCCGGGTCCGCGACCCGCACCCATTCGCGCAGCGGCTTCCCCTTCCCCGCGTCGAAGGGGGTACCGGTGCCGTTCGCGATGAGCTCTGCGACCCGCGCCGCCGGCAGCTTCAGCACCAGCCCACCGCGATCCATCGCGAAGATCGAGCCACCCACCTTGAGAGCGTCGCTGCCGAACGCCCGCCCGCCCTCCGGCTGGGTCACTCCAGGTCGACCGGTGAACGCCGCACAGAGGTCGGCGTACTCAGACCTCAAGGCTCTTCGAGCCCCGGGCGACGACCTTCTCGTAGCCGATGCCGAGCAGCCGCGGCAGCGCCGCCAGCGCGTAGGCGTCAGGTCCCACGAGGATGCGCGGCCGCTCCTTCGCCAGGCCCCGCATGATGGTGCGCGCGGCCTTCTCCGGGCTGGTGCGCGCGAGCTTGTCGAACAGCGCCGCAGTCGCCGCCGGGTCCTCCCCGGTCGTGACGCGAGCACTGCGCGCGATCGCCGTCTTGATGCCGCCCGGGTGGATCGCGCTGACGGCAACCGGTGTCCCGGCAACGACCAGCTCCTGGCGCAGCGACTCCGTGAAGCCGCGGACGGCGAACTTCGCTGCGTTGTACGCGGCCTGCTTCGGCACCGAGATGAGGCCGAACACGCTGCTGACGTTGGCCAGCTGGCCGCGGGCCGCGACCAGGTGCGGCAGGAACGCCTGGGTGCCGTGGACGACGCCCCAGTAGTTGATGTCCATGAGCCAGCGCATGTCGTCGACATCGAGCTCCGACACCGTGCCGTGCAACGCCACGCCGGCGTTGTTGACGACCAGGTCGACACCGCCGAAGGCCTCGGCGACCTCGGTGGCGTGCGCGAAGACCGCCTCCCGGTCTGCCACATCGAGCTCGAACGCCTGCGCGTTCTTGCCGCACGCGGCGGCGGTGTCGACTGCGGCTTGCTTGCTGATGTCGCTGAGGGCTACCCGGGCGCCGAGCTGGGTCAGGTGCAGCGCGAGCGCACGCCCGATCCCCGACCCAGCTCCCGTGACGACCGCGGTCTTCCCGCTGTAGGTGCGCACGTGCCCCCGGAGAGAATCGAACTCCCGACGCCCTCCTTAGGACGGAGGCGCTCTATCCACTGAGCTACGGAGGCGGGGCCGACAAGAGAACCCGCAAGAGAACCCTGACGCCTGCTTAGCGCATCGTAGTGGCCGCCACCCAACCGGCGGAGGCACCTGTTCTCAGGGGGCTGAGGCGAGGGTAGGCGGCATCAACGTCTGTGGTGAGTGCTTGGCGCGCCGATCGCGCCCGGCTCCGAGCCGACTGGCTCACTGAGCGCGGGCATGCCCTGGCGTGCCTTGCATTTTCGCCGCGAGGGGACTTTCTGGCCCGCTGGGCTCGCGGCAACCTGCAATCGAGCCGGCGAGCCCGCGGGGCTGTCCGGACGACGCGGCCCTGTCCAGCAGGGCCGCTCACAGCAGTGCCATTGCGAAGGTTCTTCTTGCCAGCAGGCTGCTTCCGTGGCGCGGGGAGCACCTTCGGTGGGGCAGCCTTGCGCTTCGGGGCCTGTGGCCTGCGCCTGCTTGACCCACGGGCCGGCTTCGAGATCGTGCTGGCCGAGGTCATGACGAGGGCTTCCGGACGGTGACCCCGGTGGCCTGAGCCCGACCCGGTCGTCCACTCCGACGGTTGCCGGAGGCTGCGGCCGTCGTCGACGCCTGGCGCTTGCCAGCCTGGAACAGCGTGACCGTGGTCGCGCGGTGCGAACCCTCGCCCGCACCCGCTGCGGTTGCCTCTGGGCTGTCCTGGTCGTCAGGGGAGCCGCCCTCGTCCTCGGGCGCAGCGCGCAGCGCCGCCTGGAAGGGCGTGGTGACGGCAGCAGCCGACTCGGGGACGCTGCTCAGCCCGATGATCCGAGCGGTCTACCTCACGTCGATGCCGCAGTTCGTCAACCCGACGTCGTCCGGGTCGACGCAGCTGGTCGGCACGGATGCGAACACGCAAAGGGATCGGGAACGGGCCGAGCCGACCTGCGAGTGGTCGCCAGCGAGCAGGAGCAACTCACGAGTCCGGGCTGGGAGGTCATGGGGGCGACCGTCACGTGGCCGGTCTTGGGGGTCATCGCCGCAGACTGTCGTCAGGCCGTCGAGGCGTGGAGCGCGCACGCGCCTCAAACGGCAGATGGCACCTTGCCTGTGCGGGTGAAGACGAATCGCAGGATCTTGTGGCCGACGTCAGCCGTCGGCTCGAACATGAGTGGACAGCCACCGTCGATGACAGTGATGCCGTGCTCGCGTCCGTACACCGTGGCGGCGTGGCAAACGCTGCCTTCCCCGAATGCGCGGTGCATCCAGACCTGCTCGACACCCAGGTCAGCGCAGTCGTGCATGGTCGCCTCCGCGTGGTCCGGTCTCGTGCCGATCACCACTGCGTCGACGCCCCCCGGGATCTCGCGCAGTGTGTGATAAGAGCGCTCTCCTTCCACCTGGTCTGCGTTCGGATTGACAGCGAAGACCTCGTAACCGCGCTCGCGGAGCCGCTTGAACACGGCGTTGCTGCCGTGGCCGGCCGCGTCTCGGGACACGCCCGTGACGGCGATGCGCTTGTTGGCCAGAAATGCCGAGGCTGCCTCGTGAACGGAGATCATCAGGTTTCCCTTTGTCGGGCCGCGAAGATTCCTGGCGGCTTCCATCGACGACGCTAGGCAGAGATGAGCCGGTGGAGGAGAGCCCGATGCCCCCTCTGGGCGGGCCATTGGCCCCTACACGAGTTGGAGTCCGGGGTGGGTGGGCCGGGACTGAGCCAGCCTGGGTGTCATGTGCATCGGCGTCCTTGATGCCTGGCGGAGAGCCATTCGGCGGTGTATGAGCCGCCCGGTGGGCCGTGAGTGGTACGCGGATTGCCATGACTGCTGCCCGGCGTCGCTGCGATTTCAGACGGCGTCGCGCAGCAGTGGGCAGCTCATGCGGCGTGGGCCTCCACGGCCCCGTCCCAGCTCCTTACCGGCGATGGTGATGACTTCAACACCCTGCTTGCGGAGCTTGGTGTTTGTGTCGAGGTAGGCGACGACGACACCGGGCTCCAGTGCAAGGACGTTGTTGCCGTCGTCCCACTGCTCGCGCTCCTGCTCGACTCGATCCTCGCCCGTCGTGAGGACCCGGAGGTCGTGGGTCCCGAGCACGTGAGCCAGCCCGTCGAAGATCGACTTCTGCCTGTTGATCGCCCGTCCGCCCACTGCCGGCTCGAGCGTCCAGCTCCGCATGTGCGACGTCACGCCGGCATAGGCGACAAACGGTCCGCGCACTGTCAGACTGCTTGACAGTTCCGTCAACTAACAGCACGATCAAGTTATGCCATTCACCGCAGGCCGTCCGATCACCGAGGCGAAAGCTGAGTTGTTCAAGGCGCTTGCGCATCCCGCGCGAGTGCGGGTGCTGGAACTGCTCGCCGAGGGCGAGCACTCGATGGGCGAGCTGGCGGAGCTATCGGGGCTGGAGCCCTCGCACCTGTCCCAGCACGTGACTCAGCTCCGACGAGCGGGAATCGTCGACAGCCGCCGCGCCGGGACGAGCGTCATCTGCTCACTGCGCGACCCGCAGACCGCCGAGCTCCTCGCGGTAGCGCGCACGCTCATCGGCAACAACCTGCGCCAGGGGCAGATCCTGCTCGCCGCCCTCGACAGCGCAGACGACGCCGTCGCCGGCGCCGGCGTCGGCCGGATTCCCGCGTGACGGCAGCGTCCGCTCCCGCTCCCGCATCTTTTGCTGTGCTGTCGCTTCTGCCGTCAGGTTCGGACTACCGCGGGCTGCGCCGATCCTGGCCCCGGGACCTGACGGCCGGCGTGACGGTCGGCATCGTCGCGCTGCCCCTCGCCCTCGGGTTCGCGATCGCGACCGGCGTCGGGGCGTCCGTCGGGCTCGTCACGGCAGTCGTTGCCGGGGCGGTCGCCGCCGTGTTCGGCGGGTCGCACCTGCAGGTCTCGGGGCCGACGGGCGCGATGACCGTCGTGCTGGTCCCGCTGGTGGCCTCTCGTGGGGCCGGTGTCGTCTTCCCCGTGGCCGTCGTAGCGGGCGTGCTGGTGCTGGCCGCGGCAATGCTGCGGCTGGGCCGGCTCCTCGCCTACGTCCCGTGGCCGCTCGTGGAGGGGTTCACCGTGGGCATCGCCGTCGTCATCGCCGCCCAGCAGGTCCCGAACGCTCTGGGGGTCGCGAAGCCGCCTGCGCAGAACGCGGCAGCAGCCGCGGCGGTCGCGTTCGGCAGGTTCGCGGAGCACCCGCGCTGGGCGGTCGTCGGGCTGCTCGCCGTGTCGGTCGGGCTGTGCGCGCTGCTGCCGCGGCTGCACCGGTCGCTGCCGTCGTCGCTGATCGCCGTCATCATCGTCACCGCGTTAGCGGAGGCCGCGCGCGTTCACGCTGCCAGAATCGGAGCGCTTCCCTCCGCCCTTCCGGTGCCGGCAGTGCCTGCGTTCGGGTCGCTGCCGAGCCTGCTCGGTCCGGCCGCGGTCGTAGCGTTCCTCGCTGCGCTGGAAAGCCTCATGTCGGCGCGGGCCGCCGACGGGATGGGCGGCACGCCCCGTCACGACCCGGATCGGGAGCTGTTCGGCCAGGGGCTTGCGAACATCGCGTCCGGCCTGTGCGGCGGGCTGCCCGCGACCGGCGCGATTGCCCGCACAGCGGTGAACGCCCGGGCCGGTGCCCGCACCCGCCTCGCCTCCCTCACTCACGCACTGGTCCTCGCCGCGATCGTCTACGGCGCCTCCGGCCTGGTCGGGCGGATCCCGCTCGTCGCACTCGCTGGCGTCCTGATCGTGACCGCATGGCGGATGGTCGAGCGGCACAACGTGCGGGCCGTCCTGCGCTCCACCCGCGGCGACGCGCTGGTGTTCGCGGTCACCGCAGCTGCGACCGTCGCGTTCAACCTCATCAAGGCCGTCGAGCTCGGGCTGTTCGTCGCCGGCGTGCTAGCCCTGACCCAGCTGGCCCGGACCGCGCAGGCCGTGCCCGAACCGCTCGCCGACGACGGCATCGACAGCGACGTCGAGCATGAGCTCCTCGCCGCGCACGTGCTCACCTACCGGCTCGACGGGCCGCTGTTCTTCGCCGCGTCTGCCCGGTTCTTGTCCGAGCTCACTGCGACCACCGACGTCCGCGTCGTCATCCTGCGCCTGAGCGGCGTCGGGATGCTCGACGCCTCAGGCGGCCGCGCGCTCGGCGACATCGTCGACCAGCTCGCCGACCAGGGCATCACCGTCCTGCTCAAGGGTGCGAGCCCCGAGCACACCCGGCTGCTCACCGCCGTCGGCACGCTTGCGCCGCTGCTCGACCGCGGCCACGTCTTCGACGACCTGCCCGCCGCCGTCGCACACGCCCGCAAGCACGTGATCGGCTGCGCCATCGAGCACGACCAGATGACCCACGACGTCCAGCACCCCGCCATTCACCACCATGAGGGCGCCGTCGCACCGCTGCAGCCCGCAGAAGGGACGGCCATAACCGAGCTCGACGCAGCGTGGTCAGCCGGCTGACCGAGGTGTGATGCCGCTGTGGTCGGTCAAACAATGACGATCCAACAGTCACGGTGACATTGCAGGTAGCCAGGGGTGTTCGCAGAGCCGGACGTTGCTTGTTACCCCACGGAGGCGGGGGCGTATCAAGGAGAAATCGCAGGGGGGCCCTGCGACGACCCGACCTCCGGATGCTACTGGGGATCGTCGCGATCGAGCGCGCTCGGCCGCTCGATCGGGACAGCTACACCTTCCCGCTGCTGGCTCGGCGCATCGTCTCGGGCGCCGGGTGGGCCATCCGCGGCGTTCGCGAACGCCTGGCTCAGCCGCGATCCGGGGCACCTGGCCCGCGAGGGATGTCCCCTCGAAGCGTGATGCGGTGCATGATCCGCTGGAAGTCCCCGTAGTCGAAGTCGGCGTAGTGCGCGGTGCTTCGGTTGTCCCACATCGCGACATCTCCCGCCTGCCACGCGTGCCGCACCATGTGCTCCGGCTTGGTGAGGTGCGCGAAGAAGATGTCCAGCAGACCGCGGCTCTCGGCGTCGCTGACGCCGAGGACGCGGGTCGTGAAGCCGGGGTTGACGAACAGCGAGCGGCGGCCGGTCTCGGGATGCACTCGAACTACCGGGTGGCTGACGGGCCGCAGTGAACGCACCTTCTCGCCGTCCCACTCGTTGCCCTCGCCACCACGCCGCTTCGCCAGGTGCTCGGCGAACTCACGACTGCCGTCGTGCTCCGCCTCGAGCTTGTCGGCAAGAGCTCGCAGGCCCGGGGAGAGCGAGGCATAGGCCAGCTCCAGATCGACCCAGCTGGTGCTGCCGCCGAGTGATGGCAGCTGCACCGCACGCAGGATCGAGCCGAGAGGTGGTCGCTGCATGAACGTGACGTCGGTGTGCCAGACGTCCGACCGGCCGCCGTCCTGCCCGTCGAGGGCGTAGATCTGCGGGTGCTGCTCGTCGGCTCCTGCCACGACTGGGTGGGACGGCGTCACGTCACCGAGCGCACGCCCAAGGGCGACCTGGCTGTCGGGGTCCAGCTGCTGCCCGGAGAAGAAAAGAACCTTGTGCCTGGCGAGCAGGTGACGAAGGTCACCGCCTTGCTCCGGGGTCACCGACCGGAGGTCGACGCCGTCCACCCTGGCAGCGAACGAAGGCGTAAGAGCCCTTGTGTGCCAGGCATTCCGGACATCGGTGGTGATCTTGTCATCGGCGTACGTCGTCACGTGGGTCATCGCTTCCGTGAGGTTTGAGTTGGGCGGGCTGAGTCAGCTCAGCAAGGGATTTGACTTCTGGTATTCCCCACTAGAACTATAGGCTTCATGGGGGACTCCTTCCGGGGCACACGTCGACGCTTCGTTGACCTCGGCCGCATCGGCACCGACCTCTGTCGGCGCTGACAGCCCCTGCCGCGTGCCCTGTCCGGGGTGACCGGCCGCAAGATCCTCGCGTCAGTCGCGGCAGTGCCGTGGGCCGACCCCACTTTTCAGGAGAACCGTCAGCCATGCGCAAGTCCCTGCTCGCCAACACGATCCCCGCACTCAGCGTCGCACTGCTGGCCACCGCCTGCGGCGGCGGCGCGTCCGCCACGAACAGCAGCAGCTCAGAAGCAGTTCCGACAGCGGGAGTCGGCTACTTCCAGAGCGCCACGATCGGTCCGGAGGTGCTGATCGCGGGCAACCCCGACCTCTCCTCCCAGGTGAAGGCCAAGATCAAGCTCACGCCCATCGACTCCGGCGTGGCCGGCCTGGCGGAACTGCGAGGCGGGGCGTTCCCGTTCGTGTCAGGCGTCGGCAACCCACCCATCGTCGGCGCGATCGCCAACGACACCAAGTTCAAGGTGATCTACGCGGAGTACTTCGACGCTGCGCAGCTGATCGTCGGCCCGAAGATCAAGACCAACCAGGACCTCGCGGGCAAGACCATCGGTGACCTGCAGGGCTCGTCGGAGGACTTCGAGATCCGCGGGTGGCTGTCGAAGCAGGGCCTCACTGATTCCGTCAAGGTCGTGGGCTTCCCGAGCGAGGCGGCGGTTGCCGCAGCCTTCAAGGCACACCGGATCGACGCCGGCTACGTCGAGATCGCTCAGGCCATCGACCTCAAGGCGCACGCCTCGGGCCGCCAGGTAGTGACCGCAGAGGAGATCGCGAAGCTCGGCTTCCCGTCCCTCAACGTGCTGGCCGTCACCGATGACTTCGCCAGCAAGCACAGGGACGTCGTGCAGCAGTTCGTCTGCCAGACCATGCACGCGCAAACCTTGAGCACGGGCGCGAGCGCCGACACCTACATCGGGGCGGCCTCCAAGCTGGTCGGGGCTCCCGCAGACCAGGCGGTCGCGGCGACGAAGATCATCCCCTTCGTGCCCGCGGCTGAGGAGCTGTCGTGGTTCAAGAGCCCCGGCGGAACACTGGCCGACGGCCAGATCGCCAAGTCCTACGCCCTCACGGGGAAGTTCCTGTTGGACCAGGGTCGCGTCAAGGCGGTCCCGACAATCGACCAGATCACCTCGCACCTTGACTCCAGCTACGTCGAGCAGGCCATCAAGGACAACTGCGCAGCATGACGACCATGCCGCAGCTCGACACCCGACCAGCGGTCGAGATCGTCGGGGTACGCAAGCAGTTCGCGGGCAGGTCGCGCCGGTCTCCCGGCAGGCTCGCCCTGGACGGTTTCGACCTCACTGTGAAGCAGGGTGAGTTCCTCTGCCTGCTCGGGCCGTCGGGCTGCGGCAAGTCCACCCTGCTCAACATGCTCGCCGGGTTCACACAACCCGACGGCGGTCAGGTCCTGACCGACGGCACTCCCGTCGACGGACCGGGCCCTGACCGCGGCGTGCTCTTCCAGACCCCGATGCTCTTCCCCTGGCTGACGACACTCGGCAACGTGCTCTACGGCCCCCGGGCGCGGCATGAGCTGAGTGCCGATGCGCGACGACGAGCCCTCGACCTGCTCGAGACGGTCGGTCTGTCGGACGCCAGGGACGCTTACCCGCACGAGCTGTCCGGCGGGATGCGGCACCGCGCCGCGTTTGCCCGCGTGCTGGTCAACAAGCCCCGGCTGCTGCTCATGGACGAGCCGTTCGGGGCGCTCGATGCCATCACCCGAGTGGCCATGCAGAAGTTCCTGCTCGAGCTCTGGCAGCGCGAGCGCATCACCATCGTCTTCGTGACGCACGACGTGGAGGAGGCAGCCCTGCTGGGTGACCGCGTCTGCGTCATGACGGGCAGTCCGGGTCGCACGCAGGCCGTCATCGACGTGGACCTGCCTCGACCGCGCAGCATCGAGACGACTGAAACGCTCGAGTTCGTGACGCTCAAGCGGCAGATCCGAGAGGCACTCGACAATGAGCACTGACACCCTTGCAGCGCCCGTCGCAGAGAGGCTGACGCCTGCCGTCCGGCGACGTCGTGGCGACATCTCCTGGCGTCGAGTGGCGTTCGGCCTGCTCGGCTTGCTCATCACCGCTCTGGTCTGGGAGCTCGTCGCGGCGCTCAAGCACGACCCGGTGATCCTGCCCTCGGTGCAGAGCACGGCCAGCACCTTCTGGGACTACCTGTCGCAGAAGTACCCGGCGCAAGGGAAGACGCTCGGGCAGCACGCGCTCGTCAGCGCGGCACGCATCCTCGCGGGTTGGGGGGCCGGAGTTGTGATCGGAGTGGCGCTCGGAGGCGTCATGGCCTCCGTGCGGATCGTCCGATACCTGCTGGACCCACTGATCGAGATCACTCGTCCCTTGCCACCGCTGGCGTTCATCCCCCTGTTCATCGTCTGGTTCGGCATCGGTGAGACCCCGAAGTTCGCGCTCATCCTCATCGGCGTCGTGCCGGTCATGATCATCGCGACCGTCGCCGCCCTCGATGCCGTACCGACGGAGCTCGTCCAGGCCAGCCGCAGTCTCGGGGCCTCGGCCTTCTGGTCCTTACTGACGGTCCGGCTGCGCAGCGCCCTGCCCTCGATCATCACGGGCATGCGGCTCGCGATGGGCGGTGCCTGGACGAGCATCGTCGCGGTTGAGCTCATTGCCGCGACCAGCGGACTCGGCTACGTCATCAACAACGCCGGCGTCAACCTGCAGACCCCACTGGTCATTAGCGGCATCCTCGCCATCTCCGTGCTCGGCATCCTCTTCGACGGCGCGTTGAGACTCCTGCACCGTGCGACCGATCCGACGGCACGCTGATGTCCCTGCACCTTCACTGGTATCTCCCGACCAGCGGCGACGGGCGCGGCATCGTCAGCGCGGGACGGACGGGGTCCCGAGGAATCGGCGATGACCATGACGTCGTAGAGCGGGCACCGGACATCGCCTACCTCGCCCAGGTCGCCCGGTCGGCAGAGCAGCTGGGCTTCGAGGCCGTGCTGACGCCCACTGGGACGTGGTTCGAGGACGCCTGGCTCACGACCGCGGCGCTGTCACAGGTCACCGAGCGCCTGAAGTTCCTGGTGGCCTTCCGGCCCGGCCTCGTCAGCCCGACCCTGGCCGCCCAGCAGGCGCAGACCTTTCAGCGCCTGTCAGGCGGACGGCTGCTGCTCAACGTGGTGACCGGCGGCGACCCGGTGGAGCAGCGCCGCTTCGGTGATCGGCTCAGCCACGACGAGAGGTATGACCGCTGCGGTGAGTTCCTGACCGTCCTTCGCGGCGCCAGCGGCCGCGAGCCCTTCGACTACGTCGGCAAGCACTACGACGTCGAAGGTGCGACCGCGAAGATGAGCGAGTGGGGCTTGCCGCCGTTGTTCTTCGGCGGGGCGAGCTCAGCCGCAGAAGATGTCGCCGCCGAGCATGTCGACGTCTACCTCGCCTGGGGCGAGACGCCTCCGCAACTCAAGACCCGCATCGACCGGATGCGAGAGAAGGCCGCCGCCCACGGCAGGGAGCTCTCCTTCGGCGTCCGACTGCACACGCTGGGTCGGGATACGGCCAAGCTGGCCTGGGCAGAAGCCGATCGGATGCTCGAGGCGCTCACTCCGGAGCGGATCGCCCAGGCGCAGGCCGATCTCGCCAAGACCGACTCGGTCGGGCAGCAGCGGATGCGCAGCCTGCACGGTGGGTCCCACAAGGACCTCGAGATCTATCCCAACCTCTGGGCCGGCTACGGACTGGTCAGGGGTGGCGCGGGGACGGCTCTGGTCGGCAGCCACGAACAGATCGCGGAGCGGCTCGAGGAGTATCACGCCCTGGGCATCGACCACGCCATCCTGTCCGGTCAGCCCCACCTGGAGGAGGCCTACTGGTTCGGCGAGGGCACAGGTCGCTTGCTGCGCCAGAGGGGAATCACGCCGCCGCTGGGGCATCAGCAATGACGCGAACGAGCAGAGCGGCGTCCTGGTGACGAGGAAACCTCGCAGGTCGTTGGCCGGTGACCCAGTACCGCCTCGAGCAGGGACTGCCCTGTTGGCCCGCTCGTGACCGTGCGGCCGCAGGCGGGGATCCCAAGCGGCGAAGCCGCACAGTCCCAGCCGATCTCGTGACCGTGCGGCCTCGAGCGGGGATCCCATGCGGGCCATCCGCACAGTGGGCGGTACAGCAGGGCGAAGGACCGCTCCAGCTGTCGGGCCGCTTGCCGCGACTGCCAGGATGGTGGTCGTGGTGGAGAAGAAGCGTCGGCGCGCGGTGGGACCCGCGGGGGCGAAGCCAGCAGCGGACGAGCCGCTGCCGGAGCGGCAGGAGCGCACCGAGACGGAGGAGCAGCGCGACCTCGAGCGGTACCTCGCGGAGCGCCCGCCTCACCACGAGCCGCGCTAGGCGGGATCCAGCTGCTCGACCGTGCAGAACGCGCAGCGGGTCGCGCCGGCCGGGATCTTCGACAGGCACTCCGGGCACTCCTTGACCGGGTCCGAGGGCTCGGGCTCGGTCTTGAACCGGTCCATCAGCTTCTGCACCGGCAGCACGACGAAGAAGTACACGACCGCCGCGATGATGAGGAAGCTGATGACGGCGTCGACGAACTGGCCGTAGGGGAAGTCGGTGCCGCTCACGGTGAACTTCATGTCGGAGAAGGCGCCCTTGGCGCCCCCGATCAGACCGATCAGCGGCGTGACGAAGGCCTTGGTGAAGGCCAGCACGATGGCCCCGAAGGCCGACCCGATGACGACGGCGACGGCGAGGTCGACGACATTGCCGCGCAGCAGGAACTTCTTGAACCCAGACAACGTGAACCTCCAACCGCAAGCGTGGGGTGCCTCGCGATGATGGCGCAGCAGACCGGAGCCCGCCAGGCCACTCCCGCCCTACCCGACGAGCACACCGGGGTTCATCACGCCGGCCGGGTCGACCGCGGCCTTGGCCCCCGTGAGCGCCGCCGCGAACAGGTCTGGCCGCTGAACGTCGTACCAGGGCCGGTGGTCGCGCCCGACCGCGTGGTGGTGGGTGATCGTCCCTCCGGCCGCGCTGATCGCCTGGCTGGCCGCCGCCTTGATGTCGTCCCATTGCGCGATCTCACTGCCGCGTCGTGCAGGCGCTACGACGGTGAAGTAGGGCGCGGCCCCGTCGGGGTAGGCGTGCGTGAAGCGGCAGCCCACCGAGCCGCCGCCGCAGACCCGGCGCAGCGAGTCCTCGGTCGCGGTGGTGACGGCATCCACGAATGCCGGCAGCCGGTCCCAGGTGATCGCAGTCTCGAAGGTCTCGACCAGGATGCCCAGCAGCACCAGGCTCTCGCGCAGGTACGGCGCCCGGACGAAGGTCGACCGCCAGGCCTCACCGGCCTCCCCGCGGTTGCCCTGCTCCAGCACCGTCAGGCCGGCGTCCTGGCAGAGCGCGAGCAGCGCGGCGATCTCGAGGTCGAGAGGCGCGTGCAGCGACTCGAGCCCGAGCACCAGCACCGCCTCGCCGGTCTGCCGGGTGCCGGACAGCCGGGCCTCGACGGGGTCGAGCAGCCGGCAGGCGGCGGGGCGCAGTCCGCTCTGCGTGACGGCGCGCACCGCGTCGACGCCCTGCGCCCAGCTTCCCGCAGCGGTGGCTGCCCACCGGTGCGCCGGCCGCGGCTGCGCACGCAGCCACGCCTCGGTGACGACACCGAGGGCGCCTTCGCTGCCGAGCAGCAGCCGGTCGGGGGAGGGACCGGCGCCGGAGCCGGGCAGTCGCCGGGACTCCCAGACGCCGATGGGCGTGATCGCCCGCACGGACTCGACGAGGTCGTCGATGTGGGTGGGACCGGTGGAGAAGTGCCCGGCGGCCCGGGTCGCCACCCAGCCGCCGACGGTCGAGCGCTCGAAGCTCTGCGGGTAGAACCGCAACGTCAGGCCGTGCGGCTTCAGCGCTGCCTCCGCGGCCGGCCCGAAGGTGCCGGCCCGCAGCCGTACCGCGCGTGAGGTGCTGTCGACCTCCACCAGCCCCTCGAGCCGCGACAGGTCGAGGCTGACCGCCCGCTCCAGTCCGCGCGGCTCCACTCCTCCGACCACCGAGCTCCCGCCGCCGAACGGCACGACGGGTACGCCGGAAGAGCTGGCCCAGTCGAGCACGTCGACGACGTCCTGCTCGCTGCCCGGACGCACGACCAGGTCGGGCACGTCCGTCACCTGGCCGCGCAGGCCGCGGATCAGGTCGCGGTACGCGCGGCCGATGCCGTGTCGGGCCCGGTCCACCGGGTCGGTCGAGCCGAGGTGCGCGAGCGAGGAGGGCAGCGCGCACCGGGGCGCACGCAGCTCGGCGAGCGGCGCCGGCACCTCCGGTGGCTGCGCGGTGATGCCGGTCGAGGCGGTGACGAGAGGTGCGACGGCCTCGAGGTCGGCCGCGGTCGGCGCGTCGTCCGCAGCCCCCCAACCCCAGACGGCGTAGCTCATGACGGCAGCACCGTGACCGACAGCCGGTTGCTGACCGCTGCCCCGGCCAGACGGGTGGCGACAGCCGGCGGTGCGGCGAGCACCACCAGGGCGCCGTCGCTGTCGTCGACACCGGGCACGGCCAGCACCCGCAGGTCCCGTGCGACCGTCGTGGCGCTGGCCTCGGCGGTTGCCTGCGTCGGGGTCGCGAGGACGTCGACCCGGTCGCCGGCATGCAGCAGGGCCGCCGTGGCTGGGTCGGCGAGGCGTACCGGCGCAGCCACCGTTCCGCGGTCGCTGACCAGTCCCGCGCCGAGCAGTCGCACATCAGTGAGCGGTTCGCCCCGCCGTACTCGGCCAGCGACGGCACGACCGACGACCTGGCCTGCCGACGTCAGAACCCCCTGCGGTGCAAGGGATCTCGGCAACGCGATCAGGGCGACGTCCGCGTCGGACAGGGGTACGCCCGGTCCGAGGTCGTGGGCTGCAGTCATGACCAGGAGGGTCGCGACCGGGTCCGGGGCGAGGGTCGGCAGAGCCGTGGCGACCGCGGCGGCGACCAGGCCTCCGGCCAGCAGCCCGCGGTGCCGTCGTACCGCCCGGGAGAGGTCCTTCACGGCAGCTCCAGGTCGTGGGCGCAGCCACAGCGGCGCTCGGTCGGCAGCGCGCCGACGACGTCGTGGAGCAGCGAGCGGAGCGCAGCGGTCTTCTCCGCGAAGACCGTGAAGATCTCCTCCTGCGACACTTCGGCGCCGCCGTGCACCCCAGCATCGAGGTCTGTGACCAGGGCGATCGCGGTGTAGCAGAGCTTCAGCTCGCGAGCCAGGACGGCCTCGGGGTGACCGGTCATGTTGATGACCGACCAGCCTTGCCCGGAGTACCACTCCGACTCGGCGCGGGTGCTGAAGCGCGGTCCCTCGACGACGACCATCGTGCCGCCGTCGGTGACCGGCCACTCCGCTGCCCGGGCGGTCTCGACCGCGACCCGCCTGCCGGTCGGGCAGTAGGGGTCGGCGAAGGACACGTGCACAGCGCCCCGACCGCTCCAGTCGTCGTGGTAGGTCTGCGGTCGGCCGCTGGTGCGGTCGACGAGCTGGTCCGGCACCACGAGGTCACCCGGTGCCTGGGTCGGCTGCAGGCCGCCGACGGCGCAGGGGGCCAGGACCTGCTGGACGCCGGCGGCGCGCAGCGCCCAGAGGTTCGCGCGGTAGGGGATGCGGTGCGGCGGGAAGCGGTGGTCGCGGCCGTGCCGCGGCAGGAATGCCACCCGGCGGCCGGCGACGGTGCCGAGGACGAGCGGGTCGGACGGCGGCCCGTACGGCGTCTCGAGCTCGATCTCCTCCGCGTCGTCGAGGAACTCGTAGAAGCCGGAGCCCCCGATGACGCCGATGTCCGCCGCTGCCATGACGGCAACCTAGAGGCGGCCGCCCGAGCGGTCAGGCAGCAGGTGTGCTGCTTGTGGACGAGCTGCTCTCCGTCTTGGCCGGTGCGGGCGTGCTCGTGCTCTCGCTCTTCGCCGCCGGCTCCGACTTCTTGGTCTCACCGGAGGACGAGCTCGCGCGGCTGTCGGTCTTGTAGAAGCCAGACCCCTTGAAGACCACGCCCACGGCCGAGAACACCTTGCGGAGCTGGCCGCCGCAGACGGGGCACTCGGTGAGCGACGGGTCGCTGAAGGACTGCACTGCCTCCAGCTGCTCGCCGCACTCCGTGCAGGCGTACTGATACGTCGGCACGCTCAACTCCTCCTGGCACTCGGACCTGTCGAGTGCCAATTGTGCGGTACGACGCCCCGCGCGGGCAAACGGTCTCGCTGCGCCCAGCCCCAGCCCGGCGTGAAGGTC
>JAOPVZ010000230.1 GCA_025965935.1 Frankiales bacterium | reverse complement strand
CCGAGGACGGCCTCGTAGGTGTCGCTGACCTTGCGGAAGGCCTCGCTCCACATGATCTTCGTCATGCTGGCCTCGAAGCCGAGGTCCTTGCCCTGGCTGGTCTGGGTGAGCACGTGCCAGGAGTGGTACTTGAGGCACTCGAGGTCGACCAGGGAGTTGGCGAGCTGCTGCCGGATGACCGGGTCGTCGACGGCCTTGCCGCTGCCGCGGTCGACCTTCTTGGCGATGTCGACGACGGCGTCCCACTGACCCTTGAACTCGGTGTACTGGCCGATCGCGGAGGAGCCGCGCTCGAACGACAGCAGCAGCATCGCGGTCATCCAGCCGTTGCCCTCGCCGCCGAGCACCTCGGTCTGCGCGCAGAGCGCATCGGTGAAGAAGACCTCACCGAACTCGCTCTCGCCGGTCATCTGCTTCAGCGGACGGGCCTCGACGCCGGGCTGGCGCATGTCGACGAGCAGCATCGAGATGCCGGTGTGCCGGCCGCCCTCGCTGCTGCCGGTGCGGGCGAGCGTGAAGATCTTGTCGCCGTGCATGGCGTTGGTGGTCCAGATCTTCTGGCCGTTCAGGACGTAGTGGTCGCCCTGCGGATCGGCCTTCATCTGCAAGGCCGCGAGGTCGGAGCCGGCGCCTGGCTCGGAGAAGCCCTGGCACCAGATCGTCTCGGTGTGCAGCAGCGGCTTGATGATGTCGCGCTTCTGCTCGTCGGTGCCGATCGCCATGACGGTCGGTCCGAGGAAGGCGAGGCCGAGCGGGTTGACGGTCCGCGGCGCGTTGGCCTTTGACATCTCCTCGTCGTAGATCGCCTTCATCGTCGGCGTGCCGCCCCGGCCACCGAACTCGGTCGGCCACTGGATGCCGCAGTAGCCGGCCTCGGCCTTCTTCGCCTCCCAGTCACGGCGGATCTGGAACTGCTCATCGGGGCTCTTCGGACGCCACCACTCCAGCGTCCGCATCTCCTGGGGGAGGTTCGCGTCGAGCCAGCTGCGGAACTCGGACCTGAAGTCCTCGTCCTCCTTGCTGAAGGTGAGATCCACGTCGTTGTGCCCTTCATCATGGCGAAAACCGAATCGCGTTCTAGCCTGCCACAATCCGGGGATGGACCGTGACCCGACCCTGGCACTGGCAACCGAGCTGGCTCGGGAGGCCGGGGCGCTGGCCTTGTCGATGCGTGCCGGGATCGGAGTTCTGGAGACCAAGTCGTCGCCGACCGACGTCGTCACCGCCGCCGACAAGGCGGTCGAGGCGCTGCTCGTCCAACGCCTCGCCACGGCCCGACCCGAGGACGGCCTGCTGGGGGAGGAGGGCGCCGGATCCCCTGGTACGTCGGGGAGCCGCTGGGTCATCGACCCCATCGACGGGACCGTCAACTACCTCTACGGCATCCCGCAGTGGGCGGTCTCTATCGGCGTCGAGGACGGCTCCGGCACCGTGGTCGGCGTGGTGTTCGACCCGTCCAAGGACGAGCTGTGGCAGGCGGTCCGGGGTGGGGGAGCGGTGCTGAACGGCGTACCGCTCCGCTGCTCGTCGGTGACGTCGCTGGCGGCAGCGCTGGTCGGCACCGGCTTCGGGTACGACGAGAGGCGCCGCGCGGCGCAGTCCCGCCTGCTGCCGACGCTGCTGCCCATCGTCCGCGACATCCGCCGCCTCGGTGCGGGCTCGCTCGACCTGTGCTCCGTCGCCGCGGGACGGCTCGACGCCTACTTCGAGCAGGGGCTGTCCCCCTGGGACCTGTCCGCCGGCGGCCTCATCGCCGCTGAGTCGGGTGCCGTCGTCACCGGCCTGCGCGGCCGCCCGGCGGGCGCCGACCTCGTGGTCGCCTCGGCGCCCGGTGTGGCGGGCCTGTTGATCGAGCTGCTCGAGGCCGGCGGTGCAGATGCGGATCCGCTCACCTGATCATGGCTTCGTGCCGATGATGGACGCGTGAAGCGTCTCGCCCTCCTTCTGCCCCTGCTCGTCCTCGCCGGGTTGCTCACGCCCGCACCCGCGTCGGCCACCGCCACCTACCACTCCGAGATCCTCCGGTACACGAACGCGCAGCGCGCGAGGTACGGGTTGCCCGCGCTCAAGATCTCGTACTGCATGAAGGGCCGCTTCGCCGACCCGTGGGCCAGCCACCTGGCGGCAGCCCGAACGCTGTCCCACCAATCGCTGTCGCCGATGATGTCCACCTGCCACGGCTCCGCCGCCGGCGAGAACGTGGCCGAGGCCAATGTCTCTCCCGGCCGGATGGTCGAGATGTGGATGTCCTCGCCCGGGCACCGGGCCAACATCCTCAGCCGCAGCTTCACCCACATCGGCGTCGGCGCGGTCCGTGGTTCCGACCGCAACGTCTACGCCGTGCAGGACTTCCTCCACTACGGGTGAGTCCCGGTCCCTACGGATTCTGCTCCGCCGCTCCCGAGCAGAACTCGTAGCAGGGCGCACGCGACCCTCGTCCCCCGGCGTCCACAGGAGGGGCGCGGAGCGTGTCCGGTTTGTCGTACCGTTCCGAGCCGTGAGGCTCCGCTCGACCACTGCGCTGCTGGCCTGCGTTGTCCTGGTCGCCGCCTGCAGCGGCAACTCCAAGC
>JAOPVZ010000212.1 GCA_025965935.1 Frankiales bacterium | reverse complement strand
TGTGCTTCGGCTGCGGCGAGTCCGGCAACGTCATCAGCTTCGTCACCAAGCACGACCACATGAGCTTCCCCGAGGCCGTCGAGCACCTGGCCCGTCGGTACGGCGTGGACCTGCAGTACGAGGAGGGCGGCTCCGCCGCGCGGTCGACGACCTCCCAGCGCACCAGGTTGATCCAGGCGCACAAGGCCGCCCAGGAGTTCTACGCCGGGCAGCTGTCGAGTGCCGAGGCCGTCATCGCGCGGCAGTTCCTGGCCGAGCGCGGCTTCGACCAGTCGCACGCGGAGGCCTACGGCGTCGGCTACGCGCCCTCCGGCTGGGACGTGCTGACCAAGCACCTGCGGCAGAAGGGATTCACCCCCGAAGAGCTGCAGGCCGGCGGGCTCGTCGGGCAGTCGAGCAAGGGCTCGCTCATCGACAAGTTCCGCGGCCGGCTGCTCTGGCCGATCCACGACATCGGCGGTGAGGTGATCGGGTTCGGCGCCCGCAAGCTGCGCGAGGACGACAACGGCCCCAAGTACCTCAACACCGCCGAGACGCCGATCTACAAGAAGTCCTCGGTGCTCTACGGCATCGACATGGCCAAGAAGGAGATCGCCCGGCGCCACCAGGCCGTCGTCGTCGAGGGCTACACCGACGTGATGGCCGCGCACCTGTCCGGCGTCCCGACCGCCGTGGCGACCTGCGGCACCGCCTTCGGCGCCGACCACATCGCCGTCATCCGCCGGCTGCTGATGGACCAGGACGAGTTCCGCGGCGAGGTGATCTTCACCTTCGACGGCGACGCCGCCGGTCAGAAGGCCGCGCTCAAGGCCTTCGGCGACGACCAGCGGTTCGTGTCGCAGACCTTCATCGCCGTCAGCCCAGGCGGGATGGACCCGTGCGAGCTGCGCCTCGCGAAGGGCGACAACGCCGTGCGTGACCTCGTCGCGTCCCGCGTCCCGCTCGTCGAGTTCGCGATCAAGGCCGGCCTCTCGTCGTACGACCTCGAGAGCGCCGAGGGCCGGGTGCAGGCGCTCACCCACAGCGCGCCACTGGTCGCCAAGATCAAGGACCGCTCCCTGCGCCCCGAGTACGCCCGCCGGTTGGCTGGCTGGCTCGGGATGGAGGTCGAGACCGTCACGGCACGCGTCGCCGAGCTGACGGGCGGGTCGGCCGTCCCCCGCCGCGCCGCGCCCCGGCAGGCCGATGCGGCGCTGCTGCGGCTCGAGCGCGAGGCCCTCAAGCTGGCGGTCCAGGAGCCGGTCGCCGTCGCCCCGATCTTCGACGCGCTCGACGCCGACGTGTTCACCGACGAGACCCACCGGATGGTGCAGGACGCCGTCCAGAAGGCCGGCGGCGTCTCAACCGCCGTCTCCGGTGAGGGCTGGGTGGCCACCCTCCTCGAGGCCGCGCCCGACGACGTCGTGCGGTCTGTCCTCACCGGCCTCGCCGTGGAAGCGCTCCTCAGCGACTGGGAGCTCGACCGCTACGCGCAGGCGACGCTGTCCCAGCTGCAGTTCCACGCCGCGCAGCGCCAGATCGTCGAGCTCAAGGGTCGGCTGCAGCGCATCAACCCCGTCGAGGAAGCCGACCTCTACAACCGCACGTACGGCGAGCTCATCCGCCTGGAGGCCACCGCCCGCGCACACCGCGAGGGGGGCATCAGCGACCTGTGAAGCTGCGCCGCACCGTCCCAGCCGCCGTCCGGGCCGTCCCCGAGCGACGGCTCGCCTGGGGCGTCACGGACGACGGCACCGCGCTCGTCGCCGCGCCCACCAGCTTGTACGTCGGTGAGCAGCCGCTGCCCTGGACGTCCGTCGAACGGGTGTCCTGGCAACCGCCGGTGCTCACCATCATCGAGGTCGCCGAGGTCGAGGGGACGGGAGCCAGCCACTCCTGGACGCTGGTCGAGGAGGCCCGGCTCGCCGAGATCGTCCGCGAGCGGGTCACCGCGTCGATCGCCTGGTCCGACGTACGCAGCCTGCAGCCGGCCGGCGCCGTGCGGCTGGTGGGCCGTCGGATGCCCGGCCAGGAGGTGCTGGAGTGGCAGACCGTCTGGCAGGCGGGCACCAACCCGGCGGACCCGCTGCTCCGCGCCCAGGTGGACGCCTTCCTCGACGGCCTGCGCAAGTCCATCGGCTGACCGCGAGGACATGTGTGCGGGGTGCCCGCGTGAGTTTCACGCGTGCGGCCGCACGGATCACCGCCGGCTCGGCCACTGTGCGGGTGCCCCGCGTGGGACCTACGCCTGAGCCCGCACAGTCAGCGCAGGACGTCCGCAAGAAGCGGCGCGTCGCGGTCCTTCACGCTCAGCATCGCCCGGTCGTCGGTGTCGATGGCCAGCGGCCAGTCGATGCCGAGCGCCGGGTCGATCGGCGTCACGGCCTTGCCGGCCATCCCGGGCACCCACTCGGACTCGAAGCCGTAGAGGTACTGCGTCCCGTCCTGCAGCGACTGGAAGCCGTTGCCCACGCCGCGCGGGACGAGCACCTGCGTGCCGGGACGGAGCTCGACCGTGACGAGCTTGCCCGCGGTGGGGGACTCGGGACGCAGGTCGACGTACGCGCCGAACGCCTCACCCGCCGCGACGGTCACGACCTTGACCATGTCCTCTGCGTGCATGCCGCGGACGCCGCCCTTGTGCGTCTCGGTCAGGTTCAGCTGCAGGAAGGGCCCGAGGTCCGGCAGGCCCGCGGCGATCCACGATGACTGCCGGTAGTACTCGCGGACGACGCCTCGCTCCTCCAGGACCTGCTTGAGGGTGATGACCTTCAGGCCGTCGATCGCCGAGTCGGCGACGCTCATGTCCGTGATCTGCGGGTAGGTGCTCACGCCCACCGAGGCTACCGGCGCCCTCTTCGCGACTGGCGGGCGACGTAGGTTCAGAAGATGAGCTCTCTCGCTGACCTGACCCTTGCCCGCATCCGCGCCTTGCACGAGGACCTGGTCTTGCGCGCGAAGGACCTGACCGACGACCAGCTCGCTGCCACCTCCGGCGCGACGGAGTGGCCGGTCGCCCAGGTGCTTTCCCACCTCGGCAGCCAGGCCGAGATCGCCCTGGCGGGCCTCCCGGCGACGCTGTCCGGTGACGAGGCGCCCGGTCAGGACTTCAACGAGGCCGTGTGGGCCCGCTGGAACGCCCTGGACAACCGCGCGAAGGCAGCGGGCTTCGTCGAGCACAGCTCAGCGCTCATCGCGGCGATCGAGGCGGTCCCGGACCGGGACGAGCGGACGGTGAAGCTTGCGTTCCTGCCGTTCCCGCTGGGCTTCGCCGCCGTGATGGGGATGCGGCTCAACGAGTACGCGCTGCACCACTGGGACGTCGTGCAGGGGCTCGACGGCGACGCCCGGATCGACGACGAGACCGCGACCCTGATGGCACAGCACCTCGCCGACGGCCTGAGCTTCATGCTCGGCTTCATCGGCAAGGCGGACCAGCTGGCGGAGCCGACCGTCCTGCGGGCCGACAGCTTGGTCCTCACGATCGACCAGGCGGTCAGCGTCACGCCGGACGCCACGCCCACGGCCACGCTGCGCGCGCCACTCGAGGCCGCCATCCGTCTCCTCAACGGCCGGCTCCGCGAGGACGTCGCCGTCGACGGCAACGTGACCCTCAGCGACCTGCGCAAGGTCTTCCCGGGCTACTAGCGGCGGCCGAAGCCGACCACGCCGCCAACGGCGAGCAGCAGCAGCAGGCCGGCGCCGACAGCCAGCGGCACCGGCACGCCGTCGTCCTTGCCGACCGGCACGCTGACGACCGGCGTCGGCACCGGCGTCGGCTGCGTCGTGGGCGTCCCGGAGATCGCCGTCGTCGGTCTCGGCGTCACGGAGCGGGTCGGCGCGGGCACCGTCGGCCTCGTCACGGACGGCGCGGGGCTGGAGGCATTCGGCGTGGCCGGCGTCGTGGGCCGAGGGATGGAGGTGCGGGTCGGCGTCGGGGTGCCGGCGGAGCCGCTCAAGCCCAAGGCCCGTCCGACGTCGATGAGGCCGTAGCCCGCCCCCCTCAGGGCGTGGGCGGTGCTCTCGATGCGCGCGATGACCGTCGAGCGGGACCGGCCGGGCGCCTGGGCGAACAGCAGCGCGGCCAGCCCGCTGACGTGCGGCGCGGCCATCGACGTACCGGCCGCGACGGCGAGCTGGTTGCGGGGGTAGAGCGACAGGACGCAGTCGGCGATCTCGCAGTTGTCCTGGCTGTCGGGCTGGCCGCCCGGGGCTGCAAGCGTCACGCCGGCGCCGTACTGGCTGTAGCTGGCCAGCTGGCCGCTGGGACCGGTGGCGGCGACCACGAGAGCGTCCGCACCGTAGGACTGCGAGACCGGCAGGTCGGCGTTGCCGGCCGAGAACACGACCACCACGCCGGCCTGCGCGGCCTTGTGCACGGCGGTCGGGATGGCCGCGTTCGTGCTGCCCGGGTTGTCCGGCCCGAG
>JAOPVZ010000199.1 GCA_025965935.1 Frankiales bacterium | reverse complement strand
GTCGCGAACGCCGCCGGCGAGGGCTCGACGGTGGAGATCGTCCTCGACCGCACCCCGTTCTACGCCGAGGGCGGCGGCCAGCTCGCCGACCAGGGCCGGATCGTGCTGGCCAACGGCGCGGTCATCGAGGTCGACGACGTGCAGCGCAGCCTGCCCGAGCTCGTGGTGCACAAGGCGCGGGTCGTCAGCGGTGAGCTGGTCGTCGGCGCGCAGGCGCAGTCCCTCGTCGACGTCGCCCGCCGCCGCGCGATCAGCCGCGCCCACACCGCCACGCACCTGGTGCACCAGGGGCTCCGCAACGCGCTGGGGGAGCAGGCGACGCAGGCCGGGTCGGAGAACCACCCCGGCCGGTTCCGCTTCGACTTCTCGAGCCCGATCGCCGTACCCGAGAGCGCCCTGAAGGACGTCGAGCAGCAGATCAACGAGATCGCGCTGGCCGACCTCGAGGTGCGGGCGTTCGTCACCTCGCAGGAGGAGGCGCGGCGGATGGGTGCGATGGCGCTTTTCGGCGAGAAGTACGGCGACAGCGTCCGAGTCGTCGAGGTCGGCGACTTCGCGCGGGAGCTGTGCGGCGGCACCCATGCCGCGCGCTCCGGTCAGCTCGGCATGATCACGCTGCTGTCGGAGCGCTCGATCGGCTCGGGGGTACGACGGGTCGAGGGCCTCGTCGGCTACGACGCCTACAGCTTCCTGGCCCGCGAGCACGTCTTGCTGTCCGGTCTTGCCAGCACCTTCAAGGCGCCGAGCGAGGAGGTCCCCGAGCGGGTGGCCGCGGTCGTCGACAAGCTGCGCGAGACGGAGAGGGAGCTCGCCCAGCTGCGGGCCGGCGCCGTGCTGCAGCAGGCCGGCCAGCTCGCCGCCGCCGCGAAGGACGTCTTCGGTCTGCAGTTCGTCGGTGTGGAGGCTCCCGCCGGCACGCCGGGCGACCTGGTCCGCAACCTCGCGCTGGACATCCGCGGCCGGCTCAACGGGCCGGGTGCGGTGCTGGTGGCGGCCGGTGGGGACCGGGTCACGCTCGTTGCGGCCGTGAACGACGGCGGCCGCGCGCGCGGGCTGTCGGCCAACGACCTGCTCCGCGAGGCCGCAGCCGCGGTCGACGGCAAGGGCGGCGGCAAGGACGACGTGGCCCAGGGCGGGGGCACCAACCCCGCCGGCATCACGGACGCCCTGGAGCGCGCCGAGCACCTCGTGGGCCGGATCGCCACGTCCTCGTGAAAGGCGTCGTCGTCGCCGTGGACGTCGGCACGGTGCGGGTCGGCGTCGCGGCGAGTGACCCCCACCGGATCCTGGCCAGCCCGGTCGAGACGGTGCCCGCCCCCGGCCACGCCCGGGTCCTCGAGATCTGCGCCGAGCGCGACGCCGTGCTGGTCGTCGTGGGCCTGCCGACCAGCCTGGCAGGCACGTCGACCAGTGCCAGCGCCAACATGGCCCGCGCCTGGGTCGCGCAGCTCGACACCGACCTGCCGGTGGAGCTGGTGGACGAGCGCCTCACGACAGTGAGTGCCACGGCGGCGCTGCGCGCCTCGGGCAGGAAGGCTGACCGCAGGCTGATCGACCAGGCCGCCGCGGTGGCGCTGCTCCAGGGCTTTCTGGACCGCCACTAAGATCGGTCGCGATGTCCACGCCGAGCAAGCGCCTGCCCAAGCCCGTGGGCCTCACCGTCGTCGCGGTCGTGGTGCTGGCGCTCCTGGCCAGCCTCACCTACGGCGGGCGCACGCTCTACAACGCGGCGTTCTCCGCTCCCGACTACTCCGGCACCGGCACCGGCACAACGGTCGTGCAGGTCCACAGCGGCGACAGCGCCACCACGGTGGGGCAGACGCTGGTCGACGACGGTGTCGTCAAGAGCGTGAAGGCGTTCACCAAGGCCGCCAAGGCCAACCCGGACTACACCAAGCTCCAGCCGGGCTTCTACGAGCTGCACCTGAAGATGGCGGCGTCCCAGGCGCTGGGGTTCCTGCTCGACGGCAAGCACCGCAAGCGCGGCCGCGTCACGATCCCTGAGGGCACGCCCCTCGCCAGCCTGGTCGACCGGCTCGTGAAGGACACCGAGCTCAAGCGCGCCGACGTCCTGGCGGCCCTGGGCAACCCGGCCGTCCTCGGCCTCCCGAGCTACGCCGGTGACAAGCCCGAGGGCTTCCTGTTCCCAGCCACGTACGACGTCGAGCCCGGCACGGCCGCGGTGGACGCGCTCCAGATGATGACCGAGAAGTTCTCCGAGGTCGCCGGTGGCCTCGACCTCGACAGCGGCGCGAAGGCGGTCGGCCTCACGCCGTACCAGGCCGTGATCGTGGCCAGCATCATCGAGAAGGAGACGGCGCAGCCCGCCGAGCGGGCGAAGGTCGCCCGAGTCGTTCTCAACCGGCTCGCCAAGGGGATGCGGCTGCAGCTGGACTCGACGCTCAACTACGTGCTGGCGGAGCGCAAGGCCCGGCTCAGCAACGAGGACATCAGCAGCAAGTCGCCGTACAACACCTACCAGCACGACGGTCTCCCGCCGACCCCGATCGACTCGCCGGGCGAGGCCGCCCTCACCGCAGCGCTGCACCCGGCGGCCGGGAACTGGCTCTACTTCGTGACGATCGACAAGGCCGGCCACAGCCTCTTCACCAGCAACTACCAGGCGTTCCTGACGGCCAAGGCCAAGGCCCAGCGCGACGGCGTCTACTAGATGCGCGCCGCGGTCCTCGGGTCGCCGATCGCCCACTCGCTGTCCCCGGCGCTGCACCGCGCCGCGTACACCGCGCTCGGTCTGACCGACTGGCGGTACGACGCCGTCGAGGTGGCGGCTGGCGAGCTCGAGGCGTACGTCGGTGGGCTCGGGCCCGAGTGGGTCGGGCTGAGCTTGACGATGCCGCTCAAGCAGGAGGTCCTGCCGCTGCTGCACGAGCGCTCGCGGCTGGTCGAGATCACCGGCGCGGCGAACACCGTCCTGCTCCGCGAAGGCGAGCGGCACGGCCACAACACGGACGTGCACGGCATGGTCGCGGCGCTGCGCGAGGCTGGTGTGGAGCGGGTCGAGCGCGCGGCCGTGGTCGGCGCCGGCGCGACCGCCGCCAGCGCCGTCGTGGCGCTTCACGACCTCGGCTGCCACCAGGTGCGGGTGCTGGCCCGCAGCGAGCAGCGGGCCCGGGCGCTGGAGCCGGTGGCCGCGGCGGTCGGCGTCCAGCTGCGGTACGGCGAGCTGCACCCGCTCGAGCTCGAGGACCGGTGGCCGCAGCTGATCGTCAGCACGGTGCCCGCCGGCGCCCTGGACGGGTTCGTGAACGACCCGTCGGGGGACGTGCCCCTGCTCGACGTCGTCTACGACCCCTGGCCGACCCCCCTGGCGGCGGCGTACCGAGCTGCCGGGGCGATCGTCGTCGGTGGGGCGCAGATGCTGCTGCACCAGGCCGCTGCTCAGGTCGGGCTCATGACCGGCCGCACTGCGCCGCTCGAGGCGATGCGCGCGGCGCTGCCCAGACCCCCCGAGTAGGGCTCAAGCGCCAGCCCCGTTGCGCCGAAGGGATGAATGAGACGCGTGGGCACGCGCCTGGTATCGAGAGGTGGCTACAGCATGTCTGACCTGCACGCGGG
>JAOPVZ010000188.1 GCA_025965935.1 Frankiales bacterium | reverse complement strand
ACCAGCGGGACCAGCTGCTGAACCTGTACCAGAAGGGCAAGGACAAGCAGTGGGACCAGGTCCACCGCATCGACTGGGACGTCGACGTGGACCGCTACGACCTGCTCGGCGTCCCGGACGAGGCCGTGTCGATCTACGGCACCCCGATGTGGGACAAGCACTTCGCCAACGACGAGAAGGCCCGCAAGGAGCTCGGGCTGCACCTGGGGTCGTGGCAGTTCAGCCAGTTCCTGCACGGCGAGCAGGGCGCGATGATCTGCTCAGCCCGGATCGTCGAGTCGGTGCCCGACCTCGACTCGAAGTTCTACGCCGCGACGCAGACGATGGACGAGGCGCGGCACGCCGAGACCTACGCCCGCTTCCTGCAGGAGAAGGTCGGGATGCTCTACCCGATCAACACCCACCTCAAGGCGCTGCTCGACGACACCCTCTCCGACAGCCGCTGGGACATGCCGTACCTCGGCATGCAGGTCCTCATCGAGGGCCTGGCGCTCGCCGCCTTCGGGCTGCTGCGGGACATGACGACCAAGCCGCTGCCGAAGCAGATCCTGGCCTACGTGATGCAGGACGAGGCCCGGCACGTCGCGTTCGGTCGGATCGCGCTGCGCGACTACTACCAGGAGCTCACCTCGGCCGAGCTGGCCGAGCGCGAGGAGTTCGTCATCGACGGCTGCCACCTGATGCGCGACCGCTTCCGGCAGCAGGAGGTGTGGGAGAACATGGGCCTCGACGTCGACGCCTGCCTCGAGGCGGTCACCAACGCGCCGTACTACCAGGCCTACCAGTCGCTGCTGTTCCAGCGGATCGTCCCGTGCGTCAAGGACATCGGGCTCTGGAGCGACCGAGTCCAGAAGGCGTACGACGACATGGGCGTGCTCGACATGGAGGGCATCGACCTCGACGCCCTCATGCGTCAGGACGAGGACACCGCCGAGCTGCTCGACGCCGAGCGGGCCGAGCTCGCAGCCCGTCGCGAGCAGGTGCAGGAAGTCGTCCAGATCGGGGCCCTGGCGGACTAGCTCCCGCCGTACTCCCCCCTCGGGTCAGTCTTCGGGGGCGTCGCGGGACAGGAGCAGGCGGCGGAAGCTGGCCAGGCGCTCGGGGGAGGTGCCCTCCTCCGCGGCCCAGGCGTCCAGACGGCAGGAGCTGCCCAGGTGGTCGCAGCCGACCGGGCACTCCTCGGCGCCGGGTGCCAGGTCGGGGAACGCCGCCAGCACGCCCGCCGCGGTCACGTGCCCGAGCCCGAACGACCGGACGCCGGGTGTGTCGATGACGGTGCCGCCGCCGGGCAGCGCCAGCGCGATGGCGGACGAGGACGTGTGCCGTCCCTTGCCGACGCCGGTCACCTCCCCGACGGCGCGACGGGCGTCTGGGACCAGCTGGTTGACCAGTGTCGATTTGCCCACCCCCGACTGCCCGAACAGCACAGACTTCCTGCCCTGCACGCGTTCTCGCAGCTCCTCGACCCCTGAGCCGCGCCCGGTGACGACCGCCTCGACGCCCAGCGGTTCGTAGAGCGCCAGCAGCTCCGAGGCCGGCGCCAGGTCCGACTTGGTGAGGCAGAGCAGCGGCGTGAGCCCCCCGTCGTACGCCGCGACGAGGCACCTGTCGACGAGCCGCGGCCGCGGCACCGGGTCGGCGAGTGCGGTCACCACGACCAGCACCTCGGCGTTGGCGACGACCGCCCGCTCGAGCGGGTCGTTGTCGTCGGGCGACCGCCGCAGCAGCGAGGTGCGCGGCTCGTAGCGGACCACCCGCGCGAGGGTGTCCGCGCGGCCGGAGACGTCGCCGACCAGGGCGACCCGGTCACCGACGACGACGGCCCGGCGGCCGAGCTCGCGGGCCCGGACGGCGGTGACCAGCTCGTCGCCGACCCGCACGCGGTAGCGACCGCGGTCAACGGTGACGACGTCGCCGAGCACTGCGTCGTCGTGAGTCGGGCGCGACTTGGTGCGGGGGCGGGTGCTGCGCGGCGGACGTACGCGGACGTCGTCCTCGTCGAGCTCCCGCGGCACTACCCCGCCTCCCCGAAGACCAGAGTGCTCCGCACGAGCTAGATCCCCAACATGGAAGTCCAGGAGCCCACGAAGTCGGGCACCGTCTTGCGGGTCGTCGCGATGTCGTCGACCTCGATGCCGTCCACCCCGAGACCGAGCACGGCCCAGGCCATGGCGACGCGATGGTCGTCGTACGACGAGAGCACACCAGGACTGAGCACGCGCGGGACCACGATGAGACCGTCGTCGGTCTCCTGCACGTCGCCGCCGATCGAGCCGAGCTCCGTCGCGAGGGCCTTGAGCCGGTCGGTCTCCTGCAGGCGGATGTGCGCCACCCCCCGGAACCGGGATGGCGTCGAGGCCTGTGCTGCCAGCGCGGTCAGCACCATGGTGAGCTCCGGGGCGTCGCCGAGATCGGCGTCGATGCCGACCAGCCGGTCGCCGGCCGCCACGGTCACCGAGGTCGCGGTGCGGGTGACCACCCCCCCCATCTGCTCGAGCAGGTCAGGCAGCACCGAACCCGGCTGGCGAGTGGCGCTCGGCCAGCCCTCGACGGTGACCGCGCCACCGGTCACGAGCGGCGCTGCGAGGTAGGCCGCAGCGGTCGACAGGTCCGGCTCGACGACGGCGTCGCGGGGGAGCAGTGGTCCGGGGGCGACCCGCCAGGTGCCGGTCACCGTCTCCTCGACGGTCGCGCCGGACGCACGCAGCGCGTCGACGGTCATCTCCAGGTGCGGGACGGAGGGCAGCCGACCGCCCTCGTGCCGCACGGTCACTCCGAGCTCGAAGCGCGGCGCCGCCAGCAGCAGCCCGCTCACCAGCTGCGAGCTCTGCGAGGCATCCACGGTGACGGCGCCGCCGCGCACGGCGCCGGAGCCGTGGACCGTCGTGGGCAGACCCTGGACCGAGGACAGCGAGACGCCCAACGACGCGAGCGCTCCCAGCAGCGGCGCCAGGGGCCGCTCGCGGACCCGCGGGTCGCCGTCGAAGGTCACCGAGCCGGTCGCGAGGGCGGCGACGGGCGGCAGGAACCGCGTCACGGTGCCGGCGTTGCCGACGTCGATCGCGGCGCCCGTCGGGCGCAACGGCCCGGGGACCCCGTCCACGACCCAGTCCTCGCCGTCGTCCGTCACGCCGACGCCGAGCACCCGCAGCGCGTCCGCCATGAGCTCTGTGTCGCGGCTGCGGAGCGGCCGGCGGACCACGCTGCGCCCGTCGGCGAGGGCCGCGAGCACCAGCGCGCGGTTGGTCAGCGACTTCGAACCGGGCAGCCCGACCACGGCGTCCAGCGGGCCCGTCGCACGGGGGGCGTTCCAGTTCACGCCAACATCCTCCCAGGCCCGTATCCTCGACCCCGACATGAAGCGCGCACTCCCAGCCCTCGTGGGCGTCGTCCTCGTGCTGTCCGGGTGCTCGGGGTCGAGCACGCCCAGCGCCACGGGGACCGGCCAGCCGACGGTCGCCACCGCCCCGACGGCCAGTCAGACACCCTGCCCCGCCCGCCCGGGCAAGCCGTTCCAGTGGCCGGCCGCGATGCCGAAGGACCTCCCGAAGCCGCCGGGCGCGACCTACGTCTCGGCCACCACGAGCGCCGACAAGGTGACGATCGTGCGGCTCACCAGCAGCATGTCGCTCCAGCAGTCGGTGCTGTTCGTCCTCGGCCAGGTGCAGAAGGCCGGCTTCACCCTCGGCCGCGGCGACGCCGAGCCGGCCGAGGCGGACGCGCCGTTCGGCCGAGGTGACATCCGCGGCATCTACAAGATGCTCGGCCGGGACAACTGCAGCACGGACTGGCTGGTCGCGACCGCCAAGGTGAGCTTCGGCAACATGAGCCCGGTGCTGCCCACCGCCTCACGGGGGCCCAGCTCCTCGCCGCTCCCCTTCGGCTGACGGGTGGACGTCGGCGTCCTGCTCCAGGTCGTGCTGGCGGGCCTGTCGACAGGTGCGGTCCTCGGCCTCGTCGGTCTCGGCTTCAGCCTGGTCGCCGGCACCTCGCGGGTCCTGCCGCTCGCCCACGGCGACGTCGTCGTGGCGGCGGTCTTCACCGGTGTCCTGGTCGTCCTCGGCCGCACCCCGGTCGCGCAGGACCTCGGGGCGCTCGACTCCGCCGGCTTCGTCGTGGTGGTGCTGCTCGCCGGTGCTGTGCTGTCGGGGCTGATCGCGCTGGTGGTCGTCCGGCCGTACCGAGACCAGCCGCTGGGCTGGGTCGCCGGGGCGGTCGCTGCCGGGCTCCTGCTGCGGGCGGTGCTCGGGCTGCTGCTACCGGGACAGGGCTACGCCGTCCCCGATCCGCTCCACCTCGACGCGCTCGCCACGGACGGCCTGCTGCACCTGCCTGGCGGCACGACGCTGCCGGTGCGCACCCTCGGCGTGCTCGTCCTCGGACTGGGCGTCGGCATCGCCGCCGAGCGGCTGCTGGTGCGGGGCCGGTTCGGCCGCTCGCTGCGGGCGGTCGCCGACGACCCGGACGCGGCCGCCCTCTGCGGTGTCGACCCCGCGCGGGTGCTGCTGCTCGCGTTCGTGGCCGCCGGCGTCCTCGCCGGCCTGGCCGGGCTGCTCGACGCCCCGGGTCACGCGGTCTCCGTCGACGACGGCGTCGTGCTCGGCCTCGAGGGCATCGCCGCAGCGGTGCTCGGCGGCCTCGGCTCGCTGAGAGGAGCGCTGCTCGGTGGGCTCGCCCTCGGAGTGGCGCAGCAGGCGGCCGTGCACGCCGGCGGTGCGGCGCTGCAGGACGTCGTCCCGCTGGCCGTCCTCGTGGGGCTCCTCGCCCTTCGCCCGCAGGGGGTACGGCGGTGAGCGCCGTCGACATCGCGCAGGCGCTCTACCTGCTGCTCGCCGCCCTCGGCCTCTCGCTCGCGGTCAGCTGGGCCGGCCTGCCGGTGCTCGGCGGCGGCGCCTTCCTCGCCGTCGGCGCCTACGGCACCGCCCTGCTGGGCCCGGGCGGTGCCGGCTGGCCACTCGGCCTGGCGGTCCTCGCGTCAGTGCTGCTCGGTGCCGTCGTCGGCTTCGTGGTCGCGGTCGGCGCCTCCCGCCTGGACGGACCGCCACTGGCGCTCGCCACCTGGGCCCTGGCTAGGATGGTGCAGCGGCTGCTGCTGGCCTACCCCGGCACCTTCGGCGGGGTCGACGGCCTTACCCGACCGGCTCCCGCGCACCTGGTCACACGGACCTTCGGCCTCGACCTCGCGCTCACGCCCGTCGTGCACGTCGGGGTGGCCCTCGCCCTGTGCCTGCTGGTCATCGGCGCGCTGCTCCGCGCCGCCCGCGGCCCCGGGGGGCTCGACCTCGCGGCGCTGCGCGAAGGCCCTGAGATCGCGCGCATGCTCGGCATCCCGGTGGCCCGGCGCCGGCGCACCGTGCTCGCTGCGACCGGTGCCGTCATCGCCCTCGCCGGTGCCGGCCACGTCCTGCTGCTGGGTCTCGTCGAGCCCTCGGACGTCAGCCCCCTGGTCTCACTCCAGCTCTTCGTCGCGGTGCTGCTCGGCGGCACGGCGAGGTGGTGGGGGCCGGTGGTCGGAGTTGCCGTCCTCACAGCGCTGCCCCCCGTCGCGGACGCACTGGCCCGGGCCGTCGACGCCGACGTCGAGCGCTCGCGCGGCGTTCTGACGGCGCTGCTGCTGCTGGCTGTGGTGGTGCTTCGCGGTCCGGTGGGGCGTCGGCTCGCCCGGCCGGGCCCGGGTCCCGCTCCCGCCGTTCGGCCACCGGATCCCGGCGTCGCCGCGGCGGGCGACACGGTGCTCGTGCGGCACGACGTGCACGTCCGCTACGACGGCGTCGTGGCGCTCGACGGCGCACACATCGAGCTGTGCAAGGGAGAGGTCCACGCGCTGATCGGCCCGAACGGCAGCGGCAAGACCACCCTGCTCAAGGAGCTCGCCAAGGACCCGCACGCCGTCCGCACTCCGCAGCAGACCGTCGTCATGCCACGGCTGGCTGCCGATCGCCAGGTGGCGCTCGGTGCCCGCGGTGGAGGCGGCCGGCGACTGGCCGTGCTGCGGCACCTGCTCGCCACCCCGTCGTCTCGCCTCGACGACCCGCGGGTGCGAGCTGCCCTGCAGGCCACCGGCCTCACCCATGTCACGGGAGCCGACCCGCAGCGGCTGACCGCCGGCGACCAGCGGCTGCTGCAGGTCGCCCGGGCGGTCGCGACCGGGGCGCCCGCGCTGCTGCTCGACGAGCCGGCCGCTGGGATGACCGCTGACGAGCGGACGCGGTTGCGGGCGGTGCTGCGGCACCTCGCCGCCCGCGGCACCGGCGTCCTGCTCGTCGAGCACGACATGCGGCTCGTCGGCGAGGTGGCCGACCGGGTCACCGTCCTGCACCAGGGGCGGGTGCTGGCCTGCGGGACCCCTGACCAGGTGCGGCGCGATCCCGCCGTACGCACCGCCTATCTCGGTACGTTGGCCGGGTGAGACGCCTCGCCCTGCCCGTCGTCCTGGCGCTCGGGGTGGCCGGCTGCACCAGCACGGCGGCCGCGCCCAAGGGGGACGCGCTCGTGGTCGTGTCCGCGCCGCTGTCGTCGTCGGCGTGGGTCGGCGACTTCGTCAGCAAGGGCGCCAAGCTGGCCGTCGCCCAGGTGAACGCCGGGCACGGGCGGCACCTGCGTCTCGAGGTCCTCGACAACGGGGGCTCGGCGCAGACCACGGTGGCCCAGGCCCGCAAGGCGGTCAGCGACGGTGCCGTCGCCTTCATCACCGACGGGGTCGGAGCCAAGGCCGTCGCCGCCGTCACCGACCCGGTGAAGCTGCCGGTGTTCATCACGTTCGAGGGCGGTGCCTCGCTGACCGACCCGGTGAAGCTGCCCACGCTGTTCCGGCTGGCTCCCGCCAACGAAGACCTGTGCCGCCGGTTGGCCGACTACCTGGCCGACGTCCGTCGGGGCCAGAGCATCGCGCTCATCAGCGACGACAGCGAGTACGGCGTGGAAGGAGCCGCCAACGTCAAGGCCGACCTGCTCCACGACGAGCTGAAGGTGGTGGCGCAGCAGACGATCCCGTCCGGCGCGCGGGACGTGAGCGCGCAGGTGCTCGCCGCACGACGCTCCGGCGCGAAGGTGCTCGTCGTGTGGGCCCGAGCAGCAGGAGTCGCCGCGGTCATCAGGACGGCTCGCAGCAGCGGGTGGGACGTGCCGATCTACACCGGCCCGGCGGGCGAGGACCCGCTCGTGCGCCAGCAGCTGGCAGATCGTCCGCAGTGGCTCGACGGCACGGTGTTCGTGTCCTTCCGCATCACCAGCGAGACCGGCGGCGCCCCCTTCGCCGCCTTCCGGAAGGTCTACGAGAAGGCTTATGGCACAGGCACTTTCGGCGTGAAGAGCGACGGCAAGCTCGTCCAGCAGCCGCCGGACTGGTCGATGTACTCCTACGACGCGGTGAACCTCGTCGAGGCCGCCCTCAACCGCGCCAAGGTGGCCGACCGGGCCAAGGTCTACGAGGGCATCCAGTCGATCGTCATCACCGGCGCGAACGGCGACGAGCGCGGTTACGGCCCCGACGACCGCGAGGGCGTCAGCCCCGACGACATGTACTTCGCGTACTTCAAGGGCATGCGCTTCTTCCCGAAGCTCGACGACAAGCTCTCGACGCTCCTCCCGGTGGTGCCGCAATGAGGTCGGTGGCCTAGGTGTGCGGTCGCTATGCCTCGTCACGCAGGCCTGAGGACCTGGTCTCCTGGTACGACGTCGAGGAGCCGCCGGAGGAGGAGCTCCCGCCCAGCTGGAACGTCGCCCCTACCGATCCGGTCTACGGCGTCGTGCAGTCGAAGGAGGGGGTCCGGCAGCTGCGGGTGATGCGCTGGGGCCTGGTGCCGTCCTGGTCCAAGGACGCCAAGGGCGCAGCCCGGATGATCAACGCTCGGCAGGAGTCCGTGAAGGAGAAGCCGGCGTTCCGCAAGGCCTTCGCCAGCCGGCGGTGCCTGGTGCCCGCGGACGGCTACTACGAGTGGAAGCAGGAGGGCACGGACAAGCAGCCGTGGTACCTCAGCACGCCCGAACCGCTGTCGATGGCCGGGCTCTACGAGCACTGGAAGACGCCGGAGGGGACGTGGCTCTCGACGTGCACCATCATCACGACCACCGCCCCGGACGATCTCGGCGAGATCCATGACCGGACGCCGCTGCTCGTTCCGCGCGAGCACTGGGCGGTCTGGCTGGACCGCTCGGTGGCCGACCCCGGTGACCTGCTGGTGCCGGGCACGCAGGGTGTGCTCGAGGCGTGGCGGGTCGGCAAGGACGTCGGCAACGTGCGCAACAACGGGCCTGAGCTCGTCGCGCCTGTCTAGGAGCGGCGCCACACCGCGTAGCCCGCGCCGAGGAGCAGCAGCGCTCCGGTGCCCGCCAGGCTGAGGGCGCCCCACTGCGGGTGCAGCTGCGGTCGCGTGGCGGCGGCGGCGGCCGTCGGCGGTGCGAACGAGACCGCGTACGACGTGGAGCCGGTGCCCTCGAGGTCGGCACCCAGGTAGGGGCTGTACGACGACGCCCGGGCACCGGTCGCGGCGACGTCCACCAGGAGGTCGAGGGCGGTCTTGCGCTCGGCCAGCGGCGGATGCGATGCCGCCCACTGCCGCCAGGTCGCGAAGAACCGGGGCGGTGCGAGCTCGCGGGCGTTGAGAGCGCCGACCGCGCTCAGCTGCAGCCCGAGGGTCCCGGGGCCGTCGGTCCTGACGTCGAACGTCACCGACGCGGTCTCGGTGCCCGGCGCGCTGCCGCCGAGGGTGCCCGCGAAGGTCGCGCCGTTCGCGGTCGGAGTCGTCGCCGGTCCGGTGACCGCGCCGGTGGTCCCCGCCAGGGTGAGCGATCCGGTGAGCCGCAACGGCACGCCCTGTGACGCCTCGGTCACGGCGCTGCCGGTGACCGTGAGCTCCTTGGGCAGCAGGTCATCGGTCGAGGGCAGCCGTGCCGCCGTCGGGTGCTTCGCGACGCGGAGCGCCAGGTCGAGCGGACCGGCCAGGGCCGCGGCCTGCGCGTCCGCGCCGGTCGGCAGCTGCTGCGGCTGGCTGGTCGCGTTGCTGATGGTCACGTGCACGGTTCCGGCCCCGGGGACCTTGCCCCCGTCGGCCACCCGGGCGGTCTTCCCGTCGGCACCGGTGAAGGTCACGGACACCGCCATCGGGAGGTGTCGTGACTCGATCTGCGGGTCGAGGCGCAAGCGCGCCGCCAAGGCCCGGTGACCGGGCGTGAAGCCCTGCCAGACAACGGCGCCCCGCTGCGTCAGCGGCGGCCGCTCGGACCCGAGCGAGGTGGCTTCGCGGGCCGGACCGCGCTCCCGGATCGCGTAGTCGCCGACGCCGAGCACGTCCAGCCGCTGCTCCAGCGAGACGGTGCGCACCGAGCCGTCCCCGGCCACGCCCACGAGCACCCGCTCGTCGTTGGTGACCTTGCCCGGCACGATCGACGGCTTGAGCCGGTCCGGGCGACCGCCGACGACCAGGATCAGCTTGTCCTCCTGCACCTTGGCCGCATCGGGCGTGGGAAGCGCGATGCTGTCGGCGTGCGTGGCGGTCGCCATGAGTGGGCAGGCCAGCACGGCCAGCGACAGCGGCACCACCCTCGCCACCGTCACCCGAACCGCCCGCACGTCCCGAGGCTACGGTGGACGCGCACCCGACCGGACCGAAGGAGAACTCCGTGGACCTCGACGCCCTGCGAGCCGACCTCGAGCAGGTCGTGCGCGAGAGCGAAGCCACCATCGCCGCCCTCAACGCGGAGGAGATCGACGAGGACGGCGACATCGTCGAGGACGACGCCGCAGAGGCGGCCGACTTCACGGAGTCCGACCGCGAGGACGCCATGGTCGACGCTGCCGAGGCGCGTCGTGCCGAGGCTCTCGAGGCTCTCGCCCGGATGGAGGCGGGCAGCTACGGGGTGTGCGTGGACTGCGGCAAGGAGATCCCCGAGGCGAGGCTGCAGTTCCGCCCCGAGGCGGCCCGGTGCGTCGAGGACCAGGAGAGGTTCGAAGAGGCGGAGGCCTAAGGCTTCCGGGCGCTGCTCACCAGGTGGATCCCGGGCGTTTCGCCCTCCCTGTCGACCGCCAGCTGCAGCTCAGTCCGCACCAGCGCCCGCATCGCCTCCTCACCACCGGTAGCGAGCGCCCGCTCGACTGCCCCGGGGGTCAGCACCGACCGGGGTCGCACCCACTCCACGTCGAAGCCGACGTCCTCGAGGAGCGCCTGCAGCTCCTCCGGCCAGAAGCACCGCGTGAGGGTGCCGTCCTCCTCGGGCACCAGCAGGACGTCGGCCGCCGGGGCGTCGGCGAGCTCGGCCCAGCGGCCCTGGTCCGCCAGCCGGGCCAGCCCGGTCGTGAGGGAGTCGACGCACAGCAGCAGCCGCCCGCCGGGGCGCAGCACCCGGACGAGGTCGCGCGCGGTCTCCTCTGTCGCGAGGCACATGGACAGCGCCCGGGACTCGGCGACGACGGCGTCGAACGAGGTGTCCGCGATCCAGGCGAGCACCCGGGTGTCGGCCAGCACGGTCTGTACGCCCAGGACGGGGCCTACACCCACCCGGACGACGTCGTGTCCCAGGTCCCGCAGCAGCTCAGCCCTGGCCGGCCCGTCCAGGCTCAGGTCGAGCACCCGCGCGCGGTCCTCCGGGACCCATGCGGCCAGCTGGGCACTGGCGACCTCGTCGTAGAACAGCCAGTACGGCGATGTCGGCGGCGGCACCGGGGTCGGGGCACCGCCCGAGGGGTCGAGGCTCAGCACGCGCCGCTCCTACCCTGCGAGGGTGCCTGTGACACCGCCACCCCGGCTGCCGCCAGAGGACCTCTGGACACTGGTGCAGACGAGCAACGGCCCCGCAAGGTTCCATCTCGACAGCCCGGACGGGGTCGCCGCCGACGGGTTGGTGGTCCTGGGGCACGGGGCCGGCGGCGGCACCCGATCGGTCGACCTGCTCGCTGCGCGCGAGGCCGCCCTCGCCGCCGGGTTCCGGGTGGCGCTCGTCGAGCAGCCCTGGCGGGTGCGCGGCCGCAAGGTGGCCGAGCCGCCCGCCAAGCTGGACATTGGCTGGGTCGAGGTGCTCCAGCAGCTCAGCGGCACCACACTCGTGGTGGGTGGCCGCAGCGCGGGTGCCCGGGTGGCCTGCCGTACCGCCGCGGCCGTCGGTGCCGACGCCGTGCTGTGCCTCGCCTTCCCGCTGCACCCGCCGGGCCGGCCCGAGCGCAGTCGGCTCCCGGAGCTCGAGGCCGTCGGCGTACCGGTGCTGGTGGTGCAGGGCGACCGCGACGCCTTCGGGGTGCCACCAGGAGCGGTGCTGGTCTCCGGCGCCGACCACGGGTTCCGGGTGACGAAAGGGCTGCCGGGCGCCGGGCCGCAGGTGCGGCAGCACGTGGAGGCCTGGCTCAGGCAGGTCGCTAGCCGGACCTGATCCGGCTACGGCTAGCGCGCCTGCCCGCTGTTGCTGCTGACCATCATCGGTCGGGTGTCGACGGCCTCGAAGGCGTTCGCCGGGATCGCCTTCAGCTCGTCGAGCATGGCCGCGGCCCACCGGGTGTCCTGCGCGCCCTGGAAGTACCAGGGGCTGCCGTTGTCGGCGAGCACCAGCCCGTAGGACTTCATGGCGGTCAGCACGGCACGGGTGTCCGGCCGGTACCGCGCAGTGCTGAACGACGCCTTGAGCCGGAAGCGCGCGCCCATCCGCGGGTAGGTCAGGTCGGACACGTCGCCGGCCTGGTGGCGGGCGGGCCACATGTAGTGCCGGTCGGTGTGGTTGGTCGTGAAGCGGATCGCGTGGTCGACGCGCCCTGCCGCGACCTCGTCGTAGCGCAGCAGGCCCGGCAGGATCGGCAAGCCGGCGGCGTCCGCGCTGGTCCAGCCCGCCGGCCGCAGGGCGTTGCTCTTGAGGCTCCAGTGCGCGCCGGAGCCCGCGTACCAGCGGGTCCCGCTCTTCCTCGTCGCCCAGGTCTCGTAGAGCGTGCAGGTGCTCTTGTCGACCACGACGGCGTGCCGGTCGCCGCTGGTCATCTGGCCGCCCTCGACCTTCGTGTCATTGCCGAGCGGGTAGCCGATCCGGTCGCTCTCGCTGGCGTAGTCGAAGGTGACGGGGACCTTCGCGTGGCTGCTGGTGACGTAGGTGATCGGGATGCCGTAGGGCACCGACTGGGCGCCGTAGGACGGGCCGAAGTCGGGGTGCAGCTTCGACGTGGGAGCCATGTGGCTCAGCCACTGCGCGCTGCGCGGCCACACCGGCAGCCTGCTCACGTCGGCGTGCCAGAAGTCGTTCGCCGGGAACGCCGGGCAGGTGGTGCCGGGCAGGCTCTTGGAGGTCCCTGCGTCGGCCGGCACGGCGAGCAGGGCCACGGCCGGAACGGCCAGGCACAGCATCGCGGCGGCGGCGACTGCGGTGCGCTTCATGGAACGGGTATCGGCAGCTCAGGTGCTGACGTACACCTCGGTGGCCACGATGCGCTCCAGCTCGACCTGCACGCCGTCGACATCGAGCGTGACGGTGTCCTCGTCGCCCTCGCTCACGGTGACCCGCTGCCCCGGCAGCAGCCGGCCGCTCTCCAACTCGCGCATGTGGTCCAGCTGCGTCTGCAGGTGCTCGTCGATGCGGCGTACGACGCACGGGGACCCGGTCGGGACGCTCGCGAGCGACTGCAGCGGCCCCGGGTCGACGACGTTGGCGGAGCCGGGGATCGGGTTGCCGTGCGGGCAGGCGCCCGGGTCGCCGAGCAGCTTCACGAGGTGCTGCTCGAGGTTGTCGCTGATGGCGTGCTCCAGGCGGCAGGCCTCCTCGTGCACCTGGCTCCACGGCACCTTGAGCACATCGACCAGCAGCAGCTCGGCGAGCCGGTGACGGCGGAGCACGGAGGTCGCGTAGTCGCGGCCGGACTCGGTCAGGTGCAGCACCCGCTCGTCGTCCAGCGTGAGGTATCCCTCGCGCTCCAGGCGCTTCACGGTCTCGCTCACCGCCGGCGCGCTGACCCCCAGGCGATCAACCAGCCGGGCACGCATCGGGACGACTCCGGACTCCTCGAGCTCGAGGATGGTCTCGAGGTACTGCTCCACCGCAGGGTGGTGCCCCGAACCGGGAGGGCCCGCGTGCCGCTCGTGCTGCATGACTCCACAGTACGTGGGACTAACCCCACACCGGGCGGCGTTGTGGAGGGCGACGGACCCGGAAGGACCCATGATGTCACGCCCTTGTTGCCCCCCTGATGCGCGGGTCCTCGCGCCGTTCACGGGAGGCCTGGACCTGCTGCCCTATGAGCTCCTCGCGGCCGACCCTGTAGCGTCCGCACCTGTGACTGAGGAGACCGCGGACCAGCGGAACGCGCGCTTCGAGCGCGACGCGCTGCCCTTCCTCGACCAGCTCTACTCGGCGGCGCTGCGGATGACCCGCAACCCGGCCGACGCCGAGGACCTCGTGCAGGAGACCTTCGCCAAGGCCTACTCCGCCTTCCACCAGTTCCAGGAGGGCACCAACCTCAAGGCCTGGCTGTACCGGATCCTCACGAACACCTTCATCAACACCTACCGCAAGAGGCAGCGCCAGCCGCAGCAGTCGCCGACCGAGCAGATCGAGGACTGGCAGCTGGCCGCAGCCGAGGCCCACACCTCGTCCGGTCTGCGAAGCGCCGAGATGGAGGCGCTGGACCACCTCCCCGACTCCGACGTCAAGGAAGCCCTGCAGCAGCTTCCCGAGGACTTCCGCATGGCGGTGTACCTCGCCGACGTCGAGGGCTTCTCCTACAAGGAGATCGCCGAGATCATGGGCACGCCGATCGGGACGGTCATGTCCCGCCTGCACCGCGGTCGGCGTGGCTTGAAGACGCTCCTGGCGGACTACGCCGTGGAGCGTGGACTGGTGAAGGCCGCTCCATCAGGAGGCGACTCAGCATGAGCTGCGGTGAGCCGCACGAGACCCCGTGCGACGAGGTCCTCGAGAAGGTCTACCTGTACCTCGATCAGGAGGCCGACGCCGAGGACAAGGATCACATCCGCATCCACCTCGACGAGTGCGCGCCCTGCCTGCGCAAGTACGGGCTGGAGCAGGTGGTCATGAAGCTCGTGGCCCGCTCCTGCAAGGAGCAGGCGCCGGCCGACCTGCGCCAGCGGGTGCTGCTGAAGATCCAGCAGGTCCGCGTCGACCTCGAGCACGTCGAGTACCGCGCCGACTAGGCGCGCATCGCCAGCAGGTCGAGCGACGCGGAACCCCACGGCAGCTGACGGCCACTAGGGTCGCTGCATGAGCTGGCTGGTCACCGGTGGTGCCGGGTACATCGGGGCACACGTCGTCCGCGCGATGGTGGCGGACGGTCAGGACGTCGTCGCGCTCGACGACCTGAGCACCGGTGACGCGCGCCGCGTCCACCCGGGCGCGCGGTTCGTCGAGGGCTCCGTCCTCGACCGGGAAACGCTGCGCGAGGCGCTGCAGGGCGTGACCGGCGTCGTGCACGTCGCCGCCAAGAAGCAGGTGGGGGAGTCGGTCGCCGAGCCGCTCTGGTACTACCGCGAGAACCTCGACGGCCTGCTCACCGTTCTCGAGGAGTGCCGCACAGCAGGCGTCGGCAGGTTCGTCTTCTCCTCCAGTGCGGCCACCTACGGCATGCCCGACGTCGAGCTCGTCACGGAGGACATCCCGAAGGCGCCGCTTTCGCCGTACGGCGAGACGAAGCTGGTCGGCGAGTGGCTGCTCGCCGACTGCACCACCGCCTTCGGCCTGCAGGCCATGAACCTGCGGTACTTCAACGTGGCAGGCGCGGTCACACCCGAGCTCGGCGACCCAGGGGTGTTCAACCTCATCCCGCTGGTCTTCCAGGCGCTGGCCAAGGGCGAGCGGCCGCGGGTGTTCGGCAACGACTACCCGACACCGGACGGCACCTGCCTGCGCGACTACGTGCACGTGGCGGACGTCGCCGACGCCCATCTCGCGGCCGTGCGTGCCCTCGACGCGGGGCAGCCCGGCTCGACGTACAACATCGGGCGCGGCGTCGGCTCGAGCGTGCTCGAGGTCATCGACGTCATCCACGAGGTGACCGGTCTGGACACGACGTACGACGTGGTGGACCGCCGGCCGGGAGACCCCGCGCGGGTGGTCGCGGCGGTCGACAGGATCCGGGAAGGCCTTGGCTTCCAGGCGAAGCACGACCTGCGTCAGATGGTCGAGACCGCCTGGGCGGGCTGGCAGCTCCGGCATTGAGGGTCCTGGTCACCGGCGCGGCGGGCTTCATCGGCAGCCACCTCGTGGACCGGCTCGTGGCCGACGGGCACCGGGTCACTGGTCTCGACGACCTCAGCACCGGGAGGCTCGACAACCTCGGCGCGGCCCGCAAGAGCAAGCTGTTCGGCTTCCACCGCTTCGACATCACCAGCGCTGACCTGATGACGGTCGTCGCCCGTGACGAGCCGGACGTGGTGCTGCACCTCGCGGCGCAGATGGACGTGCGGAAGTCGGTCGCCGACCCGCTGCACGACACCCGCACCAATGTCCTCGGCACCGTCAACGTGCTGGAGGCCTGCGTCCGCAACCAGGTCCCGCGGGTGGTCTTCGCGAGCAGCGGTGGGACGGTCTACGGCACTCCACCGAAGCTGCCGGCGACCGAGCGGATGACGCTGCACCCGGCATCGCCGTACGGCTCGGCGAAGGCGGCCGCGGAGACCTACCTCGCGGCGTACCAGCGGCTGCACGGACTGCCCGGCTGCTCGCTGCGGCTGGGCAACGTCTACGGCCCCCGGCAGGACCCGCACGGCGAGGCGGGTGTCGTGAGCGTCTTCGCGGGGGCGCTGGTCAAGGGGCGGCCGACGACGGTCTTCGGCGACGGCACGAGCAGCCGCGACTACGTCTACGTCGACGACGTGGTCGACGCCTTCGTCCGCTGCCTCGGCGGCAAGGGCGACGGCCGTCGGCTCAACATCGGCAGTGGGGTCGGTACGACGGTCCGGCAGCTGCACACGTTGGTGGCGCGGGCCGTCGGGTCGGCCGACGCACCGGAGTTCGCGCCGTCCCGGCCGGGCGAGCTGCCGGCGATCGCGCTCGACAGCGGTCAGGCCCGGCGTGCACTGGGGTGGGAGCCCGTGGTCGGGCTCAAGCAGGGACTCGCCCAGACCGTTGAGTGGGTGCGCGGCCGCAGGGCCCCGTCCCGGTAGATCTGCCTCGTAAGACGGCTGAAGCCCCGCCGAGGCGGGGCAACAGGTCGAGCTATCGCGCTGTGAGCCCTCAGGCGTTGGGGCGCTTGCCGTGGTTGGCAGCGTTCTTCTTGCGCGCGCGGCGCTTGCGGCCTCGCTTTGCCATGTCGCATCTCCTCTTGGCGTGGGGGACCAGGATGCCATGGAATGAGAGTTGAGCGCATAACGCTCAACCTGCTGACCGCTACGGCAGCTTTCGCCGGGAGTTCGCGCTCCCGGGCGGTGCCGATCACGGGCTCGTTCGAGCCGAAGGTCCTGGTGCAGCAGCGCGAGCAGTGCCGGCCCCGGCGCGTGGTCGTCGGCGGGCCGAGCCCATGCCGACGACCACGAGCTCGGCCAGGCCGGCGGCCACCAGGACGTCGCCGGCGCTCACGACCTCCGGGTGGCCTGGGAGGTAGACCGGCACCCGGTCGCCGAGCAGCCCCAGGCGGGTGTCCGGCGCCAGCAGCTCGTGCCGGGGATCGGCCCCGCTGATGATGTCCTGCGTCGACAGCCGAGCCCGCCCCATCGCGTCGCCGCTGACCGGCATCGCGCCGTTGAGCCCGACGACGAGGGCGTTGAGCAGGAGCCCGGCGGCCACCAGACCGGTGCCGCGGACGCCGCGGTTGAGGGCCAGGAAGGCGGCGACCAGCAGGGCTGACAGGGCCAGTCCCGCCGGGTAGCGCCAGCCGCCGGCGATGCCGCCGAGCAGCTGGAGCAGCAAGGCGGCCACCACGAGGCGCTTGCGCCGCAACGGCAGGTGGCCGAGGTGGCCCAGGTCCCCGCCCCGCGCGAAGCCGAGGGCGAGGGCCCCCAGCAGCACGGCGAGGGCGAACAGCACCCGGATAGTGTCGCCGCTCGTGACCGCAGACCTCGTCGTGACGCGCGCTGACCACGTCCTGCACCTGCACCTCGACCGGGAGGCCAAGCGCAACGCCCTCAACGCCGAGGTGCTCACCGGCATGATCGCGGCCTTGCGGGACCCCGGCGACGCCCGGGTCGTCCTCGTCACCAGCGCGGGCAAGGTGTTCTGCTCCGGTGCCGACCTGGTGCAGATGGCTCCCGACGCCACCGGCCTCGAGGTGCACGAGAGCCGGGGCAGGATCCGTGAGCTGGTGCTCGCGATGGCTGACTGCCCCGCGCCGGTGGTCGCGAGCGTGCAGGGCCTCTGCCTCGCGGGCGGGGTCGCCCTCGCGCTCGGTTGCGACCTCGTCCTGGCCGCGGACACCGCGGCCTTCGGGCTGCCGGAGGTCGACCTCGGCATCTGGCCCTTCATGGTGAGCGCCCTGCTGGGTCGGCACGTCAGCCCGAAGCGGGCCATGGAGATGATGCTCAGTGGCCGCCGCGTCCCGGCCGCCGAGGCCCTCGAGATGGGGCTGGTGAGCCGGGTCGTCGCGGACCTCCCCGCCGAGACCGAGGCACTCGTCGCGGCCCTGGCCGCCAAGCCACCGATCGCGGTGCGGCTGGGCAAGGCCGCGTTCCGATCGGCCCTGGAGTCCTCGCTCGAGGCAGGCCTCGAGGCCATGCAGGCACAGCTGTCGCTGCTCAACACGACCGAGGACGCGTCGGAGGGCATCTCGGCCTTCCTCGAGAAGCGGAAGCCGGAGTGGAAGGGCCGCTGACCGCCGTACCCTGAGGGCATGGCGGCCGACGAGAGCACCGACACCCCCCAGGAGAACACTGCGAGCCACGACCCCCAGCGGCCTTCGAAGCTGCTGGAGTTCATGAGCACCGGCTGGGCCGACCTGCCGCGTCCGCAGGCGGCCGAGCACGAGGCGGCGCCGCTGCGGCGCGAGCGCCGCGCGCGGCTGGTGCAGCAGTTCCCCGGCGAGGTGATCGTGGTGCCGAGCGGCGGCCACAAGGTGCGCGCCAACGACACCGACTTCCGGTTCCGCCCGGGTAGCGACTTCAGCTGGCTGGTCGGTTCCCAGGAGCCCGACGCGGTGCTGGTGGTCGACGCCTCAGGCGCGGCGACGCTCTTCCAGGCGCCGGCCTGGACCCGCGAGACGCCGGCCTTCTTCACCGACCGCAACGGCGAGTTCTGGGTGGGACCGCGGCCCTCGCTCGACGACGTCGCGGTCGAGCTCGGGATCGCGACCCGCCCGCTCGAGGAGATCGAGAAGCTCCGCGGCAGCAAGGCCCGCGTCCTCCAGGGGTACGACGCGAAGGTGGCCGAGCTCTTCGAGACCGCCGAGGACGGCGACAAGGAGCTCGCGACCTGGCTGAGCGAGGCGCGCCTCCTCAAGGACGACTGGGAGGTCGAGCAGCTGCAGGCCGCGGTCGACGCCACGATCAAGGGCTTCGAGGACGTCGCCCGCGAGCTGCCGCGCGCCGTCGAGACCAGCGAGCGCTGGGCCGAGGGCGTGTTCGGGCTCCGGGCCCGGGTCGAGGGCAATGACGTCGGCTACGGCTCGATCTGCGCCGCCGGGGCGCACGCCTGCGTGCTGCACTGGACCGACAACGACGGTCCCGTGCGCGAGGGCGAGCTGATCCTGCTGGACATGGGCGTCGAGGGGCACGAGCTCTACACCGCCGACGTCACCCGCACCCTTCCGGTCAGCGGCACCTGGACGCCGCGGCAGCGCGAGGTCTATGACCTCGTCTACCGCTCGCAGGAGGCGGCGCTGGCCGAGTGCAGGCCGGGCAACGCCTTCCTGGCGCCGCACAACGCCGCGATGAGGGTGCTCGCGGAGGGCCTCGAGGCGCTCGGCATCGTGGCGTCCGCGGAGGAGGTGCTGGCCCAGGACGACAAGCGCTACAGCCGCTGGACGATCCACGGGGTCAGCCACATGCTCGGCCTCGACGTGCACGACTGCGCCGCCTCCCGCAACGAGCTGTACCGCGACGGCACGCTCCAGGTCGGCCACGTCCTCACCGTCGAGCCAGGGCTGTACTTCCAGGCGGACGACCTGCTCGTCCCGGAGGACCTGCGCGGCATCGGGATCCGGATCGAGGACGACGTGCTGATCACGGAGGGCGGGCATCGCAACCTGAGCGCGGCGCTGCCGCGCGACCCGGACGGCATCGAGCGCTGGATGGCGTCTCTCAGGTAGCGCAAACGGGTCAAGGTCGGCCCCTGAACGGCCGAAAGACCTCTCGTGACGACCTCGATCGAGCCTTTCCTCCGTGCGCTCGTGGAGTGCGGCGGGTCCGACCTCCACTGCAAGGTGGGATCCCCCCCGCGGGTGCGCATCGACGGCCGCCTGCGGAAGCTGCAGACCCGAGACCTGACCGCGGGGGACACCGAGCAGATGGTCAACGAGGTGCTCCGCGAGGACCTCGTCGAGGACTTCCTGCGCACCAACGAGGCGGACTTCGCGTACTCCCTGTCAGGCGTGGGCCGGTTCCGCGTGAACGCGTTCCGCAGCCGTGGCTCGGCCGGTCTGGTCTTCCGTCGCGTCTCCGTCGGCGCCATCCCGCTCTCCGACCTCGGCCTGCCGCCGGTGCTTGCGTCGCTGGCCATGGAGCCCCGCGGCCTGGTGCTCGTCACCGGCCCCACCGGCTCGGGCAAGACCACCACGCTGGCCGGCATGATCGACCACGTCAACAGCAACAAGGAAGTGCACGTCGTCACCATCGAGGACCCGATCGAGGTCCTGCACTTCGACAAGATGGCGATGATCAACCAGCGCG
>JAOPVZ010000177.1 GCA_025965935.1 Frankiales bacterium | reverse complement strand
TACCCGCGGGCGGTGGTGCGCATCCAGGTCGGCGACGGCCAGGGCGTCGACGCCGGCCGCGAGGAGGGCGACCGCCTGGTCGACGCGGGCTGCGAGCTGGTGGTGCTCGACAGCGACCTGACGACGGCGATGACGCGCGCCTGCCTGGCCGCGCTGCTCGGGCTCGAGCCGGTCGAGGTCGCCGACCGGCAGTCCCCCGACTGGGCTGCCGACGTCGTCGCCGTCCGCACGCTGCTGCGCACGACTCGTGACCCGGAGCAGCTCATCGACGGCGGCCTCGGCCGCCTGGTGGGGCTGCTCGACCGGCTCACCGACCGGCGCACCCCGGTGCTGCTCGGCGGCGGGACGGCGACCGCGACCGCGGTTCTCGCCGTCTACCGGCAGCGGCCCGGCGCTGCGCAGTGGCTGCTCGCCGGCAGCGCCCCGGCGGACCCGCACGCCCTACGTGCACTCGGGCAGGCCGGCCTCACCCCGTTGCTCGACCTCGGCCTCGGCAGCGGCGGGGCCGACATCGCGGTCGCTGTCGTGCGCGCCGGTCTGGAGGCCCTCGGTGCCTGACGGGCTCAGGCTGGCGCTGACGACCTTCACGGTCGCGCCGCTGCACGGACCACGGCGGCTGGACCGCCGTACCGCCCGGACCGCGGTGGAGCTGGCGCCGCTGGTCGGGCTGCTGCTCGGGTTGGTCGCCGCGGGGGCCCTCGCCGGGTCACGTGCGCTGACCGACTCCCCGCCACTGCTGCCCGCTGCACTGGCCGTCGGCAGCCTCGCGCTGCTCACCCGCGGGCTGCACCTCGACGGGCTGGCCGACCTGGCGGACGGGCTGGGGTCCTACCGCGATCCGGAGGGCACCCGGGCGGTGATGAAGGCGCCGGACGTCGGCCCGATGGGCATCGCGACCCTGGTGGTGACGCTGCTCGTGCAGGTCGCCGCGGTGCTGACCTGCACCGTGCACGGCCGCGGCCCTGCGTCGCTCGTGCTCGCCGTCGTGACCGGGCGGCTGGCCGTGCTGTGGGCCTGCACGGGGACCCCCGCCGCCACCGCGGAAGGGCTCGGCGCGCTGGTGGCGCGGACGGCCCGGCGACCGGTGGCCGTGGCCTGGACCGTGGTGACGGCCGCGGCCTTCGCCTGGTACGCGACGGTCGACGGCGGCTCCTACCCGCTGCTCCGGACGGTGCTCGCGGTGGTGGTCGGCCTCGGGCTCGCAGGGCTGGTACGGCGGCATGCCACCCGCCGCGTGGGCGGCCTCACCGGCGACGTGCTGGGCGCGCTGTCCGAGCTCGCGACGACCGCCTGCCTGGTGGTGCTCGCCGCTGCCTGGTGACCCGTCCATGATCGACGGAGAGTCCGCTCGCTCTCGGGGCCGAGAAAGCGCGCCAACTCTCCGTGGATCACGATCAGCCGGGCTCGAGGGCCTCGATGATGGCCTTGGCGATCGCTCCGACCGGGATGACGTCGACGTCCACCACCTGGTCGGCGACCTCGGCGAAGAAGCCGTTGCGCTCCGCGCCCAGCCGGCGCAGCACCGCCGCCGGGTCGTCGCCGAGCCACGGCCGGTCGCTGCCGTTCACCCGCCGCACCAGGGCCTGCGGCGAGGCCCGCAGCCACACGACGTGCGCCGGAGACTGCACGAGGCGCAGCCGGTCCTTCTCGTCGAGGACCACGCCGGCGGCGACGCTGCCGATCACCGGGCCGGGCATCCCGAGCAGCAGCGTGAGGACCTGCGACTCGGCCTGCCGCAGCGCCACCTCGCCCTGGTTGTCGAGCAGCGCCCGCGCCGAGGCGCCGCAGGTCCGCTCGAGCAGCACGTCGTTGTCGAGGTACGGCCAGCCGAGCTTCATGGACAGCGCCGCACCGACCGAAGACTTGCCGCTGCCCATCATCCCGACGAGCAGCAGCTTGGTGATCACCTGACGTGGCTGGGGACGAAGGGCGGCTTCACCACCCTCATGACGCTGGTGCGGCCGCGGACGTCCACCGTCACCTCGTCCCCCTCGGACGTGCCCTTCTCCAGCAGCGCCAGCCCGATGCCCACGCGCCGCGTCGGGGAGAAGGTCCCGCTCGTCACCTCGCCGATCTCCCGCCCGTCCTTGCTCACCAGCATGTGCGACCGGGGGATCCCGCGGTCCTGCGACTCCAGTCCCCACAACGAGCGACGGGCGCCTTCCGCGCGCTCCTTCAGCAGCGCCTCACGACCCCAGAACGCCGGCTTGTCCCACCCGACTGCCCATCCCGACTTCGCCTGCACCGGCGTGATGTCGAGCGACAGGTCCTGGCCGTGCAGCGGGTAGCCCATCTCCGTCCGCAGCGTGTCGCGGGCCCCGAGGCCGCACGGCAGCGCGCCCGCGCCGACGAGCTGGTCCCAGACCGCACCCGCCTCGTCCCACGGCGGCAGCAGCTCGTAGCCGTGCTCGCCGGTGTAGCCGGTGCGGCACACGATCATGTCGCCCGCGACCGTGTAGCTCATGTACTCGTGGTCGGTCGGCAGCCCGAGCTTGCCGACCAGCTCGGCGGACCGCGGCCCCTGCACGGCGATGACGCCGTAGCGCGTGTGCAGGTCGGTGACCTCGAGCTCGGCCGGCGCCTCGGCGGCGTGCCGGCCCATGACGGTCGCGGTGTTCGCGGCGTTGGGGATGAGGAAGACCTCGTCCTCGCTGCGGACGTAGGCGATCAGGTCGTCGACCACGCCACCCGACTCGTCGCAGCACAACGTGTACTGCGCCTGCCCGGGCCCGATGCGCCGCAGGTCGTTGGTGAGCCGCGCGTTGACGAAGTCGAGGGCCCCCGGCCCGCGGACGACGCCCTTGCCGAGGTGGCTGACGTCGAAGACCCCGACGTCCTCGCGCACGGCCGCGTGCTCCTTGAGGACGCCGCCGCCCGGGTACTCGATCGGCATCTCCCAGCCACCGAAGTCGGCGAGCTTCGCCCCCAGCGCGACGTGCCGGTCGTGCAAAGGGGACTTCTTGAGGGCGCTCACGCGGAGGACCCTAGCGAGTCGAGGGCCTCCGAAAGGGTTCCGACATCACCTGGCGTGACCCACGCGGCGGTGGAGACGCGCAGCACCGGACGGGTCATGTCGCCCGCGCGGGAGGTCGGCACGACGCTCACGACGAAGCCCCGGTCGACGAGCGCGGCCCGGACGGCGAACGGGTCAGCGGTCTCGTGCCACAGCGTGGTGATGCCGGTCGGCTCGTCCACGGGCTCGATGACGTGCCACCCGCCGGCACCCTCGAGCAGCACGCGCGCCGCCGACGCCGCCGCCTGCACGACCGGCAGCAGGGCGGGCGACCAGGTGCGGGCCGCGTGCGCCAGCCCGACGCGGCCTGCGACGTGCGGTTCGGAGCTGTCGTACCGCGCGAACCTCCCCGGGTGGTGCGCAGGCCCCAGCGTCGGCGGGTCTGCGAGCCGCGACTGCCACTCGGGAGCGACACAGCCCCAGCCCACGCCGCGCGGTCCGCACAACCACTTGCGGCTCGTCCCGACGTACGCCGCCGCACCCGGCGGCACCTCGGTCTGCCCCGCGGACTGCGCCACGTCGAGCACGAGCGGTACGCCGGAAGCCAGTGCCAGCTCGACGGGCTGGGCGATGCCGCGCTGGCTGAGGACCTGCGGGAACGTGACCAGGTCCAGGTCCGCGGGCACCTCGAGCAGCCGGCCGAGGTCGTCGACCGGCAGCTGCACCAGCTCCCAGCCCTTGAGAGCGGCCCGGTCACGTAGGAGGCGCGCGTTGCCGCCGTACTCGCCGGTGATGGTGCCGATCCGCGAACCGGGAGGCAGCGGCCAGGCGTGCAGCAGGACGGCAAAGGCGGTGCCAGCCCCGTCGGAGTAGAAGGTGTCGCCGCCGCCGAGCCCGACGAGAGACCCGAGCGCGGCCCGGCCGGCGTCGATCGTGTCCGCGGCGAGCGCCTCGGCGACGTACGCGCCGCGGATCGCCTCCTCGCGCAGGTGCTGCGTCTCCAGCTCCAGAACCGCCGACGAAACACGTCCGGCGGCCGCCGCGTCCAGGTGCGTCCGATCGGTGGGGAAGCGCTCCTTCACCCAGTTGGCGACGCTCATCGCACCACCCCATCACAGGTAAGGTCCGTGCCCGTGACAGCCACCATCACTGTGACCACCTCCAGCGCCGCCTCCACCAAGGCGGACGCGATCGTCATCGGCGTCGTCAAGGGCCCCAAGGGACTCGCGCTGGCCGCGGGGTCGAGCGACGTCGCGAAGGCCTTCGGCAGGGGGCTGCTGCCAGCGCTGGCCGGCCTGGGCGCCACCGGCGCCAAGGAGGAGGTCACCCGACTCGCCACCTTGGGCAACACCAAGGCCCCGGCGCTCGTCGCCGTCGGTCTCGGTGAGCCCGGCTTCGACCACGAGGGGCTGCGCCGTGCGACCGGCGCGGCCGTCCGCGCGCTGGCCGGCGCGTCCGCCTCCGTCGTCCTCGCCCTGCCCACGGACGACGCCGCCTCGGTGCGCGCCGTCGCGGAAGGAGCGCTGCTCGGTGCCTACTCCTTCACGTCCTATCGGCACGCCTCGCTCGCCGACCACAAGACGCCGGTGTCGTCGTTCGTCGTCGCGTCCGGGCTCAAGGACGCCAAGAAGGTCGTGCAGCGCGCGGCCGTCCTCGCCGGTGCCGTCAACCTCGCGCGCGACCTCGTCAACACCCCGCCCTCGCACCTGCACCCGGTCGAGCTCGCCGGCATCGCCGCCGAGGAGGCCGGCCGGGTCGGCGTCACCGTCGAGGTCCTCGACGAGAAAGCCCTCAAGAAGGGCGGGTACGGCGGCATCCTCGGCGTCGGCCAGGGCTCGGTGAACCCGCCGCGACTCGTCCACCTGTCCTACCAGGGCGGCCGCGGCGCGAAGAAGACGGTCGCGCTCGTCGGCAAGGGCATCACCTTCGACTCCGGCGGCATCTCCATCAAGCCGGCCGCCGGCATGGAAGAGATGAAGTCAGACATGGGCGGCGCCGCCGCCGTCATCGCCGCGGTCTCCGCCGCCGCACAGCTCAAGCTAGCCATCAACATCGAGGCCTGGGTCCCGATGGCCGAGAACATGCCGAGCGGTACGGCGATCCGACCCTCCGACGTCCTCGTGATGCGCAAGGGGACGCGGGTCGAGGTCAACAACACCGACGCCGAGGGCCGGCTCATCCTGGCCGACGCGATCGCCCGGGCCTGCGAGGACGACCCCGACTACCTGCTCGACGTCGCCACCCTGACGGGCGCGCAGGTCGTCGCGCTCGGCACCCGCACGTCCGGTGTCATGTCCAACGACGACGCGTTCCGCGGCACCGTCGTGGCCGCCGCCGACGCCGCCGGCGAGGCGATGTGGCCGATGCCGCTGCCGGCCGACCTGCGCAAGGGCCTGGACTCCGACATCGCCGACCTGGTCAACACCGGCCCGCGCGAGGGCGGCATGCTCACCGCCGGGCTGTTCCTCAAGGAGTTCGTCTCCGACGGGGTGGCCTGGTCGCACCTGGACATCGCCGGCCCGGCGTACAACCCGGGCGCGGCCTACGGCTACACCCATGCAGGCGGGACCGGCGCTGCCGTCCGCACGTTCGTGCAGCTCCTCGAGGGCCTCGCGGGCTGACCACTCGCGGTCCGGTCACCCGTCTGGCCCTGTAGCCCCAGGGTCCGAACGGCCGATGCCAGAGCCATGAACATCCTCGACCTCCTCGCCCAGAAGGCGCGGGTGGCCGGCCTGGTCGCCGCCGCCTGCGCCGTCACGGGAGTCGCCACGGCTGCCGCGGTGTCCCCCATGTCCTTCTCCCCCGTCGACTCCTCGACCGACGTCGTCGCGACGCCGTCACCCACCGACTCGGCCTCGCCCTCGCCGACGGTCTCGCCGTCAGCCGAGCCCGACGCCACCGAGAGCCCCGTGACGGACCCCTCCGCCACGCCGGAGCCGACCGTGTCGGCCGAGCCTTCCGCCGTACCCGGCGCCGCGGGCTCTCCCGTGCCGTGCCCGACCGACCTGCCCAACCACGGCGCGTACGTCTCCTCGGTCGCGCACGACAAGAGCACGTCCGGCCGTGACCACGGCAAGGCGGTGTCCGAGGCCGCGCACTCCTCGTGCGGCAAGGACGGCAAGGACGGCACCGACAGCACCGAGCCGGCCGAGACGGAGAGCCCCGAGCCGGTGACGTCCGACAGCCCGGACGCATCCCCGTCGACGCACGACCAGACCAAGAGCCAGACCAAGAGCCACGGCAAGGGTCACGGCAAGGCAAAGCAGCACTCGCACGGCTGACCCGGCCACCTGCGAAGACACTGACGGCCGGCTCCCCGTGAGGGAACCGGCCGTCAGTGCCTGGGTTGCCGAGCGCGCTGGGGCGCCCGTGCCTCCCTGTTCGCCGTAGGGCGGGCAAGTCCTCCCCGACCCCTTGAAGTTTTTCGCCACTGTGCGG
>JAOPVZ010000126.1 GCA_025965935.1 Frankiales bacterium | reverse complement strand
CCGCCTGGTTCGAGGTGCCGATGAAGTCGGCGACGAAGGGCGTCTCCGGTCGGTCGTAGACGTCCTCGGGTGTGCCTACCTGCTCAAGGCGGCCGTCGCGGAAGACGGCGATCCGGTCGGCCATCGTCAGGGCCTCGTCCTGGTCGTGCGTCACGAACACGAAGGTGATGCCGACGTCTCGCTGCAGCAGCGTCAGCTCGATCTGCATCTGCTCGCGGAGCTTCCGGTCGAGCGCGCCGAGGGGCTCGTCGAGGAGCAGCACCTTGGGACGGTTGATCAGCGCCCGCGCCAACGCCACTCGCTGTCGCTGCCCTCCAGACAGCTGGCCCGGTCGCCGCGACCCGAAGTCGTTCAACCGCACGGTCGCGAGGGCATGCTCGACTCGCTCCCGGCGCTCACGCTTCGGGACCCGCGCCACCATGAGGCCGTAGGCGACGTTCTGCTCCACCGTCATGTGCGGGAACAGCGCATAGTCCTGGAAGACCGTGTTGACCTCCCGCGCGAACGGCGCGACGTCTGTGACGTCGCTGCCGGCGAGCCAGATCCGGCCGGCGGTCGGGCGCTCGAAGCCGCCGATCATGCGCAGGCAGGTGGTCTTGCCGGAACCCGACGGGCCGAGCAGCGCGAAGAACTCGCCTCTGTGCACGTCCAGGGTGAGGTCGCTGACGGCCGCCACGTCCCCGAAGCGCTTCGTGACGCCGTCCAGCCGGACGTCGACGACCCCGGGTTCCGCGGCGCGCCCCGGGGCGCTACGCAGCGCCTGCACCGGCCCGGTCACGTCGAAAAGGTAGCGCCGAATCGACGGATCTCGAAGCAGCAAGGCAACCTTGCAAGGGAAAGCGTCTTGGTGCAGCCCGTTGGCCGCGTCATCCACGGTTGGGCGGGCCTGCGGCCGCGACAGCGGTTGTGAGCCACAAGTCCTCGTTGACACACCCGTGAACTGGCGCGAACGTCGAAACTGCAGGCAGAGCGCACCCAGCCGGGCCCCATCGCCGCCGAGGGCGACGCGTCCACAAGCTCGATCGGCGGCCAGGGCCTCCTGCATCGACTGCACGACGAACGGACGAAGAGGGGGCCACCGGCTGATCACGCGCCGGCGGACGACGACCAGGCTTACTCGGGAGGCGCGCCATGTCAGAACGAGCGCGAGACGACATCCCTGCGAAGGGGACGGGACAGCCCGCGCCGGAGACTCCCACCCAGCTCGACAAGCGCTCCTGGTGGCAAGTGCTGCGGCGGACCGTGCGTGAGTTTCAGGAGGACCACCTCACGGACTGGGCAGCGGCCCTGACGTACTACGGCATCCTGGCTCTCTTCCCAGCCCTGATCGCGCTCATCTCCCTGCTCGGGCTGGTGGGGACCGCGACCACACGCCCGCTGCTCGAGAACGTGACCCGGATGGCCCCCGGCGAGTCACGGAACATCCTGACCAACGCGCTGAACAGCATCCAGAACAACCAGCGCGCATCAGGAGTGGCGTTCGTGCTCGGTCTGGGCCTTGCCCTCTGGGCCGCGTCGGGATACGTCGCCGCGTTCATGCGCGCCTCGAACGCGATCTACGAAGTCCAGGAGGGCCGGCCGATCTGGAAGACCCTGCCGGTCCGCCTCGGTGTCACGCTCGCGCTTGTCCTGCTCTCAGCGATCACCGCGCTGGGTGTCGTCCTGACCGGTGGGCTGGCCCGCCAGGCTGGCGACCTCATCGGTGTGGGCAGCACGGCAGTGAAGGTCTGGGACGTGGCGAAGTGGCCGGTGCTGCTGGTGATCGTCGCCGGGATGCTGGCCTTGCTCTATTACGCCTCCCCGAACGTCAAGCAGCCAGGCTTTCGGTGGGTCAGCCCCGGCGGCGTGGTCGCAGTGGTCCTCTGGCTCGTTGCGTCGGCCGCCTTCGGCATCTACGTCGCCAACTTCAGCTCCTACAACAAGACGTATGGCGCCCTCGGCGGGTTCGTGGGCTTCCTGGTGTGGCTGTGGATCTCCAACATCGCCGTCCTGCTCGGCGCTGAGCTCAACGCCGAGCTCGAGCGAGCCCGGCAGATCGAGGCCGGCGTGCCACCCGAGCAGGAGCCGTACCTCGAGCCGCGCGACACCCGAAAGATGCGGTCGCGTCCCTAGCCGACCTCGACGGTCTCGAGCAGAGTGGCGCCTGAGAGCCTGCTGTCGAGTACGGCCACCGCTTGTCCACAACCTCCCTAGCCTGACGTGAACCTTTCGTCCTAGCCTGCCCGGCGTGACGGGGGTCGACACGGTCGAGCACGAGGTGCGCGAGCTGGTGCGCCGTCGCGGCATCGACCCGGTGGCTGACCGGATCGCCGTCCGGCGCCTCGTCGACGAGGTGGTCGCGGACTACGACGAGCGGTCACTCACGAGCAACCTGCCTCCGCTGCACGATTCCCACCACGCGGCCAAGGCCGTCTACGACGCGGTGGCCGGCTTCGGCCCTCTGCAGCGCCACCTCGACGACCCGACGGTCGAGGAAATCTGGATCAACGAACCGGGGCGCGTCTTCGTCGCCAGGCGGGGCCGCTCGGAGCTGACCAACACGATCCTCGACGAGGGCCAGGTCCGGGATCTCGTCGAGAAGATGCTGAAGGCCACCGGCCGCAGAGTCGATCTGAGCACCCCGTTC
>JAOPVZ010000115.1 GCA_025965935.1 Frankiales bacterium | reverse complement strand
TCCACGGCGTCATCGAGGACGAGCTCGACATCGTGCTCGGAGTAGAACGTCTCGTCATGCACCACTGAGCTGTGCAGTGGCTTCTCGCCACGCAAGATCTCCTTGGACAGCGGGGGCCGCTCGTACGGCGGCACGGGCTCGTCACCGATCAGCCACACCCTCCCGGCGAAGCCCGCCTCGCGGGCGCCTTGGACGGCCTTGGCGCCGGCGAGGCCGCCGCCGATGACGAGCAGGCTGCTGATGCTGTTCATCCCTGCCTCCACGGTCGCGTGAGCGCGAGGAACTCGGTCCGGGTACGAGGATCCTCCCGCACGATCCCGGTCAGCGACGAGGTCACGGTGAGCGAGCCGGTCGACCGGACGCCGCGCAGCGACATGCAGAGGTGCTCGGCCTCGAGGACCACGCCGACACCCTTGGGCTCGAGGTGCTGCTCGAGCCAGTCCGCCACCTGCTGGGTGAGTCGCTCCTGCACCTGGAGCCGGCGGGAGAAGAGCTCGACGACTCGCGCCAGCTTCGAGAGCCCGAGGATGCGCGCTCCTGGCAGGTAGCCCACGTGGGCGATCCCGCGGAAGGGCAGCAGGTGGTGCTCGCACAGGGAGTGGAACGGGATGTCGCGAGCGACCACCAGCTCGTCGTACCCCTGGTCGTTCGGGAAGGTCGTCGGGTTGAAGGTCGATGGTGTGAGCAGCTCGGCGAAGGAGCGGGCGACCCGGGCAGGCGTCTCCAGCAGGTGCTCGCTGTCGACGTCTTGGCCGAGGGCCAGGAGCAGGTCGGCGACCGCCTGCTCCGCGGCCCGCAGGTCGACAACCGTCCTCGCATCGAGGTAGGTGACGGTCATCGGGGGAGCAGTGGACGGCTGTCGTAGGCGCTGGCGAGGCGGAACAGCGTGACCGCCGCCAGCATCAGCCCGAAGTCGCGCAGAGCGATGTCGTAGTAGCCCGGGATGAGCAGCAGGTTGATCACGATGCCGGCCAGCCACCCTGCGACTAGCAGGCTGCCGTACTTGGGGCGGACGGCGACCACGAGACCGGCGACGACCTCGATGGCCCCGACTGCGTACATCGCCTGATGGGCGGTGCCTGGGACCAGGCGGTCGAGGCGTGGGGCGAGGTAGACGTCCCAGTTGACGAGGACGTGCGCGAACTTGTCGAGGCCGAAGGCGATGGGCGCCACGACGAAGCCGATGCGCAGCAGCGCGAAGGCTTGGAAGACCGGGTCGGTGAGGCTGGGGGAGCGCTGCGGGACGGCTGCGACGGTGCTCATGGTGGCGCCTCTCTAAAGGTGATTGAACCTGCCGATAGAACACCCGGCCCCTCTGTTGCGTCAACAAGTCTTGGTCTTAGAATCACGCCATGGAGCAGCCCCTTGTCGACGCGTACGTCACCGGCGTGGCCGCGCTCAGCAACCCGTTGAGCCGGCAGGCGTACGGGCTGGCCGTACAGGAGGAGTGGGTCAGTAAGGACACCGTTGCCGAGGCTCTGCAAGTGGCCCGCTCGGTGGCCGGCTTCCACCTCGACAAGCTGGTCGAGGCCGGGCTGTTGACGACCCGCTTCGAGCGGGTCTCGGGCCGGACCGGCCCCGGAGCCGGACGTCCGGCAAAGCTCTACGGCCGTTCCGACCTGGAAGTCGAGGTCTCGCTTCCGCCGAGGAGGTACGACCTCGCCGGCTCGCTGCTCGCCTCAGCCGTCGCGCGCTCGACCGCAAGCGGCCAACCCGTCAACGAGGCCGTCGCCGAGGTGGCACGGGATGCCGGACACGCCCTGGGAAAGCGGGCTCGCCGAAGTGGAGGGCTCCTCGGTGCCCTTGCCGCGCACGGCTATGAGCCGCGGGAGGAGGACGGCGGGATCACGCTGGTCAACTGCCCGTTCCACGTCCTGGCCGAGGAGCACCGAGGGCTGGTCTGCGGCATGAACCTCGAGTTCCTGTCAGGAGTGCTCGCCGGTGTGGGAGAGCGCCGGCGCAGGGCAGTGCTGGATCCGGTCGCGGGGCTGTGCTGCGTCCGTATCAGGTAGTGGCGCGCCCGTCTCCACAGTGGGCAGGTCGCGGGGCCTGACCCTCCTGTGGAGAAGCGAGCGGTGTTGGTGGCGCCGGCACCAGTGAGCGCGGAGGATGGCGGTGAACGCCGCCGGGACGGGGCGGTCGGGAGGAGGCGCCATGACCAAGGCCAGAAGCCGCCGCCGCCTCCCGAAAGGACAAGCTCATCTGGCATCGGATGCTGTCGTCGTCGGCGACGAGCGCGGTCTGCTCGTCGGTTGGAACCGAGCAGCTGAAGTCGAGTTCGGGTACTCCTCCCATGATGCGCTTGGACACCCCCTGGCGGAGGTTCTTGCGATCACTCGGGACGACGACTCGCTGCTCGCACTGGACTCCGCCGCGCGGCCGGACGGTACGACGGGTCTCGTCAAGATCCGGAACCGCGACGGCCGCGAGATCCAGGCGACGGTGTCGGTGATCGCCCGGGAAGACGCCAGGCTCCTCGTGGTCGTCACGCGTTCAGCCACCTCAGCCGCGGCAGGCCGTCGTGATGACGCATGGGCCAATGCCCTGCTCCATCGAGGCCGTGACGTCGCCTACGTCGTCGATGCGTCGGGCACGATCGTGTTCGTGCCCGAGGTCGCCAACCCGCCGCTGGGCTACGACGCTGCGGCCCTCGTGGGACGTGCCGCCCTCGAGCTCGTGCATCCCGAGGACCAGGAGCTGGCTCGGCGGCTCTTCGACGTGACGGTTGCTGATGACGCGCCCCGTCAGCTGGTGGGACTGCGCTGCTTGGCGAGCGACGGCAGCTGGCGGTTCGTGGAGGTCGCTGTCACCAATCTGCTCGACAACCCGGTCGTCACGGGGTTGGTGGTGAACATCCGCGATGTGACCGAGCGTCGGGCCATCGAGGACGCGCTCCGGGCGAGCGAGGCGCTCTACCGCAGCATCGTGGAGACCGCCCAGGAGGGCATCTGGTTGATGGACGACAGCGGCCGGTCGCTGTTCGCCAACGACAGCCTCTCGGACATCCTCGGCCACAGCCTGCCGGAGATCATGCAGATGAACGTCTTTGAGGTCATCGAGCCTCAGTACCAGCGGGAGGCACACCAGCGCCTGCGCAGTCGTCGGATCGCGGGACATGAGGTGTACGAGATCCCGTTCCTGCGCGGGGACGGTGACCGCCGTTGGGCTTCCGTGAGCGCCAGTCCGCTGACGGTGAAGGGCCACTACATCGGCTCGCTGCTCATGATCAGTGACACGACGAAGCGCAAGCGGACCGAGGCGGAGCTCGAGCACCGAGCGATGTACGACGACCTGACCGGGCTGCCCAACCGCGCTCTGCTGAGGGACCGCCTGAGTCAGGCAATGGGCCGGCGGGACACCGTGAAGTCCGTGGGGGTGTTCTTCATCGATCTCGACGACTTCAAGTCGGTGAACGACAGCTACGGGCACGCGGCAGGCGACGAGGTGCTGCGCCAGGTCGCGGACCGCTTCCGCGCCATCGTCCGCCACGACGACGACACGTTGGCTCGCTTCGCCGGTGACGAGTTCGTCATCGTCGCCCCTGACCTGGAGGGTGAGCTCGAGGCGAATGCGCTGGCTGAGCGGATCGTGGAGGCGCTGACGCCCCCGCTCACGGTTCACGGGCGGGCGGTGCAGGCGCACGCCAGCATCGGGGTCGCCCTCTCGAAGTCCCCGGCGGACGTCGAGCAGATGATCCTCGACGCCGATGTGGCGATGTTCCAGGCGAAGAAGCGCGGTCGTGGCCGTCACGTCATGTTCGACCCGGAGATCGCACGCCAGTCGAGGTACCACCTGGAGGACGTGCAAGAGCTGCGCACCGGGATCGAGCAGGACCAGCTCGAGGTGTTCTACCAGCCGCAGGTGGACATGACGAACGGATCCATCGGAAGCGTCGAGGCTCTCGCGCGCTGGCGACATCCGAGTCGCGGGCTGCTGGAGCCGAGCGAGTTCATCGATCTCGCGGAGGTCAGTGGACTGATCCTCGCGCTCGGGAGACGAGTGCTTCGTGTGGCCTGCCAGCAGGCGGCAGAATGGGCCGACACCCTTGCCGAACCACCCGCCGTAGCGGTGAACGTCTCGGCCAGCCAGCTCGATGACGAGACCTTCCCGGAGACGGTGCGCGAAGCCCTCGCGGAGAGCGGCCTGGCTCCCGGCCTGCTCGTCCTGGAGATCACCGAGTCGGCGCTGATGAGCGACACGGATCGGGCTCTGCGGGTCTTGAAGGCCTTGCGGGCCCAAGGCGTGCACCTCGCCATCGACGACTTCGGGACCGGGTACTCATCACTCATCCACCTGAAGCGGCTGCCGATCGAGGAGATCAAGATCGACCGAGAGTTCGTCGGTGTCGACCAGACAGGTGACGACCGCAGCATCGTGCGCGCCATGGTCAGCATGGCGAAGGCGCTTGCCCTTCACGTCGTCGCGGAGGGCGTCGAGACCACCGGGCAGGCCGCGGCGCTGCAGGAGCTTGGATGCAACGTCGCGCAGGGGTACTTGTACGGGAGACCCGTCGACGCGGCCCTGATGTCCGCCACGCTGGGTGCTGCCTGAAAGGCCCGCTCCTTCAGATGTTTGGGTCGTGCGAGGCGAGGGATGACAGCGCAGGCCCATGAGGGCCCCCGGTTGGGCCAGCAGCCGGTGCACCTCCAGGACGGCCGGGTCGCGCAGACCGGCAGTTGCGATGTGCCGCACACCCCCGCCTTGCTGCAGCTTGTAGCCCCTGATGACCGTCCTGTGATGTCGCACGTCAACACAGGAGGCTTGAGATGGCTCGTGCAGTAGGCATCGATCTCGGAACGACAAATTCCGTCATCGCAACGTTCGAGGGCGGCCAGGCGACCGTGATCCCGAATGCCGAGGGGGCGCGGACCACGCCGTCCGTCGTGGCCTTCACCGAGAGCGGGGAACGACTCGTCGGTCAGCTCGCCCGTCGTCAGGCGATCATGAACCCCAAGGGCACGATCTCCTCCGCGAAGCGCTTCATCGGCCGCAAGCACGAAGAGGTCACTGAGGAGCTCAGGACCGTCTCGTACGACGTCGTCCCGGGCCCGGACGGTGCTGTGCGGTTCGACGTCCACGGCAAGAAGTACGCGCCGGAGGAGATCAGTGCGCTGGTGCTGCGCAAGCTCGTCGACGACGCCGCCAAGTTCCTCGGCGAGAAGGTGACGGAGGCGGTCATCACCGTCCCGGCGTACTTCAACGACGCGCAGCGCACCGCGACCCGCGACGCCGGGAAGATCGCCGGGCTCGAGGTGCTGCGCATCATCAACGAGCCGACTGCGGCCGCACTGGCCTACGGGCTGGACAAGCGCCAGCACGAGACGGTCCTGGTGTTCGACCTCGGCGGCGGCACCTTCGACGTCAGCATCCTCGACGTCGGTGACGGCGTCGTGGAGGTGCGCTCGACGTCCGGTGACACGCACCTCGGTGGTGATGACTTCGACAGACGGCTCGTCGACCACCTGGCTGATCAGTTCCAGCAGGAGAACGGCATCGACCTGCGCAAGGACCCGCAGGCCCTGCAGCGGCTGTTCGAGGCCGCGGAGAAGGCGAAGGTCGAGCTGAGCTCGGTCAGTCAGACGCAGGTGAGCCTGCCGTTCGTCACCGCCGACGCGAGCGGACCCAAGCACCTGACCGCGACGTTGATGCGTTCCACCTTCGACGAGATCACGCACGACCTCGTCGAGCGGACGATGGAGCCGGTCAAGCAGGCGATGGCCGACGCCAAGGTCGGCGCCGATGACATCGACGAGGTGATCCTCGTCGGTGGCTCGACCCGCATCCCGTCCGTGCAGGCACTGGTCCGCCGGCTGACCGGCGGCAAGGACCCGAACATGACGGTCAACCCGGACGAGGTGGTCGCCATGGGCGCCGCGATCCAGGCCGGCGTCCTGAAGGGCGACGTGTCGGACGTGCTCCTGCTGGACGTGACGCCGCTGTCACTCGGGGTGGAGACCCGCGGCGGTGTGATGACCCGGATCGTGGACCGCAACACGACGATCCCTGTCCGCCGCAGCGAGACGTTCTCCACCGCGGAGGACAACCAGCCGGCAGTCGACGTCGTGGTGCTCCAGGGCGAGCGTGAGAAGGCGTCCGACAACCGCGTGCTCGGCCGCTTCCGGCTCGAGGACATCCGTCCCGGTCGCCGCGGAGAGCCGCAGGTCGAGGTGACCTTCGACATCGACGCCAACGGGATCCTGCACGCCTCTGCCCGCGACAAGGACACCGGCAAGGAGCAGAGCATCACCATCAGCGAGAGCGCCAACCTCGACCGCGCCGAGGTGGAACGGATGATGGCCGAGGCCGACCGGAACCGCGACGCGGACAAGCAGCTGAGGGAAGCGGTCGACGCGCGCAACGAGCTCGACGCCGTCGCCTACCGGGTGGAGCGCAAGCTCGCCGAGGTCGGCGACGACGCGCCGATCCACGACAAGGCTCGTGCCGAGGGCCTCGTCAACGATGCTCGCACCGCGGTCAAGGACGAGACGCCGATAAGCGAGGTGCGCGCCCTGACGGAGGAGCTCCAGCAGCTGGAGCAGGCGCTCAGCATCCGTGCGACTCCCGCCTCCGAGGAGAGCGGGGCGCCGGCTGACTCTGAAGACGTCATCGATGCCGACTTCACCCGGAACTGATGGTGACCGGCGCGGCGGCGGATGACCGGCAGCCTGAGGCGCCGGAGGAGCAGCGGCAACTCGCAGAGCTGGAGGACCGCTGGCGGCGCTGCATGGCCGACCTCGACAACCTGCGCAAGAGGTACGCCCGCGAGCTCGATCGTGAGCGGGAGGCGGAGCGAGCGCGGGCGACAGCAGCCTGGCTGCCCGTGCTCGACAACCTCGAGCTCGCCCTCGCGCACGGCGCGGTCGATCCGGAGTCGTTGCTCGACGGGCTGCGGGCCGTACGTGACCAGGGTGTCGCGGTGGTGGAGCTGCAGGGGTATCCCCGCGACGACGAGGTGGGCGTGCCGTTCGACCCCGCGCGGCACGACGTCGTGGAGGTCCGGGAGGCGCCAGAGGTCCCGTCCGGTGTCGTGGTCCAGGTCGTGCGGCCCGGCTACGGGTCGCCGACGCGGCAGCTCCGGCCCGCGGCAGTGGCCGTGAACAAAACCGGGTGACCGCACCATGGCTCGCGACTACTACGAGGTGCTCGGCGTCTCACGCGACGCCGACGCCGACGAGCTCCAGCGCGCGTTCCGGAAGCTGGCCCGCAAGCACCATCCCGACGTGGCGAAGGACCCGGCATCCGAGGACCGGTTCAAGGAGATCAACGAGGCCTACCAGGTGCTCTCGGACCCGAAGACCCGCGCCCGCTACGACCGGTGGGGACCCGAGTTCCGGCAGTACCCGGAGGACGGCGGCCCGGCCCCGGAAGGTCGCGGATCGGTCAGGTACGGCGGGTCCGCGGTCGATGTGGAGGACCTGTTCAGCAGCATCTTCGGGGGCAGACGGACCGGTCCGATGCCCGGGGCGGACCAGGAGGCCGAGCTCGAGCTCACGGTCGAAGAGGCCTTCACCGGCGGCAAGAGGCGCATCGTCCTGGCCGGCCGCGAGCTCGAGGTCACGGTCCCGGCCGGGGTCACGGACGGGCAGCGCATCCGGCTGGCGGGCGAGGGCGGCCGCGGTCAGCCGCCAGGTGACCTCTACCTGGTGGTGCGCCTCGCGCCGCACCCGCTGTTCGAGGTCCACGGCCGCGACGTCTACGTGCCTCTCCCGGTCAGCCCTTGGGAGGCGGTGCTGGGCGCCAAGGTTCCCGTCGACACCCCCGACGGCGAGCTCAAGGTGAGCGTCGCGCCTGGCACATCGACAGGGAAGCGCTTGCGACTCAAGGGCCAGGGCCTGCCCAATCCCAAGGGCCGCCCCGGCGATCTGTACGCCGAGGTCGAGGTGATGGTCCCCCCGAAGCCGACCTCCGCAGAGCGGGAGCTCTTCGAGCAGCTGTCCCGCGTGTCGTCCTTCGACCCGAGGAGAGGCAGGCCATGACGACCTTGCTGGTCCGCACCGGCTGGCTCAGCCCCGACGCGCTGGCCCGCCAGACCGGCGTACATCCCGACCTGATCCGCCGCTTCGTCGCACTCGGGCTGCTCGACCCCGAGCCGGGACAGGCCGGGGCGCTGCACTTCCGGCAGCGCGACGTCGCCCGGGTGCTCCGTGCCCAGCGGCTGCGCGCCGCGCTCGGCCTGAACTACGCATCGCTGGGCCTCGTGCTCGACCTGCTCGATCGCGTCGCCGCGCTCGAAGCGACCCAGCGTCACCCCGCCCGCACCCGACGAAGGAGTGACTCGCCGTGAACGTGACCGAGCTGATGGACCTGAAGGCGCCTCCGGCGCTCGAGAGGCTGTTGGCGCAGACCCATGCGGGCAGCGACGCACTGCAGGCCGAGCTGGACAGCGAACGCGCGCGCTTGGAGGACTTCGCCTGCCGGGCAGGGCTTCGCCCTGACCTGGTACGACGCTTCGTCGCCGTCGGCCTGCTGGCCAGTGCGACCGAGGGCGCCGACCCGCCCAGTGGACTGAGCCGGATGCACGACGCCGTGGCTGTCGGGCTGCTGCTCGACGTGCTCGAACGGCTCGATGCCCTGCGCACCGAGCTGATGCCTCGGCAGGTGTCGCTGTGGACCTGAACGCGCTGACCACGAGGTCGCAGGACGCCCTGCGCGAGGCGCAGTCGACCGCCGTCCGGATGGGGCACTCCGACGTCGACGGCGAGCACCTGCTGCTCGCCCTGCTCGAGCAGGACGAGGGGCTGGCCCCGCGACTGCTCGTCGCGACCGGTGCCGACCCGGAGCGGCTGCACGACGACCTGGCCGCAGAGCTGGGGCGACGGCCCAAGGTGACCGGCCCGGGTGCAGCAGGCAACGACGTGCGGGTCACTGCACGGCTGATGCGGATCCTCGACGCGGCCCAGCGGGAGGCTACGCGGCTCAAGGACGAGTACGTCTCCGTGGAGCACCTGCTGCTCGCCCTGGCCGAGGAGGGCACCGCGTCGGCAGCCGGTCGGCACCTCGGGGAGCACGGGGTCAGCCGCGAGTCCCTGCTGGCCGCGCTCACGGGCGTCCGCGGCAACCAGCGGGTGACGTCGAACACGCCCGAGGCGTCCTACGAGGCGCTCACCAAGTACGGGCGCGACCTGGTGGACGACGCCCGCAACGGGCTGCTCGACCCGGTGATCGGACGGGACAGCGAGATCAGACGGGTCATCCAGATCCTGAGCCGGAAGACCAAGAACAACCCGGTTCTCATCGGCGAGCCAGGGGTCGGCAAGACCGCCATCGCGGAGGGCTTGGCGCAGCGGATCCTGCACGGTGACGTGCCGGAGGGATTGCGCGACCGCACCGTGTTCGCCCTGGACATGGGCGCCCTGGTCGCCGGAGCCAAGTACCGCGGCGAGTTCGAGGAGCGGCTGAAGGCCGTCCTCAACGAGGTGAAGGCGGCCGAGGGTCGGGTCCTGCTCTTCGTCGACGAGATGCACACCGTCGTCGGGGCCGGTGCCGCCGAAGGGGCGATGGACGCCGGCAACATGCTCAAGCCGATGCTGGCCCGCGGCGAGCTGCACATGATCGGCGCGACCACCCTCGACGAGTACCGGAAGGTCGAGAAGGACGCGGCACTCGAGCGCCGCTTCCAGCCCGTCATGGTCGACGAGCCGAGCGTCGAGGACGCCATCTCGATCCTGCGTGGTCTGCGCGAACGCCTCGAGGTCTTCCACGGCGTGAAGATCGCCGACGCGGCGCTCGTCAGCGCCGTCGTGCTCAGTCACCGCTACATCTCTGACCGCTTCCTGCCCGACAAGGCCATCGACCTGGTCGACGAGGCCTGCGCGCGACTGCGCACCGAGATCGACTCGATGCCGGCCGAGCTCGACGAGATGACCCGGCGGGTGACCCGCCTGGAGATCGAGGAGGCTGCGCTCGCGAAGGAGTCGGACGAGGCCAGCGTCGCCAGGCTGGAGGAGCTTCGCCGGGAGCTCGCCGACCTCCGCTCCGAGGCGGATGCGAAGCGTGCGCAGTGGGAGGCCGAGCGACAGGCGATCCGCCGGGTCCAGGAGCTTCGCGAGGAGCTCGAGCGTGTGCGCCGGGAGGCCGAGGAGGCCGAGCGCAGCTACGACCTGAACAGGGCCGCGGAGCTCCGCTACGGAAGGGTCGCCGACCTCGAGCGACGGCTCGCGTCGGAGGAGGAGCAGCTCGCGGCGAAGCAGGGGGCCAAGCGGTTGCTGCGCGAGGTCGTCACGGAGGAGGAGATCGCCGAGATCGTGGCGTCCTGGACGCACATCCCGGTCAGTCGCCTCACGGAGGGCGAGCGCGACAAGGTGCTGCGCCTCGATGAGGTGCTGCACCGCCGGGTGGTCGGCCAGGACGAGGCAGTCCAGCTCGTCACGGACGCCATCGTCCGCGCCCGGTCCGGCATCAAGGACCCGCGTCGTCCGATCGGCTCTTTCATCTTCCTAGGCCCGACCGGCGTCGGGAAGACCGAGCTCGCCAAGGCGCTCGCCGAGGCGCTGTTCGACTCCGAGGAGAACCTCATCCGGCTGGACATGAGCGAGTACCAGGAGCGGCACACCGTCAGCCGGCTGGTCGGCGCCCCACCCGGGTACGTCGGCTACGAGGAGGGCGGCCAGCTCACCGAGGCGGTGCGTCGCAAGCCGTACTCCGTGGTGCTGTTCGACGAGATCGAGAAGGCCCACGCCGACGTCTTCAACACGTTGCTGCAGCTGCTCGACGACGGCCGCGTCACCGACGCCCAGGGCCGCACCGTCGACTTTCGCAACACCGTCGTCATCCTCACGTCGAACCTGGGGTCGTTGTACCTGCTGGACGGCGTGACCTCAGACGGCGAGATCGCGCACGACGCACGCGACCGTGTGATGGCCGAGCTACGCGGCCACTTCCGGCCGGAGTTCCTCAACCGCGTCGACGACATCGTGCTCTTCAAGCCCCTGACGCTCTCGCAGATCGAGGTCGTGGTGGACATGCAGTTCGCCGACCTCCGCCGACGCTTGGCGGACCGGCGGCTCGCCTTGGAGCTCACCTCCGACGCCCGCCGGCACATCGCGGCGGCGGGCTTCGACCCTGTCTACGGAGCCCGGCCACTGCGGAGGTACGTCGCGCACGAGGTCGAGACCCGCATCGCGCGGGCGCTGCTGAGTGGCGACGTCGAGGACGGAGCGACGATCAGGGTCGACGTGCGCGACGGTGAGCCGGTCGTGAGCTTCGACCACACGGCCGACCGCGCCGCGAAGGCGACGGTCTCGGCGTGACAGCGCACTCCCAGCTGAGCTGATCCCTTGGAGGTACTGGCATGAAGACCCACATCTGGCCGATCCTCGCGACCCGGGCCGCCCTCGCGCTGATCTTCGGTCTGCTCACCCTCGCGTGGCCCGGCATCACGCTGTTGGCGCTCGTCGTGCTGTTCGGGGCGTGGTGCCTTGTCGACGGCGTGAGCCTGGCGATCAGCACGGTCCGTGGCGATGACGACCGCCGTCGGCGCTGGGCAGACGCCTTGGGTGCGGTGGCAAGTGTCGGCCTCGGTGTGGTCACCCTGGTCTGGCCTGGACTGACCGCCGTCGGCCTCACGATCCTCATCGGTGCGTGGCTGGTCGCCGGCGGCGCGGCCGAGACGATCGCGGCAATCCGCTGGCGTCAGGTCCTCACCCGCGAGTGGGTCCTCGTCGTGTCCGGACTGCTCTCGGTGGTGCTCGGCATCGTGCTGCTCGCCGCACCGGCGCCGGGTGCGCTCGCGCTCTCGCAGGTCATCGGCATCTACGCCATCGTGTACGCCGTGATGCTCGGCACGATGGCCGTGCGCGTGCACCACTGGGAGCGGGAGCACCCCTCGGTGGGGTTCCGCGCGGCGAGCGCCACCGGATGACCCCGACGACCTCTGTCGAGGAGACGGTCGACCGCACCGGCGCCTACCCGAGGCTCACTGAGGAGCAGCTCGACCTGCTGTTGCCGCATGGGGAGCTGCGGCCGGTGTCCGCCGGACAGGTCCTCTACCGCGAGGGTGAGCGCAGCCACGACTTCCTCGTCGTCGTCGAGGGGCTGGTGGCGCTGCTGTCAGGAGAGGAGGTCGTCAGCGTTCACGGTCCCGGCCGCTTCCTGGGCGGGCTCGGTCTGCTCAACGGTCAGCCGCTGTTCCTCACGGCGGTCGCCCAGGAGCGCGGCGCCGTGCTCGCCGTACCGGTGGACCGCCTGGTGCCGCTGCTGGAGCAGCACCAGCAGTTGGCCGACCTGGTGCTCCGTGCGTACCTCGCGCGGCGCTCCCTGCTGGTGTCGCTCGGTGTGGGGCTGCGCATCGTCGGATCGCGGTACTCGTCGGACACCCGACGTCTGTGCGAGCTCGCCGCGCGCAACCGGGTGCCCTTCAGGTGGCTCGACCTCGAGGAGGACCGCGAGGCCGAGCAGCTGCTGAAGCGGCTCGGCGTCCGGCCCGACGAGACGCCGATCGTGCTCTGGGACGCCTCTCACGTACTGCGCAACCCGAGCAGCGCAGACCTCGCCGACCTGCTGGGGCTCGCCACGCGGCGGCCGCCGACGGGCGTTGCCGACGTCGCCGTCATCGGAGCCGGACCTGCAGGGCTGGCCGCGTCGGTGTACTCAGCGTCGGAGGGGCTCGCCGCGGTCACGTTCGACCTGGTGGCGACCGGCGGCCAGGCAGGTACCTCGTCGCGGATCGAGAACTACCTGGGCTTCCCCACCGGCATCTCGGGTGCCGAGCTCAGCGAGCGTGCCGTGCTCCAGGCCGAGCGCTTCGGTGCGCAGCTGCGGGTGCCGAGCGGCGCAGTCGGGCTGACTGAGACGGACGGCCATCACGTCGTACAGCTCGAGGACGGGACCACCCAGTTGGCCCGGTCCGTCGTCATCTGCACCGGCGCGCGGTACCGCCGGCTGGAGGTGCCGGGCCGGGAGCGGTTCGAGGCGACGAGCATCTTCTACGCGGCAACGGAGGTCGAGGCGCAGACCTGCGCCGGTGATCCCGTCGTGGTCATTGGAGGGGGTAACAGCGCCGGTCAGGCGGCGCTGTTCCTGGCCGGTCGCGCCTCGCAGGTGCGGGTGCTGGTCCGCGACGCGGACCTGGGCCGGAGGATGTCGCGCTACCTCGTCGACCGGCTCGAGCGCCAGCCGAACGTCGAAGTCCTGACCCGGACCGAGGTCCGGGAGCTGCGCGGCGACCGCGCCCTGGAGCAGGTGGTCGTCGACGGCGCTGACGGCCGCCGCGCCCTCGACGCGCGGGCGGCGTTCGTCTTCATCGGAGCCGCGCCGCAGGTCGAGTGGTTGGCCGGCCGGGTCGAGCTCGACGAGCACGGCTTCGTCGTCACGGGCAACGCACCAGCGCTGGAGACGTCGCTCCCTGGGGTGTTCGCTGCCGGCGACGTCCGCAGCGGATCGACCAAGCGGGTGGCCTCTGCCGTGGGTGAGGGCGCCATCGCCGTCCGGCTGGTCCACGAGCACCTCGCCCGGACCGCATCGGAGGAACCACGATGACCCTGCCCCCACTCACCGCCGACCCGCACCTGCGCGCCGTCCGCCCCGTCACCCCGAGCGCAGACGGTTGCGAGGAGTGCCTGCAGCTCGGGTCGCCCTGGGTGCACCTGCGGCTGTGCTTGAGCTGCGGCCACGTCGGGTGCTGCGACTCCTCGCCGAACCGGCACGCCCGGCGGCACGCGTTCGCGGTGGACCACCCGATCGTCCAGTCCTTCCAACCGGGCGAGGACTGGCGCTGGTGCTACGTCGACGAGGCCTACGTCTGAAGCGGCCGCGGCCCGCGCTGCACGAAGGGCCGCGCCGGTTCCGGCGGCCTCCCGGTCGCCGCCGCCACGAGGTCGGCGGCGACCTTCCGGACCGGTTGGTTGGCTGACTGCGAACGTTCGCGGAGCAGCGTGAAGGCTTCGCTCGCCCTGCACCCGTGCAGGGCCATCACGATGCCCATCGCCTGGTCGATGACGGGTCGGCTGACCGCGGCCTGCTGGAGCTGCTCGTTCAGCAGCCGCTGCTCCTCGACGCCCTCGCGCACGACGAGGGACGTCGCTGCTGCCTGTCCGAGGGCGACCACGCCGCGGACGTGAGCCTCGAGGAGGCGCTGGTGGCGGGGGACGTACAGCGTCGCCACGGCGACGGTCCGTCCGGCGACCTGCACCGGCACTGCTACCAGGCTGCCGATGCCCTGCTTGCGCAGCCGTCCGCACAGGGGGACCCAGCGCTGGTCGGCCGCCACGTCGTCGATGGTGATCGCGACACCGCGGGCCAGCGCCGCGAGGCTCGGTCCATCTCCCTGGGCGGTCTCGAGCTGCCGGAGCCGGGTGATGCCGGCGCTGCTCCCGCCCACCGTGTCGTGCTCGCGGTCCGCGGCCATCACGAGCGCGCACCCCACCCGCACCGGCAGCAGAGTGGTCATGAGAAGTGCGGTGGTGTGCAGCACGGCCAGGGGACCGGTCGCGTCGAGCAGCAGGTCCTGGATCTGAGCCAGCGCCCCCAGCAACGAGCCGGAGCGGGAGGGCCTGGTGTCGCTCATGGCCCCTCGGAACCCATGCTCGGCTGGTGGGCCGGAGAGGTTGCAGCGAGGTCCATGATCACGCACACCCGTTGTCGACAACCGACCGTTGCTGGTGAGAAGGCGGTCCCTGCTGAACATACCGCCGGAGGTCCTGCAGGCCGAGCGCAGCTACGATCGGACTCGGCCCGACCGCAGGAGGAGATCGTCGATGTGCATGCCAGTTCGCTGCGGCACCTGCGGCCTGACGACGTGGGCCGGCTGCGGCGACCACGCCGAGGAGGTCATGGCGCAGGTGCCCGAGGAGCAGCGCTGCACCTGCGCTCAGTGACGGTGCGGCTCGGCTGAGCCGGCCGTCCCGGCGTACTTGTGCGCGCAGTGGTCGGAGCAGAAGTACACGCCGTCCACGACCGCGCCGGGGTGCGCCTTCTCCACCTGCATGCCGCACACCGGGTCCTTCGCGTACCCGGCGCCGCCGCCGAACCGCTCCCGGTTGCGGTAGAGCCAGTACAGGACGGCGAAGGCGACAAGGGCGATCAGGTCCAGTGCCGTCGTGTAGTTCCAGCCGAACACGTCGCGGCCGACCATGCCGTGATCGGCGGTGTCCGCGGTCGGCGCGATGCCGGCGGCCTTGAACAGGTACTCGGTCGCCAGCCCCGCAAGGCTCATGGTGGCCCAGAACGCCGCGAGCAGCTTCAGGGTGAGCCGGGTGCCGAAGTACTTGCGGTAGATGAGCAGCAGCGGCAGTGCGATGAGGTCGCCGAACACGAACGCGATCGTGCCGCCGAAGCTGATCCCGCCGGTCCAGAGCGCCGCCGCGAGGGGCACGTTGCCCACGCTGCAGACGAAGCTGATGAGGGCCAGGAAGGGCCCGAGCACGACGTTCTCGAGCGAGGACCAGAAGCCGTGTCCACTCAGGAACAGCGACTTCCACACACTCACCGGGACGGCAGCGTCGGCGAAGCCCGCGACGACGAAGCCGATGACGATCTCCTTGCGGAGCATGGTGAGGTCGCTGATCGTGTAGCCGGCGGCGTCGGACCATCCGGCCAGTGACCTGGGGGAGGACGGTACGTCGGAGGGGGCGCCGTGCTCGTGGCCGGCGGAGGTGTCGAGGCGATCGCGGGCGGCCTCGACCTCACCAGGTCGCAGGATCCGGGGGAGGACCAGGGTGAGCAGCGCGATCATGATGACGCCACCGATGAGCTCGGCCAGTGCGAACTCCCAGCCGATCAGCAGCCACAGGACGATGCCGAGCTCGAAGACGAGGTTCGTCGACGCGAACATGAAGGCCTGCGACGCGGTGAAGTCGGCGCCCCTGGCGAACAGCGTCTTGGCCAGCGCCGAGGCGGCATAGGAGCACGAGGACGAGACGGCTCCGAAGAAGCCGGCCTTGGCGATCGTGCGCGGGCGGTGGTCGCCGAGAGCGCTCTGCATCCGGCTCCGCGAGACGAAGGCCTGAATCGCCCCCGAGAGCGCGAAGCCCAGCACGAGCGCCCAGAGCGTCTCCCAGAACATCCCCGCACCGTCAGCGAGGCTGTCCCAGACGGTGCTCATGACCGCACCAGCCGGGCGATCGCCTCAGAGGCCTCCTTGAGCTTCGCCGCCTGCTCGTCGCCCGTGGCGGGGGCGACGCAGTGCGCCATGTGCTCGTCGAGGAGGCCGAGGGCGACGGCCTGCAACGCCTTCGTCGCGGCGCTCACCTGCGTGAGGACGTCGATGCAGTACTTGTCCTCCTCGACCATGCGCGCGATGCCGCGCACCTGACCCTCGACCCGCTTCAGGCGCGCGAGGTGGGAGGCCTTGGACCCGCTGTACCCCGGAGTGCTCATGACGCCCTGTATACCAGTACCCCCTAGGGGTATCAAGGAACCTCTTGACAGGTGACCAAATGGTCACCTAAGTTGGGCGGGTGGATGAGGTGTTCCGAGCACTGGCCGACCCGACGAGGCGGGCACTGCTGGATGAGCTCTTCCGCGAGGACGGCCAGACGCTGAGTGCCCTCGAGGAGCGGTTCGCCATGACCCGCTTCGGGGTCATGAAGCACCTGAAGCTGCTCGAGGAGAGCGGCCTGGTCGTCTCGAAGCGCCGGGGTCGGGAGAAGCTGCACTTCCTCAACCCGGTCCCGATCCGCCTGCTCCACGACCGGTGGGTGAGCAAGTACACCGAGCCGTGGGTCGCGGGCCTGTCATCGCTCAAGTCGAGTCTGGAGAGCATCACGATGGAGAAGGTCTACGAGATCTACGTCAAGACCACGCCCGAGCGGTTGTGGGAGGCGATCACCACCGCGGAGATCCGCCGGCACTTTCAGTTCGGCGTGACGTTCACGTCCGACTGGCGGGCCGGCAGCACCATCCTGATGGGCAGTGACGAGGAGCCGAGCTTCCTCGGGAACGGCGAGGTGCTCGAGAGCGATCCGCCCCGCCGGCTCGTGCACACCCTCAACTCCACCTGGGGCGACGACGTCGTCGCGGAGGGCACCTCCCGCGTCACCTGGGAGATCACGCAGATCGGTGAGGGGGCGGACGCCTCGTGCTGCCTGACCCTGACCCACGACCAGCTCCGCGAGGGCTGCAACCCCCAGGTGTACGGCGGTTGGCCGATGGTGCTGTCCGGGCTCAAGACCTGGTTGGAGACGGGCGAGGACCTCACGACGCCGGGCTCGTTGATGTACAAGAACTGAACAGCACCTCAGCGTCGTCACAGCCCCCGCCCATGAGGGTGTCCCTCCATGACGACAACCACTGCCGCCACGCGTACCCGGGTGATGCTGAACAAGGTCCCCGAGGTCACCGTCTTCTTCTGGATCATCAAGATCCTCTGCACGACCGTGGGGGAGAGCTTCGCCGACTACATCAACAGCACTCTCGGGTTCGGGCTCACGAACACCACGCTCGTGTTCTCGGCCGCGCTCATCATCGTGCTGGTCGCGCAGTTCCGGGCCCACGAGTACGTCCCTGCGATCTACTGGCTCGCGGTGGTGCTGATCAGCGTCGTCGGCACCCTCCTGACCGACATCCTCACCGACTCGCAGGGCGTGCAGCTCTGGATCAGCAGCACGATCTTCGCCGTCCTGCTGGCAGCTGTCTTCGGCGTCTGGTACGCCCGGGAGCGGACGCTGTCGATCCACTCGATCGTCACCACGCCGCGCGAGTCCTTCTACTGGCTGACCGTGCTCGTCACCTTCGCTCTCGGCACAGCGGCCGGGGACTGGACGCTCGAGCTCACGGGCTGGGGTCCGGGCAAGTCGGTGCTGCTGCCGGCCGGGCTGATCGCGCTCGTCTTCCTCGCGTGGAAGCTAGGCGCGGGTCCGGTGCTGTCGTTCTGGCTCGCCTACATCCTCACCCGGCCGCTGGGCGCCAACATCGGCGACTACCTCAGCTCTCCCTCGGGCGACGGCGGCCTCGGGCTGGGGACGCTGGTGACGAGCCTGCTGTTCCTCGGCGCGATCCTCGGCACGGTCGTCTACCTCACCCTGACCAAGAAGGACCGGACCGTCGACGTCCACGACTGAGACCTACCCTCGCCATGTGAAGACCTGGCAGCGGTGGGCTGGTGTCCGGGTCCGGGCCGCGCTGGTGGCCTCGGGTTCGCTCGCGCTCGCGATCGGCGCCGGCAGCCTGCTGTTCGTGGTGTTCCTGCAGCACTCGCAGGTGCACGACGTCGACCTGTCGCTGACCCAGCAGGCCCAGACCCTTGCCGCCGTGGTCAGCCAGTCGGGCTCGGAGGACATCGAGCTGCCGGCCCGGCTCGGCACCAGCAGCACCCAGCAAGTGGTCGGCCGCGGCGGACGGGTGCTGGCGGCGAGCACCGACCTGCAGGGCCATGCCCCTCTGACCACTGAGCAGCTGCCGCTCGGCAGGACCAGGCTGCGCACGACGAGCCTCGGACCGGATTCGATCTACCGGATGCTGGCACTGGGAGCACAGGACGCTCGCGGTGCCCCGATCACCATCGTCGTGATGCAGTCGCTGGAGCCGGCAGAGGCCAGCCGGCACGAGGCCATCGTGCTGCTCGCCGTCGGCGGCCCCTCGCTCGTCCTCCTCGTCGCCGTGCTCACCTGGTGGGTCGCCGGGCGGTCGCTGCGCCCGGTCGAGTGGATGCGCCGGCAGGTGGACGGCATCGACGCGGTGAGTCTGGACACCCGCGTCCCGCTGCCTGCCGCGGAGGACGAGGTGTGGCTGCTCGGTGGCACGCTGAACCGGATGCTCGACCGGCTCGAGAGCGCCGCGAGCGCGCAACGGCAGTTCGTCTCCGACGCCAGCCACGAGCTGCGCAGCCCGCTGGCCGTGCTGCGCACCACCGTGGAGGTCGCCGTTGCGCACCCCCACAGCACCGACTGGGACGCGACGGCCGGTGTCCTGCTGGAGGAGACGCAACGCGTCGAGCGGCTCGTGGCCGATCTCCTGCTCCTCGCCAACGCGGACGAGCGCGGCCTGCAGCTGCGCAAGGGTGACGTCGACCTCGACGACCTGCTCAGTGCCGAGGCGGACCGGCTCCGCAACACGACCGACCTCAAGGTCCTCGTCAGCGTCCAGGCTGTGCGGGTGCGCGGCGACCACGACCGGCTGGCCAGGGTCGTGCGCAACCTCGTCGACAACGCGGCCAGGCACGCGACCTCTCAGGTGGAGCTGAGCGTGGCGTCCGGCCCGGAAGGCGCGGTCGTCGAGATCAACGACGACGGCCCCGGCGTACCCGTCGAGGAGCGCGACCGGATCTTCGAGCGGTTCGTCCGGCTCGACGGGAGCCGCAGCCGCCAGCAGGGCGGCACCGGGCTGGGGCTCGCGATCGTGCGGCAGCTCGTGCAGGCCCACGACGGAACGGTTTCCTTCGTCGACGCCTCACGCGTCCGGCTGGTGCTACCTCAGTGACGGCACAGCCGTCGCGGTGCAGGCTGGTGTCATGAGAGTCCTTCTGGTCGAGGACGAGGAGCATCTCGCACAGGCTGTGCAGCGCGGGCTGGCGGCAGAGAGCTTCCGCGTCGAGGTCGCGCACGATGGTCCGACGGGACTGTCGAAGGCGCTCAGCGGTGAGTTCGACGTCGTCGTGCTGGACATCATGCTGCCGGGGCTGTCCGGCTACCGGATCTGCCAGGAGATGCGCCGCCAGAAGGTGTGGACGCCGGTGCTCATGCTCACGGCCAAGGACGGCGAGTACGACGAGGCGGACGCCCTCGACCTCGGTGCCGATGACTACCTCACCAAGCCGTTCTCCTTCGTGGTCCTCGTGGCGCGGCTCCGCTCGCTCGTCCGTCGGGGGGCGCCCGCCCGTCCGGTGGTGCTCGAGATCGGCGACCTGGCCATCGACCCTGCCCGGCACACCGTCACGGTGGCGGGCGAGAAGGTCGCGCTGACCCCTCGGGAGTTCGCGCTGCTGCTCTTCCTCATGCGGCACCCCGAGGCCGTGCAGAGCAAGCGGGAGATCCTCGACAGCGTGTGGGACGCGCACTACGACGGCGACCCCAACATCGTCGAGGTCTACGTCGGCTACCTCCGCAAGAAGCTGGCAGCCGGAGCCACCCGCATCGAGACGGTGCGCGGCGTCGGCTACGTCCTGACGGCACCGGCTCGCATCTGACATGTGAGGGCGCTCACGCTCTCCAAGCCTTGTGCTTGTAACCAGCAAGTAGTTTTCTGGGTGCATGGACAGCCACGCACTGCTCTGGGGTGAGATCGCCGCACTGGTGCGCGGGCTCAAGGACCTCAACAACCACGCCATCGCCGCCGCGGGCATCAGGCTCGAGCCCGCGGGCGTGCATGTGATCGGCCGGCTCGCCACCTTGGGGCCGGTCCGCCTGACTGACCTGGCCCACGCTCTCGGCCTCGACCCCTCCTCCGTCAGCCGTCAGGTGACAGCCGTCGAACGCGCCGGGTACGTCCGTCGCGAGGGCGACCCCTGCGACGGGCGAGCCACGCTGCTCGTCCTCACCGAGAAGGGCCAGCGCGCGGCCGCATCTGTTCAGCAGAAGCGGGCACAGGCACTGAAGGTCCTCACCCCTGGCTGGTCCGACACCGACCACGAGGAGCTGGCCGCTCGGCTGGCTCGACTGAACCACGACCTGTCGGCCAACGGGCACTTGCTCGCGGCCGACCTGGAGACAGCATGACGACCGCCACGGCCCCCGCGTCCCCGGGGCTGACTCACAAGCAGATCCTCACGATCATGTCCGGCCTGCTGCTCGGGATGTTCCTGGCGTCGCTGGACCAGACGATCGTGTCGACCGCGATGCGCACGATCGCCGACAAGCTCAACGGCCAGACCGCGCAGGCCTGGGTCACGACGGCCTACCTCGTCACCTCGACGGTCAGCACCCCGCTCTACGGCAAGCTCTCCGACCTCTACGGCCGCAAGCCGTTCTACCTGTTCGCGATCGGGATCTTCCTCGTCGGCTCGGCACTCTGCGGCCAGGCGCACTCGATCTACGAGCTCGCTGCCTATCGCGCCCTCCAGGGGCTCGGCGCCGGTGGCCTGCTCTCCCTCGCGTTCGCCATCATCGGTGACCTGGTCGCGCCTCGCGAGCGGGCGAAGTACCAGGCGTACTTCACCTCGGTCTTCGCGACCTCGTCGGTCCTCGGTCCAGTGCTCGGTGGCTTCCTCGCGGGCCAGGCGACCATCCTCGGGATCACCGGCTGGCGCTGGATCTTCTACGTCAACGTGCCGATCGGTCTGGCCGCCTTCTACGTCGTCTGGCGCAACCTCGCGCTGCCGCGCAGGCGCACCGTGCACCGCATCGACTACCTCGGTGCCGCGCTGCTGAGCTCCACCGTCGTTCCGTTCCTGCTGCTCGCGGAGAAGGGCCCTGACTGGGGTTGGACGTCCGGGACGTCCCTGACGATGGTCGCCATCGGCTTCGTCTCGCTCGGGCTGTTCATCCCGCGGCAGAGCCGGCTCGGAGAGGACGCGATCCTGCCGCTGCGCATCTTCCGCGACAAGGTGTTCTCCGTCGTCAGCGTCGTGGCGACCCTCGTGGGCATGGTGATGTTCGGTGGGCTCGTGCTCATGCCGCTGTACCTGCAGATCGTCCGCGGGGAGAGCCCCACCCGCGCCGGCCTGATGCTGACCCCGTTCATGCTCGGGCTGATGGGCTCGTCGCTGGTCACCGGACGGGTCATGCAGCGGACCGGCCGGTACAAGATCTTCCCGATCTTCGGCACCGCGATCCTGTTCTTCGGGATGCTGCTGTTCTCGACGCTCAAGGTCGACACCCCGATCTGGCAGGCCATGGTCTACATGGTGGTGGTCGGCATCGGCCTCGGCCTGACGATGCAGATGCTGGTCATCTCGGTCCAGAACTCGCTGCCCCCGCAGGACATGGGGCTGTCGACCTCCGCGGTCACGTTCTTCCGCTCCATGGGCGGCACGCTCGGCGCCGCCGTTGCCCTCGCGGTGCTGTTCGGGACGGTCTTGGGCAACATCAAGGAGCGGCTCGCCGACTCGCCGTACAAGGCCCTCGCCGGGCAGGTGACCGGAGCCAAGCTCGACAACACCTCCACCTTGCTGGCGAGCATGCCTGCACCGGTCAAGCGGCTCGTGCTCGAGGGCTACGCCGACTCGATGCACACCGTCTTCCTGGTGGTCGCGCTCCTCGCCATCCCGGCGTTCGTGCTGACCCTCTTCATCAAGGAGGTGCCGCTCCGCACGTCCGGTGGGATCGCCGCCGCGAAGGAGGACGGGGAGCTCGCCATGGCGGAGACAGCGGTCGTCTGACCGCCGGCTACCTCGTCGTGAGCGGGTTCTCGGCGGGTGCCTCGGTCGGCTGCGTCCGGAAGAAGAAGCGGCGCAGCACGACGGTGACCACGATGGCGTAGACCCAGCCGGCCACGACGTCGGCGACGTAGTGCTCGCCGCCGTAGACCAGCGTCAGCGCCATGAGGGCGGCGTAGACCGACAGGCCGATCTTGCCGCGGGTGCGCACCTCGCGCCAGAAGAAGACCAGCAGCAGCATCGGGATCGCGGCGTGCAGCGACGGCATGGCCGCGACGGCGTTGGAGTAGGCAGCGCCCTTCTCGACGGCGCTGTCGACCGTGGATCCGCCGAGCACGTGCAGCGTGTCCTGCACGACCCGGTGGACCTGCACGCAGGAGGACGCCACCTGCGGGTCGACGCAGCGCACCGCGAGGTGCTGGTCGCGGAACGCGTTGTTGATCCCGGCCATCCACGGCGGCGCCGCAGGGAAGAGCACGTACGTGGCCAGGGTCGCGATCGTCAGCGCGACGAGGGCGGCGATGTAGCGACGGAACAGCGGGTAGTTCACGCACCAGAGCACGATCGCCAGGACGAGCGAGACCAGGAAGTGCGAGAGGTAGACGATGACGGCCAGCCGGTCGTACCAGTGCGCGACGCCGGGGTCGTAGAAGTGCTGCTGCAGCCACACGGTCGGGACGCGACCCGCGAACAGGATCTTGTCGAAGTTGATCGGCGCGTACATGTGCGCCCGGATGGACGCGACGCTCACCGTCGGGTTGCTCTGCCACCTCTGGAGGCTGAACAGCCGGCCGCCGATCTCGTTGGCGACACCGCGTAGCAAGTCGTAGGCGAACAGCACCGCCAGCAGCGGCAGCCAGTCGCGGACGACGGCACGCCGCCACACCCCCCACTCCCCGCCGCAGGCAGCGAACAGCGTCAGCAGCATCCAGAAGGTCAGCCACTCACGACCGGTGGGCACACCGGCGATGGCCACCGACAGCGTGAAGGTCACCACGACCGCGAGGAGGAGCCGGCGGCGGCGCTGGCGGGCCTTGAGCCCGGCGAGGCGCCAGGGGGAAACGTCGTGAGGGAGGGCCGTCGTCGTCTGCTCGAGCTCCGCCGTCACGGGTCCACCATATTGGGTGACCGCTGGGCCGCTGCGCGTAAGATGTCGTCATGCACGTGCAGCTGCTCCTTCCCGAGCCGCGCTGACCCGATCGGTCAAGCGCGGCGCCCTCGTGAGCACGGGGGCTCCTTTTTTTGCGCGGAGAGGCGGGATCGCTTGCGCGGAGCAGTGGAGCAGTGGAGGGGACGAGATGGCAGTGGACGAGGGCGACGGCGCGAGCCCGGAGGGCTATGACCCGCACGCGGTGCAGGAGCGCTGGCTGCCCGTGTGGGAGCGCCTCGACCTGAACCGCGCCGGCCGGCGCCCGGGCGCCGAGAAGCGCTACGTGCTCGACATGTTCCCGTACCCGAGCGGCGACCTGCACATGGGTCACGCCGAGGCCTGGGCGATCGCGGACGTTGTGGCCCGGTTCTGGATGCGGCAGGGGTACGACGTGCTGCACCCGACCGGATGGGACTCCTTCGGGCTGCCGGCCGAGAACGCCGCCATCAAGCGCGGCGAGCACCCGGCGGCGTGGACCTACGCCAACATCGACGTGCAGGCGGAGTCGTTCAAGCGCTACGGGATCAGCTTCGACTGGTCGACCCGGCTGCACACGAGTGACCCCGAGTACTACCGCTGGACGCAGTGGCTGTTCCTGCGCTTCCTGGAGCGCGGCCTGGCCTATCGCAAGAACTCTGCCGTCAACTGGTGCCCGGTCGACCAGACGGTGCTGGCCAACGAGCAGGTCGTCGCGGGCAAGTGCGAGCGCTGTGGCGCCGAGGTGACGAAGCGCGAGCTGACGCAGTGGTACTTCAAGATCACCGAGTACGCCGACCGGCTGCTGGACGACATGCAGAAGTTGGAGGGCAACTGGCCGGACCGCGTGCTGCTGATGCAGAAGAACTGGATCGGCCGCAGCACCGGTGCGCACGTGGACTTCCTGGTGAACGACCGCAAGGTCACCGTCTTCACGACTCGGCCGGACACGCTGTACGGCGCCACGTTCTTCGTCGTCGCGGCCGACGCCCCGCTGGCCGATGAGCTGTGCGCGCCCGAGCGGCGCGCGGCGTTCGAGGCCTACCGGGCCGAGACCCGCAAGCTCTCCGACATCGACCGGCAGTCCACCGAGCGGCCGAAGACTGGTGTTTTCCTGGGCGTCACGGCGACCAACCCGCTGAACGGGGAGGAGCTGTCGGTCTTCGCCGCCGACTACGTCCTGGCGGACTACGGCACCGGCGCGATCATGGCCGTGCCCGCGCACGACCAGCGCGACCTCGACTTCGCGCGGGCCTTCGACCTGCCGGTGCGCGTGGTGGTCGACACCGGCGAGGAGGACCCGGCCGTCACCGGCGTCGCGACGTCGGGTGACGGTGCGCTGGTCAACAGCGGTCCTCTGGACGGACTGCGCAAGGCCGAGGCGATCGAGAAGGCGATCGAGGTCCTGGAGGAGCGCGGCACGGGCAGCCGAGCTGTCAACTACCGGCTGCGCGACTGGCTGCTGTCCCGGCAGCGCTTCTGGGGCACGCCGATCCCCGTCGTGCACTGCCCCGAGCACGGCGAGGTCGCCGTGCCCGATGACCAGCTGCCCGTCCGGCTGCCCGAGGACATGAAGGGCGCCGAGCTGCAGCCGAAGGGGCAGTCGCCGCTGGCCTCCAACGACGCCTGGGTCAACACGACCTGCCCTGTGTGCGGTGGGCCCGCGAAGCGCGACACCGACACGATGGACACCTTCGTCGACTCGAGCTGGTACTACCTGCGCTACTGCTCGCCGGGCTACGAGGACGGCCCGTTCGACGTGGACAAGGTCCGCGAGTGGATGCCGGTCGACCAGTACGTCGGTGGTGTCGAGCACGCGATCCTGCACCTGCTGTACAGCCGCTTCTTCACGAAGGTGCTGCACGACATGGGGATGCTCGACTTCGTCGAGCCGTTCACGTCGCTGATGAACCAGGGCCAGGTCATCAACCAGGGGAAGGCCATGAGCAAGTCGCTCGGCAACGGCGTCGACCTGGGCAGCCAGCTGTCGCAGTACGGCGTCGACGCGGTGCGGCTGACGATCATCGGGGCAGGACCGCCCGAGGACGACATCGACTGGGCCACCGTGAGCCCCGGTGGCACGTTGCGGTGGCTGAACCGCGTGCTGCGGCTGACCGACGACGTCATGGCGCTCACCGGTGACGGTCGCGACGCGACCGTCGACAAGGCGGTCGCGAAGACGGTCGACGAGGTCACCCGGCTGGTCGAGTCGCACCGCTTGAACGTCGCCATCGCCCGCTTCCACGAGCTGGTGAACGCGATGCGCAAGGCGGTCGACGGCGAGGCGAAGCCGGCAGGGTCCTTGCGGGACGGCTTGACGTCGCTCGCCGTGATGCTGGGCTGCTACGCGCCGTACACGGCCGAGGAGATCTGGTCGCGACTGGGCCACGACGTCGACGCGGGTGACTCCGTGCACGACAGCAGCTGGCCGACCGCCGACCCGGCGCTGCTGGTCGACGACGCGGTGATCTGCGTCGTGCAGGTCGCGGGCAAGGTGCGCGACAAGCTCGAGGTCTCCCCGTCGATCGGGGAGGACGAGCTGCGTGCACGTGCGCTGGCGTCGCCGCGCGTTGTCGAGCTGCTGGACGGCAAGGAGCCGCGGACCGTCATCGTCCGCGCGCCCAAGCTCGTCAACGTCGTACCTGGTTGAGCTCCGTCCGGCTCGCCACACCGAGCTTGCGGTAGGCCCGCTGCAGGTGCGTCTTCACGGTGTTGGTCGACAGGAACAGCTTCTGCGCGATCCGGGGGTTCGTCAGGCCCTCGACGGCGAGCTCGACGACCTGGCGCTCACTGGGGGTCAGGCTGCCCCAGCCTGCCGTCGGCCGTCCGTTCGTCGACCGGTTGACCGTCAGCGTCACCAGCACCTCGTCCGGGCGGAGGTGGCGACCCTCCTCCCACGACGGCGAGGAACGGGCGAGCTCGGCGATGGCGTCAGGCGGGGCGGATTGGCCGGTGCGCTGCCGGAGCCGGTCTCCGGCACCCAGCACGAGCGCGGCGTTGTGCACCTCGCCGCGAGACCACAGCGCGGTGCCGAGCGCCTGGAGGCTGAGCAGCTCGAGCACGTCGTCGCCGCGCGACAGCGTGAGCGCCTCGCGGGCCTGCTCGACGGCGCGCAGCGTGGCGCCGCACGCGAGCGACGCGCTGCTTCGCTGCAGCAGCATCCGGACCGGTTCCATCGGCGACTCCAAGGTGAACCAGTGCATAGTGCCTCAAGCACTACGTTCTGGACATGCCTCGGGTCGCAGTCGTCACCGACTCCACGGCCTACCTGCCCGAGGGCGTCGCCGAACGGTACGGCATCCTGGTCGTCCCGCTGCACGTCGTGCTTGGCACCTGGTCCGGTCAGGAGGCGGTCGAGGTCTCCCCAGCCGATGTCGCCGCCGCTCTGCGGGAGCGGCGCGTCACGGTGACGACCTCGCGCCCCACACCGGGTCAGCTCGCCGCTGCCTTCCGTGCCACCGGCGCAACGGAGGTCGTCGCGGTTCACCTGTCCTCGGCACTCTCCGGTACGGCGGACAGCGCGCGCCTCGCCGCCCGGCACGTCGCACCCGACATCAGCGTGCGCGTCGTGGACAGCGGCTCCGTCGCGATGGGACTGGGCTTCGACGTGCTGGCAGCGGCCGAGGCGGCGCTGGCCGGCGCGTCGCTCGAGGAGGTCGCCGGCGCGGCGGAGAAGGCCGACACCACCACGCTGTTCTACGTCGACAGCCTCGAGCACCTGCGCCGCGGCGGCCGGGTGACGGCGGCATCGGCGCTCGTCGGTGCGGCCCTCGCGGTGAAGCCGCTGCTCATCGTCCGCGACGGCGAGATCGCGCTGCTCGAGAAGGTCCGCACCTTCTCGAAGGCGCTCTCCCGCCTGGTCGAGCTGGTCGTCGAGGCTGCCGGCGACGGTCCCGTCGAGATCGCGATCCACCACCTCGCCACGCCGGACCGGGCCGCCCTGCTGGAGGCTGAGCTGCGCAAGGCGCTGCCGCAGCTGACCGAGCTCTACCTCTCGGAGGTCGGTGCGGTCGTGGGGGCGCACGTGGGGCCGGGTCTGCTCGGGGTGGTCGTGTGGCGCCGGTGATCGGCGACGTCGCCGCGGCGGTGGTCGGGTACTTGCTCGGCAGCGTCAACCCGGCGGTCCTCATCGCGCGGACCCGGGGCATCGACCTGCGGGCGATCGGTTCGGGCAACCCGGGTGCCGCGAACGCGGGACGCGCGCTGGGCCGTCGTACCGGGGTGCTTGTTGCCCTGCTCGACGTGGCCAAGGGTGCCGTCCCGGCGGCGCTGTTCGGCGCCGGGGACCACCGGTGGGGGCTGATCGCAGGCGTGTGCGCGATCGCGGGGCACATCACGTCGCCGTGGCTGAAGGGCAGGGGCGGCAAGGGAGTCGCCACCGCCGCCGGCGCCGTTCTGGGGTCGCACCCGCTGTGGCTGGTGTTCGTGCTCGCGACCTGGCTCCTCGTCCTTGCCGCGTCCCGCTGGATCGCCTTGGCCTCGATGTCGGCGGCCGCCGCTGTCCTCGTCACGGCCCTGATCGCCGGCCACGACCGGGTCTGGGCCGCGCTCATCGCGGTCGTCGTGGTCGGCCGGCACACCGGCAACGTCCTCCGAAGACTGCCTCAAGAGCGCAAAGGATCCTGACGACACAGCAACGTGAAACCTGACAGCGCGGGCTACTTCGCTGCCGCGCCGCAGTCACCTCCGCCACCGCCGCCGTGGGCTCCTGCGTCGTACCAACAGCCGCCTCCGGTGTGGACGCCTCCCGTGAAGGAGGGCGAGTCCGGCGTGCCGGTCGGCGAGGCGCTCCTCGTCACCGGCCTTGCTCTCGCTGCGTCCTTGTTCCTCACGCTGGGCATGCGCGGTCAGCACGTCGACCAGTACGACACCGCGCTGCGCAAGGGCCTCGTCTACACGCTGTTCTTCTACCTCGCCGTCGGGTCCCTCGTCGGTGGCTACGTCGTGGTCCGCAAGGTGCGGCTGGTCTGGCACCGTGGCTCGCCGCTGGCTTCGGTCGCTCTCGGGCTGCCGGTCGGTGTGGTCGGCGGCGGCCTCGCCGTGCTGCTGAACAGCGCCATCAAGGGTCACCTCGCGGGCGACCCCTCGGTCGAGCTGCTCGTCGGCGGTGGCGGCGCGCTGCGCATCTTCGTGGCCCTGGCGGTGACGTCCGTCATGGCCCCGCTCGTCGAGGAGACCGTGTTCCGCGGGATCTGCGCGGGCTCGCTGCTGGCCAAGGGGTCCGCGGCTGCGCTGTGGGTGAGTGCGCTCGCCTTCGCGGTCTGGCACATGCAGCCGGCCTCGCTGCGCTACTACGCGCTCATGGGCCTGCTGCTCGGCCGGCTGTGGCACAAGCGTGGGCTGCTGGCGTCGATGAGCGCTCATGCCTGCTTCAACGGCATGCTCACCGTGGCCGCCATCGCGGCGACCGGTGGCGCGGCGACATTCACCACCTACGGGCCGCTGCACTTCGAGCTGCCCGGTGGCTGGCACCCTGAGCAGAGCAGCTTCTCCGTGCGCGCCTACCAGGGTCCCGCCGGAGCGAGCCTCGCCCTCACCCAGACCGCTGCCGCCGACGTCGTGACGGCCGATGACGTCTTCGCGAACCTTCGGCAGAACGAGGGCACCGGGCCCGGCATGCAGGTCGTGCCCGGCACCGAGCGGGCCGTCGATCTGCACGGCGTCGAGGCGGTGACCGCCGACGTCATCGTGCAGTCCCAGCCGGGGCACGTGCTCGTCGTCCCGCTCGGCCGGCAGGTCTACTCCGTTGTCGTGGTCACCGGCGGCAGCCCGAACGGCGAGCGCGACTGGCGTGAGGTGGAGCGGACGCTCGAGGTGGCTCCACAGGGCTGAGCCCGCTCCACAAGGCCCTCGGTGCCGGGCCGCCCGGTGCCGCTGCGCTCCTAGCGTCGCGGGGTGCCTGATCCCCCGCGGCCGACTGCTGCCGAGCGCGTGCGCCGGCTGCTGCCCCGGCTGCCCGCTCCTGCCGCGGGCTGGGTCCCGTTGCAGCCGTCGGCCGACGAGCCGTCCACTGAGAGCCAGAGCGTGCGGGCGGTGCTCGCCGAGGCACGAGTCGACCCGGCCCGGCACGGTGTGGCCGCGCTCGCAGTCGTCGCCGTCCTCGCCGCCGCCCTGGCGGGCTTCTTGCTGCTGCGGGGCCGCCCGTCCGAGCAGCCGGTGTCGGCACCACCGGTCGTCGGTGCGTCCGCGACCTCGGGCCCGGAGCTGGTCGTCGACGTCGCCGGTCGGGTGCGGCACCCCGGGCTCGTCCGGC
>JAOPVZ010000112.1 GCA_025965935.1 Frankiales bacterium | reverse complement strand
GTGGGTCCTTCCAAGCACCTGGTGATCAGCCAGGGCTCTCATCGATCTCAGCGGCGCACGCACACTCGACCTGCTGCCACGGGCATCGGGCCCGGGCAGGTATCTGACGGGAGGCAGCGCAACGAAGGAGTGTACGCCCCTGACCCCGGGCGTGTCGAACCAAGCCCCGCTACGTGCTCAGCAGGTGCCTCTCGACGCCGCACAGAGTGGGGTCAGGAGTGGTCCCGCGTCAAGCACCCCCGGGTGCCCGTGTGGACGCGCGCCGGCCCCCGCGCCTCTCAGCAGACCGTGACGGCGTCATCACAGCGCGGTGATGCCCGCCACCAGCCAGCGCCCGCCGACCTTCTGCATCACCATCTCGACCCGGTCCTGGGTGATCTTGGCCGACGACGACAGGCTGTTGGTCGACTGCTGGTTGACGTAGAGCAGCACGGTCACCTGGTTGCCCTGCACCCGCTCGACACCGCCGGCGCTGACGGCCGCGATGACGACTGTCTTGTAACGGGTCGCGAAGTCGACGACGACCTTCTGGTGGGTGCGGGTGTACTCGCTCTTGAAGCAGTTGGCCTTTGCGTTGTAGGCCTTGTCCTGCGGGTCGACCTTGTGCGGGCAGCTCGGGCCGTCGGCGTCCGTGGTCACCTTGACCGCCGCGGCGAAGCCTTCCGTCAGGTGCCGGTAGTCGTAGGCGAGCACCAGCGTCGCGTCGGCCTTGGCGGCCTTCAGGGCTGCCGCCCCCTCGGTCTGGAACGCCGGGGTGCCGGCGCTCGTGATCGGCCAGGCCCACCAGGCCAGCACGCCGACGGCGACGACGAGCAGCGCCACCAGCGCCGCGAGCAACCTGGACACCGGCCGGCCGGACCGACCTGCGGGTACGTCGGGAGCCTCGGGGTCGTCCTCCGCCGCGGGGTCCGCTGCCGCGGGTCCGGCCTCCTCGGGCAGCTCGGGCAGCACCGGCGGCTCCGGCGGCTCCGGCTGCAGGGGCTCGGGTACCACCAGCTCGGGTACCACGGGCTCGGGTACCACCGGCTCGGGCGGCGCGACTGCGGGCGGCTCCGCGGCAGGAGCCTGCGCGGGCGGCGGGTCGACGAAGCGGGTGCGCTCCGGCACGATCTCGGGCGCACGAGGCGACGGGTCTGCCGGCTGGTCGGGCCGCTCGGGAGTGGTGTCGGTCACGGGACCGGCTCCAGGTCGGCCATCAGCCAGTGGCCGCCGTGCTTCTCCATCACGACGATCCACCGCGACGTCTGCAGCGCCGGCTTGGTCGTCGTCGCGTCCGTCACCGAGCGGTCGGACGCGATGAGGAGGGTGGCGGTGTCCAGGTTGGCGGAGACCACCGCCGCGGCGCGGATCGTCCCGCTCGAGGTGGTCTTCTGCTTCGGGTAGAGGTCGCGCAGTGTCGCCTCCGACGAGGTGAACAGCTGCTTGAACTTGCCGGTGGAGCCGGCCTGCACCCGCTTGAGGTCGGCGTCGAGCGTCGCGGCGCTGATGGCGTCGAGGTTGATGATCGCCTGCCTACCGGCGGCGACGGCCTGCGTGCGTGCCTGGTCCAGCGCCGACAGGTGCCGGCGGTGCGCCACGCCGGTGATCGTGAGGGCCACCGCGACCAGCGCCAGGACGACGGCAAGCACGACCAGCACGACCGACCACCGACTGCGGGCCGTCCGCGTCGTGGCCGCGCTCATGGGGGCAGCGCTCGTGGGAGACGTGCTCATGGATGACGTGCTCATCCGACCATCATGGCGAACGAGGCTGGAGGGGCGGCCGTCACGACCGGAACGGGTTCAGCAGCAGCCACTGCCAGGACTGGTCGCCGAACACCTGCTGCGCTCCGGCGGTGCTGCTCAACGTGTAGGTCTGCCCGTCCGCGGTGATGGCGTGCCCGGTCGTGGGGTCGTAGTCGGCGTTGGTGGTGGTGAGGCCACTGGTGAGGTCGTCCCAGAGCGAGCGCTGCGACGTGGGCTGGTTGACGGCCTGGCTCCGGTCGGCGGGGAACGGCTTCAGCCCCTCGGCCCGGGGCGCGTGGTCGGCGCCGCGCACCGTCGTACCGCTGGTGGTGGAGCAGTGCGCGTTCATGTTGGCGGTCTTCGGCGAGACGTTGCTGGGGTCGCGCTCCTTGGTCTGGTAGCCCGGGTCGTTGCCTGGGCAGGTGCCGGGGCTGTTGGCGGTGACGAAGCCGAAGTGAGCCGTGCCGTCGCCGGGCGTGACCGTGAAGCCACCGGCGACGACGTTGGGGTAGGTGACGATGATCTGCCGGATCGCCGGGATGCGGACGGCCTGCACCTGGGCGGTGAAGACCAGGTTGTTGAGGAGCACCGGCAGGTTGCCCTGGTTGGCCTGCAGGAAGGCGGTCGTCGTCTTGGCACTGTCGGTGCCGTTGGCGAACAGCTTGCGGAAGTCGGGGTCGCTCGCGCGCAGTTGCGCCGTGAGCTGCGCCAGGCTGGCGTTGTAGCTCTTGAAGTCGCTCGCCACCTTCCGCTGGGTGTCCAGGACCGGCTTGCTGTCGGCGATCAGCCGCTGCGTCTGCGGCAGGTACTTGGTGGCCGTCGCCGTGAGCTGGTCGCTCGCATCGATGAGCCGCTGCAGCGAGTCGCCGGCACCCGTGAAGGCGGTGCCGAGCTCGTCGAGGACGGTCGTGACGTCGTTGACGTCGACGCTGCGCACCAGGTCGTCGAGGTTCACGACCAGCTGCGTCGGGGGGATCGGGATCTGCGTCATCGTGCGCGGGATGGTGGCGCCCGACGCGAGGTAGGGCGCACCCGCGTGCTGCGGCTGCAGGTCGACGAACTGCTCACCGATGGCGGAGCGGTTGGCGACGACCGCCTTGACCGGCGTCGGGACCTTCGTGCCGGGCCTGATCCGCAGCTGGACGGTGACCCCGCTGCTCCCCCGGTCCAGCACGAGCTTCTCGACCTTGCCGATGGACACGCCCCGGTAGGTCACCTCGGCACCCGTGAAGATGCCGCCGGAGTCGCTGAAGTCGGCGCTGATGAGGTACCCGGCGTCGTAGCCCGGGACCAGCCTGCCGAGGCCGGCGTAGCGACCACCGGCGAAGACGATGCCGATCACCGCGACCAGGCCGAAGATGGCCAGCTGGATGCGGACCCTGCGGGTGATCACGCGAAGCCTCCGAAGAGCAGCAGCTCGAGGCTGGACTGCTGGCCGGCGGCGATCCGACCGGTCAGGTCGAGGACGCCCTTGGGCACCTTCGGGATTGGCGTCGAGGGCAGCGGCAACGGCACCGGCGGGAGGATCGGCTTGCCGGTCGGCCCCTTCGGGAGCGTGACGGGCAGCTTGATACCGGTGAGGTTGCCGATCGTCGAGACGATGTCGGCGTCGACCGAGATGAACAG
>JAOPVZ010000057.1 GCA_025965935.1 Frankiales bacterium | reverse complement strand
CGCTCGGGCGGCCGCGCGGGTAGCGGCCCGCGGCGACACGGACAGCGCAGCGTCCGCCACGGCCCGGCAGCTCGCGCCGCCGGGCGCCCAGGTGCGCGTCGCGCACAGCGACGGCCTGGTCGTGGTGTCGGTGGCGGTCACCTTCCGGGCGGGGCGCTGGCTGCCCGGCATCCCGCTGCACGCGCGGGCGGCGGCGGAGGCCGAGCGGTGAGGCGCGAGGGCGGGTTCGTCACGGTGGCCGTCGTCGGACTGGCCGCGGTGCTGGTGGCCGTGGGAGCGCTGGTGGCCACGCTCGGGACGGTGGCCGTAGCGCGGCACCGGGCCGCTGCCGCGGCAGATCTCGCAGCGCTGGCGGGAGCTCGGCACCTGCTCGATGGCAGGGCGTGCGACGCTGCCCGCCGGGTGGCCAAGGCCGCACCCGCTGTGCTGGAGGACTGCCGGGCCGACGGCACGTCGGTGACGGTGCGCGTGGGCGTCCGGGTGGGCGCGCTCGGCACCGCCCGGGCTCGGGCCCGAGCAGGGCCGCCGGCCGGGAGACATCGGCCGGGTGACGCGGGGTGACGCCAGTGGTGACGAGCCGCGGGAACCGAACGGCGCTCCAGGACGTCTTCACGTCGATCTGCCGTGATCGAGGACATGTCAGGACGCACCCCCCGCAAAGCCGTGCGGCGCGTGCTCCCCTGCGTAACCTCGAGCGGTTCCCCTCGTTGGCCCGAGAGCGGACCGGGAGTCCGGTTCTCAGACCGCCGAGCAGCACCGAAGAGCACTGGAGCAGCACCTGATGGAGCCGTCGTTCGTCACCCCCGCGGTGCCCGCGCGGCCGCGGTCCGTGGGCTCCCTGGTCGGGGACTCGCTGCGCCGCCCAGGTGGCCGTCGTGCGCTGTCGGTCCTGTCCATCGTGCTGTTCCTCGCCGGTGTGGCGATGTTCGCCTACCCGGTCGGCACCGACCTCTACAGCAAGTACCAGCAGGGCAACCTCAGCAGCCAGTTCGGCAGCCAGAAGCTGCGCGACGAGTACCGCACCCGCAGCATCCCGATCGGTCAGGCGCTCACCCGGCTCATCATCAACACCAAGGACGTCAAGGTCGACGTCCTGGTCGTCGAGGGCACGACCCCGGCCGCACTGCGCGCCGGCGCCGGCCACTACCCGGGCACGCCGCTGCCCGGTGAGACCGGCAACGTCGGCATCGCAGGCCACCGCACCACCTTCGGCCGGCCGTTCAACCACATCGACGAGCTCAAGGTCGGCGACGAGGTCATCCTCGAGACGCCGTTCAGCAAGTTCCACTACAAGGTGATCCCCGGTTGGGGCACCGGCGGTCACGCCTACAAGATCGTCGACCCGAGCGACTTCTCGGTCGTCCAGTCCGTCCCGGGCAAGTCCTACCTGACCCTCACGTCGTGCCACCCCAAGGGCAGCGCGAAGAAGCGCATCACGGTGCGGCTTGAGTTGCAGCCGAAGGAGACCGAGACCATCAAGCAGAAGGGGGCGACGTCGTGATCCGCCGCACTGCTTGCACGCTGGGTGCTGTCGCGCTGCTGACTCCCGCCGTGCTCGGCCTCAGCGCCGGCACCGCGTTCGCCTCCGGCTCCTTCTCCTCCCCGACGCCCGACAACGGCTCGACGCTGTCGTCGAGCTCGTTCCAGGTGCGGGCGGCGACCACCGCCAAGGGCACGAGCGTCAGCCTCACCGGCCCCGGTGGCTTCTCGGCGAGCAAGTCCAGCAGCACCGGCCTGACCGCCAGCAGCAACCAGACGGTGACGCTCGACCCGGTCGACGCCTCGAGCTACCCGAACGGCACCTGGACAGCCAAGGTCTCCAGCGGCGAGACCCGAGCGTTCTACAGCAACTTCGCACCGGCGGCGCCGACCGGCGTCGCGGCCGAGTCCTCCCAGGGCGACCCGCACGACGTGTTCCTGTCATGGACCAAGGGCTCCGAGCCCGACCTGCAGAGCTACACGCTCTACGACGGCTCGGGCAACGTGCTGCAGCACGACATCTCCGCGGCGTCGGCCTGCAGCGGCTCGTCCTGCCACTACGCGCTCTACTACGACAACGCCACCCCCGGCACCTACTCCTACAGCTACGCGCTGACGGCCTCCCGCAGCGGCGGGTGCGCCGCTTCGTCCTGCCCGGACGTCGAGTCGGCCAAGAGCTCCGAGAGCACCGCCTCCCTCACCACCCCCAAGCCCCCGCCGCCGTCGCCGGCGCCGCGACCCACCACAGCCGGCGGCTCGACCGGTGCCACCACGGGCGGCTCGACCGGCGGCTCATCGGGGACGGGCGGCACCAGCAGCTCGGGCGGCTCGACCGGTGGCAGCACCACCGCGGCGAACGGGGGCGCCACGGGCGCGTCGCCGGTCGCCCTGCCGACGCTCGACCCTGGCGTCCAGAAGCGCGCGTTCGCCCTGGGCTTCAGCAACTTCTCCAACAGCCTCGGCATCCCGAAGCTGCCGCCGCTGCCGAGCACCACGGTGAGCCTGCCGGGCGAGCCCACGCTCCCGCAGGGGACCTACGCACCGACACTGCCGTACAAGAGCGCGACGGAGACGACGCACTCCCGCAGCATCCTCAGCAACCCGATCGGGTCGGTCACCAGCATCGACAACGCGAAGCTCGCCAAGTGCCTGGCGTTCGCGCTGATCCTCATCGTCAGCGCGGCGCACCTGCGCCGCTGGGTCGGCTCGCACGTCGAGGACTGAGCTCGGGGGCAGTTCTGGCTAGAGGACGGTGCGCTTGCCCGCCCGCCGACCCTCGATCGGGTACGGGTCCTCCGGGTGCACGACGCCGTCGCTGCCGACCTGCTCGCGCAGCCGGGCGTTCTCCTCGGCGAGCTGCTCACGCTCGGCCTTCACCTCCCGCACGTGCATCCGGGACCGCTTGCCCTTCACACGCCGGCGACGGGCGCCGGCGATCATGAGCGACAGGCCCAGCACGAGGACGACACCGGCGACAGCACCGGCGAGGAACAGTCCTGCCTGTGTCGTGTCGTAGCTCTGTCCGAACGCGGACACCGTGGTGGCGTCGGTGTTGTTCGCCGCCACCACCGCGCCGACGACGCCGGCGGCAATCACGAGCAGCAGACCGAGGGGGAGCATCAGGACCTCCTTGGGGACAAGTACTCCCGAACTACCCGCTGGGCGCGCGAGCAAGCCCGCTGGCGAGGACGACGTCCAGGAGCCGGACGGCGCCGTCCTTGTCGAGGGGCTCGTTGCCGTTGCCGCACTTGGGCGACTGGACGCAGGACGGGCAGCCGGACGCGCACTCGCAGGACGCGATGGCGTCGCGGGTCGCCCGCAGCCAGTCGGCCGCACGGGCGTGCCCGCGCTCGGCGAACCCCGCGCCGCCCGGATGCCCGTCGTAGACGAAGACGGTCGCCAGTCCGGTGTCCTCGTGCAGGGCGGTCGAGACCCCGCCGATGTCCCACCGGTCGCAGGTGGCGAACAGCGGCAGCAGGCCGATCGCGGCGTGCTCCGCAGCATGGGCAGCTCCAGGGACGTCCGCCCACTCGAGCCCGACCGAGGCCAGCAGCTCGGCGCTGATCGTGTACCAGACGGCCTTGGTACGGAGCTGGCGCGCGGGCAGGTCCAGCGGCTCCTCACCCAGCACCTCGCCCGAGCCGAGCCGCTTCTTGAGGTACGCCACCACCTGGTGCGTCACGTCCACGGAACCGAAGGAGAGCGAGACGTCGTCGAAGGCAGCGGTGCGCAGCGTCTCGGCCACCCGGATGTCGGTGACCTCGCGGGCCGAGGTGCTGTAGTCCGGCTCCTCCGCCCGCACCAGGGCCACCGCCTCGTCCAGGTCGAGCTGCTCGACGACGTAGGACTCGCCCTGGTGCAGGTAGACCGCGCCGGTGTGCGCCTGCGCGTGCGAGGAGCTGTGGTCGACCGTGCCGAGCAACCTTCCGGTCTCGGCCTCGACCAGGCGGACGGGCGGCCCGCCCGCGCCGCGCAGGTCCGCGTCGGGCCGCTCGCGCGACGTCCAGAACCAGCCCTTGGGGCGGTGCCGCAGCAGCCCGCGGCGGACCAGGTCCGGCAGCACGTCCGCGGCGCCCGGGAACAGCGGCAGGTCCTCCTCCGTGAGCGGCAGCTCAGCGGCGGCGCAGCACAGGTGCGGCCCGAGCACGTAGGGGTTGGACGGGTCGAGGACGGTCGCCTCGACGGCGCGGCCGAACAGCGCGGCGGGGTGGTGCACGAGGTAGGTGTCCAGCGGGTCGTCGCGGGCGACGAACACGGCGAGCGCCCCCTGCCCGGCCCGGCCGGCGCGACCCGCCTGCTGCCAGACCGACGCGACGGTCCCCGGCCAGCCGCTCAGCACCACCGCGTCGAGGCCGGCCACGTCGACGCCGAGCTCCAGGGCGTTGGTGGCGGCCACACCGAGAAGATCGCCTGACTGCAGGCGCTTCTCGAGCTCCCGTCGCTCCTCGGGCAGGTACCCCGAGCGGTACGCCGCGATCCGCGCGCCCAGGGTCGGCTCGGCCTCGGTGACGGCCCGCCGGGCGTTCACGGCGACCGCCTCCGCGCCGCGTCGCGAGCGGACGAACGCGATCGTCCGGGCTCCCTCGACGACCAGGTCCGCGAGCAGGTCCCCCGTCTCCGCGGTCGCCGATCGCCGTACCGGGGCACCGTTCTCGCCGGACCCCCGACCGGCGTAGTCCTTCTGGAGCGGCGGCTCCCACAACGCGAACTCCGTCGTGCCGCGCGGCGAGGCGTCGTCCGAGACCGGGATGACCGGCAGGCCCACCAGCCGCGATGCCGAGACCTCCGGCTCGCTCACGGTCGCCGAGGCGAGCAGGAACACCGGGCTGGCGCCGTACCGGGCGCAGACCCGGCGCAGCCTGCGGAGCACCTGCGCGACGTGTGACCCGAAGACGCCGCGATAGGTGTGGCACTCATCGACGACGACGTACCGCAGACCGCGCAGGAAGCGGCTGAAGTCCGCGTGCCGAGGGAGCACCGAGCGGTGCAGCATGTCCGGGTTCGTCAGGACGTAGGTGCCGAAGCGACGGACCCAGTCGCGGTCCTCGTACGACGTGTCGCCGTCGAAGGTGGCGGCCCGCACCTGCGTCAGGTTGAGCGCCCGGACCGCCCGCAGCTGGTCGGTGGCCAGCGCCTTGGTCGGAGCCAGGTAGAGCCCAGTCGCCTTCTCGTCGTCGAGCAGCTCGGAGAGCACCGGCAGCAGGTAGGCCAACGACTTCCCGGACGCCGTGCCGGTGGCGATGACGACCGACTGCCCACCGCGGGCGAGGTCGGCGGCCTGGGCCTGGTGCTCCCAGGGCGCGGGAACGCCTTGCAGAGCGAGCCGGTCGATCAGCAGGGGCGGCACCCAGACCGGCCAGTCCGCGCGCCGGCCTACCCGGGCCGGCACGTGCTCGACGTGCGTCACCCGCTCCCGACGGGTCGGGTCGAGCAGCAGCCGCTGCAGCAGCGAGGCGTTGCTGATCGGGAACGTCATGACGACGTCTATCCTCCCGGACGCTCGGGTCGGTCTCCCGCGGCGCCGTGACCTGGCACACGGGGTGGCGAAGGGGTTAGATCGTCCTGGCGCAGGGTACGGGCGGCTGGCCTGATCAACCCTGTCTCGCAACGATCTGGAGGAGCACGCCGTGGACCTGTCCCTGGAGGACCGCACCGAGGGTGACCGCACCGTCGTCGTCGTTGGTGGCGAGATCGACGTCTACACGGCGCCCAAGCTCCGCGAGAAGCTCATCGACCTCGTGAGCGCGGGCAACTACCACCTGGTCGTCGACATGGAAGCGGTCGAGTTCCTCGACTCCACCGGTCTGGGCGTGCTTGTGGGTGGCCTCAAGCGGGTCCGCGCCCACGAGGGCAGCCTGCGCCTGGTCTGCACCCAGGAGCGCATCCTCAAGATCTTCCGCATCACCGGGCTCACGAAGGTCTTCCCCATCCACGCGAGCGTGGACGAGGCCGTCGCAGCGACCGACTGAGCTTTTGCCCACCGTCGAGCTGCTGCTGTCCCCGCGGCCGCACCACGTCCGTACCGCCCGCCTGGTCGGTGTCGCGGCTGCCCGCCGCGCCGGGCTTCCCGACGAGCTCGTCGACGAGCTCCGCTGGGCGCTCGGTGAGGCCTGCTCGCGGGCGGTGGCGCTGCACGCCGCGCACGCGCCGGACGTCCCGGTGCGGATCCTGCTGCGCGAGGACACCGCCGGCCTGACGGTCGAGGTCATCGACCACGGACCCCAGGGCCTGCCGCCGGAGGGCACCGACCCGGAGGCGCTGTTCGGCAGCGCCGTCCAGGGGAGCGGCCACAATGGTTTCCAGGATGGCCTCCAGGACGACCACGCGGACGAGGGTGTCGACCCGCGGGTCTCGCTCGCCGTCCTCGGCGGCCTGGTCGACGACATCGACGTGACGTCGACGGAGGCCGGGACGACGGTGCGGCTGCGGTGGCCGCTGCCGGTGCGAACGCCCTGATTCGCGGCGGAACGACCTCACCCAGGACCCAGCCGCTGTGAACCGCGCCACAGCGGACCTGTAACCTCACCGCCGCTCGGCCGTGACGCTGGAAGCGGCGGCCCGCGGGCACGTGCCCGCACCTACACAGGAGGACGCGTGTCCGCAGTGCCTTACGCGGCGTCGTCAGACGGGCTGGCATCCGTGCTGTCCGGTGACAAGCCGCTGCTCTACATCATCCTCGTCGTCTCGGTCGTCGCGCTCGGGTTCGCCGGACTGTTCGCCCGTGAGGTGCTCGCCGCCGAGCAGGGCCCCGAGAAGATGCGTGAGATCAGCAGGGCGGTGCAGGAAGGGGCAGCCGCCTACCTGAGCCGCCAGTTCCGCACCCTCGCGGGCTTCGCGGTGCTGGTGTTCGCGCTGCTGTTCCTGCTCCCGGGCACGGCGGAGGTCCGGTTCGGTCGCTCGCTGTTCTTCCTCATCGGGGCCTCCTTCTCCGCCGCGGTGGGCTTCATCGGGATGACCCTCGCGACCCGGGCCAACGTGCGCGTGGCGCACGCCGCCAACACCGTGGGCAGCAAGCCGGCGCTGCGCATCGCGTTCCGCTCCGGCGGAGTCGTGGGCATGTTCACCGTCGGCCTGGGCCTCATGGGCGCGACCGTGGTGCTGCTCGTGTACGGCGCCGACGCGCCCGAGGTCCTCGAGGGCTTCGGCTTCGGTGGCGCG
>JAOPVZ010000040.1 GCA_025965935.1 Frankiales bacterium | reverse complement strand
ACGACCTTGCTCATCAGCGCGGAGTACTCGGTGGCGATGTCGTCGCCGACGAACTCCTTCATGTTCACGAAGCCCATGACCTTGTTGTAGAAGGCCACCCACTCGTCCATCTTGCCGAGCTCGACGTTGCCGACCACGTGGTCGATCGCCTGGAAGAAGCGCTTCTCGGGCTTGGCCACGAGGGACTCGCGCCCGACGAAGCCGGGGAGGAACGGCCCGCTGTAGTCGGTGCGCTGCACCAGCGTGTGGCGGGTCTCGCCGTAGGTCTGGATCGCCGCCAGCACGACCTTGCCGAACTCGTCCTCGGTGACGGTCGGCTCCTGCAGCCCGATGGCGCCGCGCTCGATCGCGAGGGCATACGCCCGCTCGGCGTCGCTGACGCGGAGCGCCACGTCGACGATGCCGTCGCCGTGCCGGGCCTGGTGCTCGCCGTCCGCCGTGCCGGCCACGACCGGGGCGGTGATGAGGAAGCGGGCGCCGCCGCTCTCGAGGAGGTACTCGGCGCGCTCGCGGGAGCCGGTCTCCGGGCCGCGGTAGGCGATGAGCTGCATGCCGAAGGCGGTCGCGTAGAAGTGGGCTGCCTGCCGGGCGTTGCCGACGACGAACCGGATGTGGTCCCAGCCGTCGAGCGGGAAGTCGTCATGCGCAGTGGTCATGTGCAGACGATGACTCCGGTTCGTCGGGTGCGCAAGAGAGCCTCGCGCTGCTGGTCACGTTGTGCAGGTGGCCCAGTGGCCGGCGTGGTTTCCTGGACAACATGACCAGTCTGGATGCCCTGGACCGCTCCTTGTTGGAGCTGCTGCTCACCGAGCCCAGGCTGGGCGTCCTGGAGACCTCGCGCCGGCTCGGCGTCGCCCGCGGGACCGCCCAGGCCCGGATCGCCCGGCTCGAGCGCGACGGGGTCATCCGGGACTGGGTCCCGACCGTCGACCCGAGCGCCATGGGGTACGGCGTGATGGCCTTCGCCACGCTCGAGGTGCACCAGGGCCACGGCATCGCCGCGATCTCGGAGCACCTGCGCTCGATCCCGGAGGTGCTGGAGGCGCACACGACGACCGGCCAGGGCGACGTGCTCTGCCGGATCGTCGCGCGTGACCACGGGGACCTGCAGCGGGTGCTCGACGCGATCACGTCGACCCAGCTCGTGGCCCGCACGTCGACCGTCATCAGCCTGACCGCCGAGGTGCCCTTCCGGGTCGCCCAGCTGCTGGCCCAGTAGCGGCCTGTCGAGGGGACCTCTCTTGACGCGTAACCCTTCCGCAACGGACAGTCGCCTCTGTGAACCCGTGGTGCTGCTGCGCGATGGCGGGAGTGCTGTGCACCCGCTGCGCCGAGCGCTTCCTCATGGTCCGCCGCTTCCGCCGGCAGCTCGCCTCCCTCTGACCTTCCTGAGCTCTCGCGCGTTCGGTCGGCTCGCGCGGGCTTGCGTGAGCGTGGTCCGTGGCCGGGTCGTGTGCGAGACCTCAGGAAGGGGGGTCAGGAACCGGTGTGCTCCTCGAAGACGAGGACGGTCTGAGTGGCGAGCACCTCGGGCAGCGCCTGGATGCGCTCGAGCACGAGCTCCCGCAGGTGCTCGGCATCGCGCGTGCGCACCAGCAGCACGCAGTCGAAGTCACCGGCGACCAGCGCCACGTGCACGGCCTCCTCGAGCGCCCAGGCCTTCTCCCGGAACCGCTTCCACGAGTTCTGCTTGATCCGCACGTGCACATAGGCCGGCAGCCCGAGGCCCAGCGCGCCGTGGTCGACGTCGACGGTGAACCCGCGGATGACCCCGGTGTCGCGGAGCCGCTTCACCCGGGCGTAGGCGCTGGCCCGCGAGACGTGCACCTGCGCGGCGAGGTCGCGGATCGAGATCCGGGCGTCCGCGCGCAGAACGTCCAGCAGCAGCCGATCGGTGTCGTCCATGGTCAGACATCCTGCCCTGATAACAGCCTGATGACAGCAACCCGTCCAGCAGGAGTGGCTTCCCGTCGTACAGCGGATCACACTCGAGCCATGTTCGAGGAAGCGCAGTACTTCGCCCCGGTGGTCACGCACGACGACGGCACGCTCAAGGTGCAGCTCGGCGCGGGCCATCCCGGCTTCGCCGACCCGGAGTACCGCCGTCGCCGCGACGCCCTCGCGACGCTCGCGTCCCAGTGGCAGCCCGGGCAGCCCTGCCCGACCGCCGACTACACCGACGCCGAGCACGAGGTCTGGCGGGAGGTGAGCGAGGCGCTGGTCGACAAGCACCGCACCTTCGCCTGCCAGGAGTACCTCGACGGCAAGGAGGCGCTGGGCCTGCCGAAGGACCACATCCCGCAGCTCGAGGACGTCAGGGAGATGCTGCGGCCCCTCACCGGCTACCGCTACCGGCCCGCTGCCGGTCTGGTGCCGCTGCGGGAGTTCTACGGATCCCTTGCGGACAAGGCGTTCTGGTCGACGCAGTACGTCCGGCATCACTCCGTGCCGCTCTACACACCCGAGCCGGACGTGCTGCACGAGGTGGTCGGCCACGGCAACACGCTGGCGAACCCGAGGTTCACCGCGCTCTACGAGGCCGCCGGCCGCGCGACCAACCGGGTCGAGACCGACGAGGCGCTGCAGTTCATCAGCAAGGTCTTCTGGTTCACCCTCGAGTTCGGCGTGCTGCACGAGGGGGGTGCGCTCAAGACCTACGGCGCCGGCATCCTGTCGAGCCCCGGCGAGATCGAGGAGTTCCGGGGCATGACGATCAAGCCGCTGGACCTGGTCGACATGGGCACGACCGAGTACGACATCACCGTCTACCAGGACCTGCTCTACGCCGCCGAGTCCTTCAGCCAGGTGGAGGACGTCGTCGGCGCCTTCTGGGACAGCTGCACGGACGAGTCCATCGCCGCCATGAAGGCAACCGCATGACCGTCGGGTGGGAGGAGTACGACGGGAAGCTGACCCGCTCCTTCGAGCTGGAGTCGTTCCCAGCGGCCGTCGCGTTCGTCGCCAAGGTGGCCGACATCGCCGAGGCGCAGGACCACCACCCCGACATCGACATCCGCTGGCGGACTGTCCGGCTGGCCGTGAACACCCACGACCAGGGCGGTGCCATCACCGACAAGGACCACAAGCTGGCCGAGGCGGTCAACGCGCTCGGCACCTGAGCCGCGTTGTGGCGGGGCATCACTGACGCACCCGTTGTTCTGCCCGCCGGACCACGCATCCGGCACCTGGCGCCGCGACAATGTCGGCGACGGGAGGAGCTGTGACCGACATGGGTGCCGGTGCGGCAAGCTCGATCGTGCTCGCGGACGGCCGATCACTGGCCTACGCCGAGTACGGCGACCCGGCCGGGCGACCCCTGCTGGCCCTGCACGGCACGCCCGGGTCCCGGCTGATCTTCGGGGGCCTCGACGCCACGGCGCGAGTAGCCGGTGTGCGGGTGATCGCGACCGACCGGCCCGGGTACGGGCTCTCCAGCCCGAGACCGAACGGCAGCTTCCTCGGGCATGCGGACGACATCCGGCAGCTCCTCGACCGGCTGTGCCTGGACCGCGTGACCCTTGCCGGTGCCTGCGGGGGCGGGGGCTTCGCCGCCGCTGCAGCACTGCGGCTTCCCGCGCGCGTCAGCCGGCTCGTGCTCGCCTGCGCGATGCTGCCCGGAGCCCCGGCGCACGCCCTCGCAGGTCGGTCACGCCGGACCCGGCTGCTGCTCGGCCTCGCCGCACGGGCCCGCTGGCTCGTCACGTTGGCGATGGGCGCGCAGCTGCGGGCGCTCGCAAGGCGGAGCACTCCGATGGATGAGCGCATGCTCAAGGGCAGGCCTTCCGCGGACCGAGCGGTGCTCACCGATGCCCGTGAGTTCGCGCTGGTGCAGGCCGCTCTCACCGAGGCGATCCGGCAGGGCCCGTCGGCGGCCGCGCGGGAGCTGGCGCTCTACACCGGACCGGGTCTGCCGCTGGGCGAGCTCGCCGTCCCCACTGTCGTCCTGCACGGGACGGCGGACACCCACGTCCCGATCGGCGTGGCGCGCTGGGCTGCGGGGGTGATCCCGCGCGGCAGGCTGGTCGAGTTCGAGGGCGCGGGCCACCTCTTCCTGGCTACCGACCCGATGGCGCTGCTCGACGAGGTGGTCTGACCGCTCCGCGAGTCGTCCCTGCGCACGACGAAGTCTTCCCGAGGTTGTTCGCCCCGACGACGACGTGTCCGGTTTGTCAGGAGAGGATGGATCCTTCCGAGGAGTACGAAGGAGTCCTGCGTGCGGCGACCCAGCGCACGGCGCGGCGCAGCGTTGGTGCTGTGCCTTGCCACTGCGTTCACTGTGGCCGGCTGCAACGCCAGCCAGCTCCAGTTCCGCAACGACCACCGGCTCACGTTCGAGACGCCGAAGGCGCGGGCGAAGGTCTCAGCTCCCGTCACCGTCTCCTGGTCTATGAAGGACTTCGAGCCCACCGCGCTCGACGGTCAGCGCAGCACGTCCTCGGGGGTCTTCGCCGTGTTCGTCGACCGCGCCCCGATGCCCGTCGGCAAGGACCTCAGGTGGCTGACGAGGAACGACCGGAGCTGCCAGCGCGACCCGCGCTGCCCTGACCAGCAGTACCTGGCCGACGAGCAGGTCTACGTCACCGCAGACAGCTCCCTCACGCTCGACGTCCTCCCGAGGGTGGCTGACGGGGTGGGCGACGAGCAGCACTACGTCAACATCGTCCTCCTCGACGGCACCGGCCACCGCATCGGTGAGAGCGCCTGGTACCGGCCCTTCACCAGCAAGCGGAGGTCCGTGTGACCGCAGTTCTCGACACGCCCTCGGTGCTCGACGCCGACCCGGACACGCGGTCGGCGCGCCGGCTGGCGGCCCGCTCGACGCTGGGGATCTCAGGCGACGACCACGCGCCGCCATTGCGGCCGGTCCTCCGCTAGCACGGTCTCACCGTCTACCCGCTGGTCGCCCTGGGCTTGCTCAGCGTCGTCGACCTCTTCCAGTCCGAGGCGTTCACCATCCTGACCCCCGAGGTGAGCCGGGCGCTCGGCATGTCCCTGGGCGCCATCGCCGCCGCCCGGACGCTCGCCTTCCTCGCCATCGTGCTCGCGCCGCTGCCCATGGCCGCGCTCTCGCAGAGCCGCGGCCGCCGCGCGCTGATCTGCATCGTCACCGGTCTGGCCTGGTCGGTGGTCACCCTGTTCACCGGGGTGGTGACGAGCCTGCTCGGCCTCATCGCGGTCCTGGTGCTCGACGGCATCTCGACAGGGTCGGTCTACGCACTGCACGCCCCGCTGCTCGTGGACTCCTACCCGCCGCAGGCGCGGGTTCGTGTCCTCTCCGGCTACTCGGCGATCAAGACCAGCGGGCAGATCGCCGCGCCGCTGCTGGTGAGCCTGCTGGCCGGTCCGCTCGACCTCACTTGGCGCGGCGTCTTCCTGGGCCTGGGCATCGCGTCCACGCTGACCACCTTGCTGTGCCTGGGGCTGCGGGACCCCGGCACCGGCCGCTACGACACCGATGCCCTGCGCGCGGACGAGCACGAGGCCGTCTCGGGCGAGCACGTCGAGGCGGTCGCTTCGGAGGACGTGGCGCTCGGCTTCTTCGAGATCGTGCGTCGGGTGCTGCTCATCCCGACCGTGCGTCGGCTCGCGTTCGGCTACTTCGCCCTCGGCGTTCTGCTGGTGCCGTTCGGGACCTACCTGTCGAGCTTCCTCGAGGTGCGCTGGGACCTCGACGCCAGCCAGCGCGGCGTCTTCTTCAGCGTCATCGCGGGCGTCAGCATCATCGCGCTCGTCGTCTTCGGGCAGTGGGCTGAGCGCCGGTTCCGGCAGGACCCCGCGTGGGTGGTCGGCTTCGCCGGCGTCGCCCTGATGGCTGCCGTGGGGTTCATCGCGGTCGGGGCGCTGATGCCGCTGTTCGCCCTGATGTTCCTGGCCTTCGCCGTCGGCCAGAGCCTCATCGCCGTCATCACCCCTGGCCTGACGGCGGCACTGCTGTCGGTCATGGACGCGCGCTTCCGGCCGCACGCAGCCGCCGTGACCGGGATGTTCGCGGCCGGCGGCTCCATCGTCGGCGTCATCTTCCTGTCCGGCCTGGACCGGCGCTTCGGGCTCTCGGTCGCCATCGCCTCGCTGATGCTGCCCGGGGTCGTTGCCGGGCTGATCGTGGCCAGCGCCCGCAAGCTGGTGGACAACGACCTCGACCGGATGATCGACGAGGTCCTCGAGAGCGAGGACGTCCGTGTCATCAAGCAGCGGGGCGGTCACCTGCCGATGCTGTCGTGCCGCGGCGTGGACTTCTCCTACGGTCAGCTGCAGGTGCTCTTCGACGTCGACTTCACCGTCGACGACGGTGAGATGGTGGCGCTGCTGGGCACCAACGGCGCCGGCAAGTCCACGCTGCTGAAGGTCGTGTCCGGCATCGGGTTGCCCAGTACCGGAAGCGTGCGCTTCCGCGGCGAGGACATCACCTACCTCGACGCGGAGCGGCGGGTGCCGCTCGGCATCACGCAGGTCCCGGGCGGCCGGGCCGTGTTCGGCACGATGGACGTCGTCGAGAACCTGCGGGCCTTCGGGTACACGCTGGGCCGGGACCGGCGCCGCGTCGAGGAGAGCATCGAGCTGTGCTTCGAGGCCTTCCCCCGGCTCAGGGAGCGCCGCACCTCGCTCGCGGCCAATCTCTCCGGCGGCGAGCAGCAGATGCTGGGACTGTCCAAGGCCCTGATCCTGCAGCCGAAGCTGCTGCTGATCGACGAGCTGTCCCTCGGCCTGGCCCCCGTCATCGTCGGCCAGCTCCTGGACATGGTGCGTCGCATCAACGAGGGAGGAACGGCCGTCGTCCTCGTCGAACAAAGCGTCAACATCGCGCTGTCCCTGGTGGACCACGCGTACTTCATGGAGAAGGGCGAGATGCGCTTCGACGGACCGGCGGCCGAGCTGCTCGCCCGGGACGATCTGCTGCGTGCCGTCTTCCTCGAGGGCGCGTCCAAGGCCGACACCGGGGCGGACGCGTGAACAGCCTCCTGGTCGAGCGGGCAGTGCTCGCCCTCCGCAACGCGCTGTCGCCGCGCCGGGTGATCACGCTGGCCGTCGCGATCGCCGCTGTCGTCCTGGCCCTCACCGTGGCGCTGCCGACCATCAAGACCAGCCATACCGGCTCGCAGCACTGGGAGTCGCCGCTGCCGGTGCTGCTGCTCGGCACCATCATCGGGTCCACCTACGGGCTGCTGGCCGTCGGCCTGGTGCTCATCTACCGCACCAACCGGATCATCAACTTCGCGCACGGCCAGGTCGGGGCGTTCGGCGCCGCGTTCTTCGGCATCGAGGTCGTGAAGTGGCACATCCCGTACTGGATCGCCTTCCTGCCGGCCCTCGCGGTGGCGGCCGCCGTCGCGGGCTTGGCCGAGGCCGCCGTCGTACGCCGGTTGCGCAAGGCGCCCGCGATCATGTCGGTGGTCGCCACCCTCGGCGTCGGCCAGTTCCTGGTGCTGTTCGCCTACGCGATCAACAGCCAGGCGGGCGCCGGCTCGGCGTACCCGAAGCCGTCGTTCCTGCCGGAGTTCCGAGTCGGCGCCCTGCTGGTCACGACCGCCTACTCCGGCATGCTCCTGCTGTCTCCCGTGGTGGTCCTCGCCGTCGGCCTGTTCCTCAAGTTCAGCCGCTACGGCACCGGCATCCGCGCGTCGGCCGCGAACCCGGAAGCCGCCCGGATGTCGGGAATCTTCTCGGCCCGGATGAGCACCCTCGCCTGGGGAATCGCCGGGTCGCTCGCCGCCTTCGCGGCCATCCTGAAGCAGCCCACGGAGGGCTTCACGAGCGGTGACAGCTTCGGCCCCTCGCTGCTGCTCATCGCCCTGACCGGAGCCGTGCTGGCGCGCATGCAGTCGCTGCCGATCGCCATGATCAGCGGAGTCGGGATCGGCATCATCGAGCAGCTGCTGCTGTGGAACTACGCGCAGTCCGGGCTGGTGCAGCTCGTGCTGTTCTTCATCATCCTCGGCGC